>JAYUGA010000256.1:0-25014 GCA_043738565.1 Rhodobacterales bacterium
CTTCGACGATTTCCAGTTCGCCACGCCGGCCGAGGTGGAACCCGGCCTCTACGACCGCACCCTGACCTGCAACGGCGTGTCAAAGGCCTATGCGATGACCGGCTGGCGCATCGGCTATGCCGGCGGTCCGGTGGCGCTGATCAAGGCGATGGCGATGATCCAGTCGCAATCCACCTCCAACCCCTGCTCCATCAGCCAGCACGCGGCGCTCGAAGCCCTCACCGGCCCGCAAGACTTCCTCGCCCCCAATCGCAAACTGTTCCAGCGCCGCCGCGATCTGGTGGTGTCGATGCTCAACCAGGCCCGCGGCATCCGCTGCCCGCGCCCCGACGGCGCCTTCTACGTCTACCCCGACATTTCGGGCTGCATCGGCATGGCGACCCCCGGCGGCACCATGATCTCCAACGACGAGGTTTTCGCCACCGCCCTTCTGGAGGAAACCGGCGTCGCCGTGGTCTTCGGTGCCGCCTTCGGGCTTTCGCCAAACTTCCGCGTCAGCTACGCTACATCCGACGACGTGCTGCACGAGGCCTGCTCCCGCATCCAGCGGTTCTGCGCGAGTCTGGTGTAGATGGGGCTCGTTTAGGGGGCGATATGGCGGGCGATCTGCCGGACTATTACTTCCGCATCCGCGAGAATGGCGCGGTGGTCTTTCGCATCGACACCGAAAACCGCCAGCGCCGGATCGAGATGCAGGAACTGGCCACCGTCAACGTCAAGAACGGCAACATCAAGCCGCATGGCGAGGTTGTGCTGACCCAAGCCGACCTCAAGGTCATCCGCGCCTGGATGGCCGAACGGGTGGCGCTGCTGGCTGCCCGCGACGTCGACGACATCCACAGGGCCGTCGATTACCTGAACATGACCACGCAATGGGTGCAGACCAAGGCCAGCGATGACCAGCTTGACGGCATCACCGACGACCTGCTGCTGGCCATGCACGACCTGCGCACCGTTCTGGTCCGCCGCAAGGCCGACCGGCTGGCCAAGGGCGAAGCGGCGGAATAGCGCGGCGGATGGCACAGCAGATCACTCCGAATGTCGAAACCGGGCCACCCTACCGGGCCGAAATCGACGGGTTGCGCGCCCTCGCGGTCGTCTCCGTGGTGCTGTTCCACGCCGGATTGCCCGGCTTTCCCGGCGGCTATATCGGGGTTGACATCTTTTTCGTGATCTCGGGATTCCTGATCACCCTGATCCTGATGCGCGACATCGAGCGTGGCCGCTTTTCGATCCTGACCTTCTACGAACGCCGCGCCCGCCGTATTCTGCCCGCGCTGTTTCTGGTCACAGCCACCACCGCGCCGTTCGCCTGGGCCGTCATGCTGCCTAGCCAGCGTCAGGCGCTTGCCGAAAGCTGGGCGGCGCTGGCGCTGTTCATCTCCAACCTGCTATTCGGTGCCCAACTCGGCTACTTCTCGCCCGACGCCGCCGAACGCCCGCTGCTCCACACCTGGAGCCTGTCGGTCGAGGAACAGTTCTACGTCTTCTTCCCGCTTCTGCTGCTGCTGTGCTGGAAACTCGGCCGCCGGGTGCCCTTGTGGATCACCGTCATTCTGGGCGTGGCCAGCCTCAGCCTTGCCCAATATGGTGCCTGGCGCGACCAGTCGCTCAATTTCTACTTCACCGGCTCGCGGGTGTGGGAACTGATGGCCGGTGCCCTTGCCGCACTTGCCGAACGCCACTGGGGCCGCCAAAGCCGCGAAGGGCCCGCAGCGGCAGGTTTCGCCGCCCTCGCCCTGCCGCTGTTCCTGTTTCAAGCCGCCACGCCCTCGCCGTCTCTGGTGACCGCGATCCCGGTCGCGGGCACCGCGGTGTTTTTGTTGTATGGCCGCACGGGCACCCGGATATCCCGCGCGCTGTCGCTCAAACCCGTCGTCGCCATTGGCCTGATCAGCTATTCCGCCTATCTCTGGGACCAGCCGTTGTTCGCCATCGCCCGCCTCGCCCTCGGCGCAGAGCCCGCACCCAGCCTGATGGCCGCACTCGCGCTGGCCGCCTTCGGCCTCGCCGCCCTCAGTTGGCGCTGGGTCGAGATGCCGTTCCGCCGCCGCCCCGCCCCGCTGCTGCCCGGTCGCGCCAGCTTGTTTGCCGCCTCGATCGGCGGTCTTGCCCTGATGCTGGGCGCGGGCGTCGCGGGTTGGGCCACCAGCGGGGACGAGGCGGGCTGGCTGGCTTCCCACCCCGACAAGGCCGCAACCTACCAGCTGCTGACCAATGCCAGGAAAGGCAGCCAGGCCGCAAAGACCCTGGGCCTCTGCCGCTTCAACCTCGTCAATTTCGACGCCAAATCCGTGGCGCGCATCGCAGGTTGCGCCGCCAGATTTGGCCCGGCTTTCGTCATCCTCGGGGACAGCCACGGCATCGACGTCTACAATGCTCTGGCCGGAAATTCGGACGACAGCCATTTCGTGCTGGGCGTTACCAATGCCGGCTGTCGTCTCGACAATGTTCAAGGCAACTGCCCGCTTTTGCGCTTTGCAGAAATCGTGGCGCAAAACCCGGCGTTGTTTGCCCATGTGCTGTTTGTCCAGTCCGGCGCGCAACTGATGATGACGCGGAACGGTGGGCCGGGGGGGCGGGAATTGTTCCGCCAACTGGACTGGAACGCGACCGTGCCCGACTACCCGCTCGACAGCGCCGAAATCGACCGGGTCGCCAGCTATCTTGCCGGGATCGCCGCCGATGTTCCGGTGACCTGGCTTGCCCCCCGGATCGAGCCGCAACTGCCCCCCGCCCTGGTGCTGCAACTCAGTTGTGCCGCCAAATTCAGCCTGCGCCCGGGCCAGCGTGCCGCCTTCGAACGGCTCGACGCAGCCATTGCCGCCCGGCTGGCGGGCACCCAGGTAAAATACCTTCCACTGGCCGCCCTGCCGTTCGACATGGCCACGGACTTCCTGAACTGCGCGCAGGATTACTGGAGCGACGGCGACCATTGGAGCACGGCGGGCGAGGCCTATTTCGGTGCCCGCCTGCTGCCCTTTCTGCCGGTCAAGCTGAACTGAGCTTCGGTGCCCGCTGCCAGAACCGCGCCATCATCGACCCCGCCGCCGCGACCAACCCCACCACCAGCCCCAGCCACAGCCCGACCCCCCCCAACCCGGCCTTGAATGCCAAGAGGTAACTGACCGGAATCCCGATCCCCCAATAGCTGAACGCCGCCGCCCACATCGGCACCCGCGTATCCCGAATGCCGCGCAACAACCCCAGGGCCATCACCTGCATCGCGTCCGCCAGTTGAAACAGCGCCGCCAGCGCCAGCAAGGTGGTGCCATAGGCCACGATCCGCGCCGCTTCCGGCTTGGTCAGGTCGACGAACAGCGACAGGATCGGTCCCGGCACCGTCAGAAACAGCGCCACCATCACCAGCCCGAAGCCCAGCGACAGCGCAATCGCCACTTTGGCCCCGTCGCGCAAGCCCCGCGCGTCGCCCGCCCCTTCGGCATGCCCGGTCCGCACCGTCGTCGCATTCGACAGCCCCAGATGCACCATGAACGCCAGCGCCGCCACCTCCATCGCAATGCCGTGCGAGGCCAGTTCCACCGTACCGATCCAGCCCATCATCAGCGACGAGCCGACAAACAACCCGCTTTCCGCCAGCGCCGTCACCCCAATCGGCCAGCCCAGCCGGAACACGGCCGCCATCGCCTGCCAGTCCGCCCGCCAGAACCGCTGGAACAGATGATAATGCCGCAACTCCGGCACCCACCCCGCATAGGCGGCCAGCGCCACAAAGGTTGCGACCTGCACTACCAGCGACGAAATCGCCGCCCCGCGCAACCCCAGTTCCGGCGCGCCCCAGACCCCGAAGATCAACGGATAGGCCACCGCCAGATTGACCGCCACCGCCGCCAGCGTCACCCACAGCACCACCTGCGCCCGCCCCAGCCCCGCGAGATAGCTTTTCAGCGCCATCACCAGCAGCGCCGGCACCATCCCCGCCCCGCCGATCCGCAGGAACTGCTGCCCCAGACGCGCAATCTCCGGCTCCTGCCCCAAGGCCAGCAGCCAGCGTTCCGACACCCAGAACACCGGATAGGTCAGCAAGCCAAACCCCAAAGACAGCCACAACCCCATCCGGCCATAGCGTCTGACCTGCGCCTCATCGCCGCGCCCGACCGCCGCCGCCACCAGCGGCATCACCGCCTGCGCAAAGCCCGAGCCAAAGATGAACACCACAAAGAAACTCGAGGTGGCAATCACCACCGCCGCCAGTTCGTTCACCCCGTAGCGGCCCAGCAACACCGTATCCGTCACATGCAGCGCCATTTGCGCCAGATGCGAACCGATGAGCGGCAACCCCAGCGCCAAAGTGGCGCGGGCATGAGAGGCATAAGACTGGGTCATGGCGCCCCAATATCCGCACACCTGACGCCGATCAACCCGTCATCAGAACGGCGATGCCCGTCTTTTGGGCAAAATGACTATCGGTTGCGCCACGGAACTGTGCAGGCAAAACCCTGTCGGCCCTCTTTTCCCTGCTGCCTTGCCCTCCTATGTTCGCGTTGCAGCAGACCTTCTCAAAAGGACATCCGATGATCACCCTCTATGGCGTCTACCGCTCCCGCGCCTCGCGCCCGCTCTGGCTGCTGGCCGAATGCGAAACCTCCTTCACCCATGTCCCGGTGATCCAGTCCTACCGCCTCGACCAGCCCAGGGCCCCGGACGCCCCCTTTAACACTGCCTCGCCATCCTTCCTCGCCATCAACCCGATCGGTCAGGTGCCCGCCCTCACCGACGACGGCCTCGTCCTGTCTGAAAGCCTCGCCATCACCCTCTACATCGCCCGCCGCCACGGTGGCCCGATCGGCCCGCAGTCCGATGCCGAAACCGCGCTGATGGAACAATGGGCGCTGTTCGCTGCCACCGCGCTGGAAGGCCCGGCTCTCGAAATCCTGAACACCGCCACCAACGGCGGCACGACCCCCGAAGCGCAGAGCCACATTGCCATCAACGCCGAAAAACTCCGCCGCCCCCTCGCCCACCTGCAAGTGCAACTCTCCGCCCACCCCTTCTTGGTCAGCGACCGTTTCACCGTGGCCGACATCAACACCGCCGAATGCCTGCGCTACGCCCAGGGCCACCCGACGCTCCTGTCCGAATTCCCGGCGGTGCAGGACTGGCTGAACCGTTGCCAGAACCGCCCGGCGTTCAAGGCGATGTGGGAAAAGCGGCTGGCCGAACCGGCGTAAGACGAACTGCGGCGTTAACCATCCTGCAACGCCCCGATTGTATTTTGTGCATTTCAGTGTATATTACAATACACACCCACACCGGAGCCACCGCCATGACCCGCCTCGCCACCCCCCAGATCGCCACCATCACCGAATTCCGCGAACCGCAAAAGGTGTTCGACCGGGCAAACGGCCAACCCATCGCGATTCTGAAAAACTCGGCGCTTATCGGCTACTTCGTCCCGGTCGAAGCCATGCCCGATCCAAATGACAATCGCGCCCTGACCCGCGAAGAACTCACCGCGATCCTCAAACGTACCCGCGAAGCTGCCCAGCCGGTCCTCGATTATCTGAAAGACAAGTAAGCCATGTTCACCCTGACCCCGGACCTCGTCGTGATGATCCACGACGAGGTGCTGAACCCCGGTGAACTCGCAGGTCTTGCCCTCGACAAATCGCTGGAAGGCGCCTTGGGGCGCGTCGAAAACCGCCTCGTCTACGGGTTGATTGCAGACCCCTGCGATCTCGCCGCCGCCTACGCCATCGCCATCTCGCAGGCCCATCGCTTCAACGACGCCAACAAGCGCACCGCCTACCGTTCGATGCAGGCGTGCCTCGAAGGCAATGGCATCGCCTGCGCCCTGCCCGCCGCCGAAGTGGGTCCCATCATCATCCGCGTAGCGCGGCGCCTGCTCGACGAAGGTGAACTCGCCCATTGGCTGCGCCAGCGCCTCTGACCCCATATCTTGCGCCTTGCCCCGCTTGGGTGCTCTACTCCCCCCAAACCATAGAATCGAGCGCCCATGCCCCCCGACCTCCTCTCCGGCCCCAGTGACGACTACAACGCTTCCTCGATCGAGGTGCTGGAAGGTCTGGAACCGGTCCGCAAACGCCCGGGCATGTATATCGGCGGCACCGATGAACGCGCGCTCCATCACCTCGTCGCCGAGATTCTCGACAATTCGATGGACGAGGCTGTCGCCGGCCACGCCACCCGGATCGAGGTTGAACTCCACCCCGATCTTTCCATCACCATCCGTGACAACGGCCGCGGCATCCCGGTCGATCCCCACCCGAAATTCCCCGGCAAATCCGCGCTGGAAGTCATCCTCTGCACCCTGCACTCCGGCGGCAAATTCTCCGGCAAGGCCTACGAGACCTCCGGCGGCCTGCACGGCGTCGGGGCCTCGGTCGTCAACGCCCTCTCCGACCACATGAAGGTCGAGGTGGCCCGCAACAAGGAACTCTACAGCCAGTCCTTCTCGCGCGGCCTGCCCACCGGCCCGATGACCAAAGTCGGCCCCGCCCCCAACCGCCGTGGCACCGCCACCACCTTCCACCCCGACGCCGAAATCTTCGGCCACCAGACCCTGAAACCCGCCCGCATCCTGCGCATGGTCCGCTCCAAGGCCTATCTGTTCTCCGGTGTTGAGATCCGCTGGAAAACCGCCGTCCCCGATGGCGACACCCCCCTTGAAGCCAGCTTCCACTTCCCCGGCGGCCTCGCCGATTACCTCGGCGACCAGCTGGACAAGACCAGCACCTATGCCGACCGCCCCTTCGCCGGCAAAGTCGGCTTTCAGGACAAATTCAGCGTCCCCGGTTCGGTCGAATGGGCGATCAACTGGACCCCGGCGCGCGACGGTTTTCTGCATTCCTATTGCAACACCGTCCCCACGCCCGAGGGCGGCACCCATGAGCAGGGTTTCTGGAACGCCATCCTGCGCGGCATCCGCGCTTACGGCGACCGCGTCAAGAACCGCAAGGCCGAACTGATTTCCCGCGACGACATGCTGACCGGCGGCTGTGCGCTGATCTCGGTCTTCATCCGGGAGCCGCAATTCGTCGGCCAGACCAAGGACCGCCTCGCCACCGAAGAGGCCGCCCGCTATGTCGAAGGCGCGGTGCGCGACCATTTCGACAACTGGCTGGCCGGGGACACCAAATCCGCCGGGGCGATCCTCGATTTCCTCACCTCACGCGCCGAGGAACGCCTGAAACGCCGGGCAGAGAAAGAAACCCAGCGCAAGACCGCCACCAAGAAACTGCGCCTGCCCGGCAAACTCACCGATTGTTCCGCCAAAAACCGCGACGGTACCGAACTGTTCATCGTCGAAGGCGATTCTGCCGGCGGTTCCGCCAAAGCCGCCCGCAACCGCGAAACCCAGGCCCTGTTGCCGTTAAAAGGCAAAATCCTCAACGTCCTCGGTGCCGCCTCCGCCAAACTCAACGACAATTCCGAAATCCGCGACATTTGCGAGGCGCTTGGCGTCTCAATGGGCACCCGCTTCAACGTCGAAGACCTGCGTTACGATAAAATCATCATAATGACCGACGCCGACGTCGACGGCGCCCATATCGCCAGCCTGCTGATGACCTTTTTCTTCGCCCAGATGCGCCCCCTGATCGACAAAGGCCACCTCTACCTCGCCTGCCCCCCCCTGTACCGCCTGACCCAAGGTGCGCGGCGTTTGTATGTGGCAGACGACGCCGAAAAAGAAATCTGGCTCGCCAAGGGCCTGGGCGGCAAGGGTAAAATCGACGTCCAGCGGTTCAAGGGCTTGGGAGAGATGGACGCCAAAGACCTGAAAGACACCACGATGAATCCCCTGACCCGCAAACTGATCCGCGTGTCTATTGATGAGGAGGAGCCGGGGGATACAAGCGACCTGGTAGAGCGGCTGATGGGGAAGAAGCCGGAACTGCGGTTCCAGTATATCCAGGAAAACGCGCGGTTTGTGGAGGAGTTGGATGTCTAGCGCAATAGGCTCAGTTGGTTTCCTTTCCGCCGTAAGTGAAGGAACTAAATATGCGTTCATTGATGCAGACAACTTTAAGATCAGTTTCGAAGAAGCACTTGAAAATCGAGGAGTGGCGAAGGATGAGTATTTCGCCTTTAACTTGAGCGCCCTCTTTGAAATGGTCCACGCAGATCGGTATTACGTTTACAGCGCGGTTCCAGATAACAACGAGCCCCAAGAATGGATAAGCCAACTTCGGTCCACGGACAGGTACGTATTTCGTTCCGGCAGGCTGACAGAAAAGTCTGGAAAGAAGAAACAACAAGGCGTTGACGTAATGCTTGCTTTGGAGGCACAAAGAAACGCCTTCTATAAGAACTGCAATGCCTGCATACTATTCAGCAGCGATGGTGACTTCCTTCCGCTGGTCAATGCTATCGTTGACGCAGGCACCAAGATGGTAGTTGTTTCATTTGGTTATCCCGACAAGAGTCCTGTTGCGCGGCAATTGCGGGATGCAGCTGATTCATATATACACGTTGGAACGCATTTGCTTTGGAGCGTAATCCGGCCAGAGCATCGGTTCTCGGGCATAAGTGCTTATTCGCCGCAAGAGCTTCAAACTATGGGAGAAGGAATTGAAATTTCACTTGATCCGAAATCTTCGAAGTCCGTGTTATTACCTGACGGACGGCTATTTCTTGTCAGTGATGAAATTAGTAGCCAAACCGTCAGTGTAAAGGTTGCAATTTTTGGCTCAAAGATCGGCGCGCAGATCTATTTCAAACTTCATGGGCCTTTGGACTGGTAGCGAGCGGGAGGGTGTGCATTCATCGCGCACGGCTTTCCCCGTCACCCCCCATTAACCATCCCTCCGCTACCCTCCCCCTTGCATCTTCCCTTAATGTATGCATATAAATGTGGGACTGGGACGAACCGAAACGACGGGCCAACCTCGCCAAACACGGCGTGGATTTCAGCTTGTCGGCACAGTTTGAGTGGGAAACCGCCCAGACTGAACCTGACCTGCGCTTTGACTATGGCGGGGAACGCTTTGAATCCATTGGTCATATCGGCGAGCGACTTTACGTCCTGATCTATGCGCCACGCGGCGGAAGGCGTCGCCTGATCAGCCTGCGAAAGGCGAACACAAGGGAAGTGGAACGATGGCATACCTGAAAGACAAGCGGACGGGCCGGATGGTTTTGTTGCCTACGCCGGAAGAAGACGCTGCCATCAATCGCGGCATCGCCGAAGACCCCGACACCCATGAGCTCGACGATGAATGGTTCGCCCGCGCCAAGCCGGTCTGGGCCTTCCCCGAACTCGTCGAAATCCTGCAAAAACACGGCAAACTCGGCCGCCCGCCCCTGCCCGACGCCTCCAAGAAACACCGCGTCACCCTTTATCTCGACCCCGACCTCCTCGCCCGCCTCAAGCAAGACGGCAAAAGCTGGCAGACCCGCGCCAACGCCGCCTTGCGCAAAGCGCTTGGTCTGTAGTCCAGCCCAGCCTTAATCCCTTAAAATGTGGTTAACGCAAACCCATAACCACCTGAAACTAACCACTTTCCCCAAGCGTCCATATCTGGACGCTCAAACCACCCGCCCCTGATCCAGCCTGACAACCCTATCCATCCGCCCCGCCAACTCCATATTATGCGTGGCAATCAAGGCCGCCATCCCGGTCCCCCGAACCAAGTCCATCAACACCGAAAACACCCGGTCCGAAGTAGCCGGGTCCAGATTCCCGGTCGGCTCATCCGCCAGCAACAACCCCGGCCTATTCGCCAAAGCCCGGCAAAACGCGACCCGCTGCTGCTCCCCCCCCGACAACGCCGCAGGCCGGTGCGACGCCCGCTCCAGCACCCCGACCTGCCCCAGCAACTCCCGCCCTCTCGCCTCCGCCGCCGCCTTGGCAACTCCGTTGGCCAATTGCGGGATGACAATGTTTTCCAGCGCCGAAAACTCCGGCAGCAGATGGTGGAACTGATAGATGAAGCCGACCTGGCCGCGCCGCGCCGCCGTCCGCGCCCTGTCGGCAAGGCCGCCCATGTCCACGCCACCCAGCCGAACCGCCCCGCGATCCGCCGTGTCCAACAGCCCGGCGATATGCAGCAGCGTCGATTTCCCGGCTCCGGACGGTGCCACCAAAGCCACCACCTCGCCCGCCGCCACCGTCAGCGAAGCGCCGCGCAACACGACCACTTCCGCCGCCAACCCGCGCGAATAGGCCTTTTCGATCCCTTCCAGCGCCAACACCTCACTCATAGCGCAGCGCCTCGACCGGGTTCATCCGCGCCGCCCGCCGCGCCGGAAAGATCGTCACCACAAACGACAACCCCAAGGACAACCCGACCGCCGACAGCACATCCTGCGGCATCAGCCTGGCCGGCAGGTTGTAGATCCCCCGGATCGACGGATCCCAGACGCCGCCCCCCGCAAAATAGTTCACAAAGGAAAAGATCGGGTCGATATACACCGCGAACAGGCACCCCAAAATAACCCCGAACAATGTCCCCAACACCCCGGTAAACGCCCCGCACAGAAAGAACACCCGCAGGATCGAGCCCTCGGTCAGCCCCATCGTCCTGAGGATCCCGATGTCGCGGCCCTTGTTCTTCACCAGCATGATCAGTCCCGACACAATATTCATCGCCGCAATCAGCACCAGAATGGCCATGATGATGAACATCACATTGTCCTCGATCGTCAGTGCCCGCAGGAATGTCCCCGAGCTTTGCCGCCAGGTCCACAACAGCGCCTCCGGCCCACCCGCCTGCATCAGGGCGGCGGCATACTGATCGACCTGTTCGGGATCACGCACCATGACCTCGAACTCATCAGCCAGGTCTTCCTTGTTGAAATAACTCTGCGCCTCGGCGAACGGCATATAGATCCGGGTCTTGTCGATGTCATAGCGCCCGGCGGTAAAAAGATAGACTACCGTATAGGCTTTGACCCGCGGACTGATCCCGAATGCGGTCTTGACGCCCGACGGCGCAATCAGCCGCACCTTGTCCCCCAAACCCACGCCCAACTCAGCCGCCAATTGCGACCCCATAGCGATGCCATTGTCATAATCCGCGATGTCGCCAATCGCCGCAGAGCCGACCCCAATGCGCGGGATGGTGCGCAGGTCTTCCTCGCGCATGCCGTACACCTCGGCCCCCAGCGTCGCGTCGCCCACGGTCACCATCACCTGGCCCTTGATCAGCGGGGCCACCCTCACAACTCCGGGAATGGCCAGAATGCGTTTCTCGATCGCGTCATAGTCGGAAAAACCGCGCACCGGATTGCCGTCCGCATCGGTCCGCCCGGTGGAATAGACGGTGACATGGGCATTGGCCCCCAGGATCGTATCGACAAATTCCGCGCGGAACCCGGCCCGCACCGCCAGCGTGGCAATCAGTGCAAACACCGCCAGCGTGATCCCGATCAGGCTGATCCAGGTCATCACCGAAACGCCACCCTCGGCACGCCGCGCCCGCAGGTAGCGCCAGGCGATCAGAAATTCAAAGCCGGAAAACGGGGCGGTCGTGGCCATAGCTGCTCTTTCGTTTTGGCGGACCATGCGGGCAGCGGCAGCAACCGTCAACCCATGATCCCGTCAGGCATACCGCCGCCTGCGAAACGGGAAACTGATCACCCGCCACAGCACCGCGACCGCCGCCCAGCCCCCGACATAGCCGATCCCCGCCGTGATCGCGCCATCCGTGGTCGCAGGGATCGCGGGCCGGAAATCGGCATAGGTCGCCTGCAAGGTTTCGCCATCGCCAAAGCGCTGCGGCATGGTCAGCCGCGCCAAAGGATTGGCGGCCCGCAGGGTTGCGAGGTTGTCCGCCAGCACCGCCTGCCGCGCCAGAACCGCCCGCTGATCCGCCTGCTGATCGACAAGCAACCGTGTGCCCGTCATCTGCGCCAAAGCCGCCTCACGGTTTAGCCCGTTCTTGGCCGCCGTCGCGTCAAAATCAGCCGCGATCTGTGACAAGGCATCGACCTTGCCCGCCAGCCGTTGCAGATATTGCTGCGAAAACTCCGGGAACTGCGACAGCGCCACCGCCCCGCTCACCCCGCCCAAAATCGCCAATATCCGCCACATCCCGCGCCCTCCGCTGCCGCCACCTTACGTCATTGCAACGCTGGCGCAATCACATGAGCCTACCGCGCCGCCCACCGCAGCCCGCGCCGGATCATCTCGCGCGCAGGGCCGTGGTCAATCACATCGGCATGGTGGCCAAGCGCGTTGTAATAGACCCGACCCTTGCCCCACATCTTGGTAAACCCGACCGGCATCGCCACCGGCCCGTTCGCCGCATGCGGCCCGTCGGCCAGCGGGAAATCACACACCGCATGGACCTTTGCCGCCGGATCGACATGCAGGTAATACTGCTCGGTCACCACTTCGAAATCGCCGATCCCCGCCACCAGCGGATTGCCCGGATCGGTGATCCTGACCTGATAGACCACCCCGTCATTGCCCGGATGCGCCACCCATTGCGCCCCGGTCATGAACTGCCACAGGTTGTCATTGCGAAACGCATCGCACATCCCGCCATGACAGCCCGCCAGCCCGACGCCAGCCGCCACCGCATCCGCCACATTCTGGCTTTGCGCTTTGGCAATCGCACTCATCGTCCACACCGGCACGATCAGCGACAGGTCGGCAAGCCGCCCCGGATCGTCAAAACACGCCAGAGTATCCGTCACTTCAACCGCAAACCCGGCTTCGCGCAGATCGCCCGCGAACAAAGCCGCCACCTTGTCAGGCTCATGCCCGTCCCAGCCGCCCCAAGTGATCAATGCCCGCTTCGCCATGCCATCCTCATTCCGTAGGGTGCGCCTTCATGGCGCACCCTTGGCGGCGAGGTCAAGCGCGGAACGGCAAGGCCATGACCGCGCCAAACCGCTCGTAGGCTGACAACCCGCTGGCCGGATCCACTCCCAGATCCTGCGGCGGCACCCCCGGATGATAAACGAACGCCCCGAAAATCTGGTCAAACACCGACAGGGTCGCGCCGAAGTTCCCGGCGTCGACGACCACGGCGGAATGGTGATAGCGATGCAGCTCGGTGCCGGCAAAGACATGGTTCAGCCACCCCGCCCGCACATCGACGTTGAAATGGCTGATGAGCGCGTGCATGCCGTTGATCATCAGGAACATCGCCGCCGCTTGCGGGCCATAGCCCATTACCCAAATCAGAAGCACAATCGGCCCGACCTGAATGATGAAGGCATTGACCGGGTGAAATACCGCGTGCATCACCAGATACAGCCGCGGCGGCAGGTGATGCGCGGCGTGAGACCGCCACAGGAACCGCCCCAAAGGCCCGCCCATCTGGTGCATGGCCCGGTGAAGGCTGTAGTTGATCGCCTCGAAAATCACGAGCGCCGCAACAACCTGCGCCGCCAGTGGCCAATCACTCGCCGGGCCCTGATGCAGACCCGAAGTCGAGATGGTGAAATAGGCCAGGCCTGCCGAAATCGCCGCCACCGACCCGGCATTGAACACCACGAATTTCAGATCGGCTAGGAAGGGTCGCCAGGTCATCGACCAGCGCGCCTCATAGGGCAGCAGAATTTCGATCACCAGATAGACCGGCAGCAGCGCCCCGGTGGTCTGGCCCCAGACTGCTTTCGGATCATCGCCCCAGGCGGTGATCCGGTAAAAGCCAAAGATCAGCGCGGCCCAACTGGCCGGGTAGAGCCCCCAGCGGACGATCTTTCGGATCCGTATTTCGTGGTATCCAGGCATGGCAAACTCCAATTATGTTGAACACTCGTCCGTTATCGGACCTATGTTCGCCATAACCAGCGCAGCGCCCGCCGCTTTTGCCCGCTATCCAACAGATCCGAGGCACAATGTCCGGCACCGACCGCCGCGCACTGCGTTCGCGCCGTCTGTTGTGGGAGGCATTGTTCGCTTTGCTGCAAGACCACGACTGGGCCCTGATCACAATCCAGATGACCTGCGACCGTGCCGATGTCGCGCGGTCAACCTTCTATGCGCATTTCCCAACCAAACAGGTCTTGCTGGACAGTGGTTTTGGCTTCGGATTTGTGGAAATCGAACAATTTGGCCGAAGGCTGCAAGGCGGCGGCACCTCGATGCCCACCCTCGCCCGGCAGGTTGATCACCTCGCCCAGTCGCAAGGCTTCCGCCGCCGCTTGCAAGGTTCCGCCGCCGGTCACGCCATCATGCTGCGCTTCCGCGCCATGACCACCGAGCTGATCCACCGCGATCTGATCCGCGCTGGAAGAACCGTGAGTGACGACGCTCTCACCTTCCTGATCGGCGGCCTCTTCGCCGTCCTCGAATCCTGGCTGGCACAAGGCTGCCGCGAGCCGCAGCCCGCCGTGATCGCGCGCCTGCACCGCCAGATCGACGCGGTACTTCAATCGGCTGGGCTTCAGTAGCGCGGTGCTGCCGCCGGTTTGTTCGCCATGATCACCTCGATCTCGGCCAGAACCTCCGGCGTCAACAATGCCTTATGCTCCAAAGCCGCAAGGTTGTCCGTGACCTGCCCCACCCGCGACGCCCCCAGAATGACCGTCGATACCCGCGGATTGGCCAGACACCACAACAGCGCCAGATGGTGCAGCGGCAGCCCGATCCGCGCCGCCAACCCGGCCAGTGCGCGGACCTTGGCGAGCTTGGCCACCCCGTCCGGACTGGCCCATTCCTCACGCAGCCACTCATAGCCGGGCAGGTTCATCCGGCTGTCTTTCGGCACCCCATCATTGTATTTCCCGGTCAGCACCCCCGAGGCCAAAGGCGACCAGATCGTGGTCCCCAGCCCGTAAGTATCATAGATCGCTGCATAATCCGCCTCGACCTTGTGCCGCTCGAACAGGTTGTACTGCGGCTGCTCCATCACCGGCGGGGTCAAGCCGCAGCGGGCGGCCACCGCATGGGCCTCGATGATCCGCTGCCCCGGCCATTCCGACGTGCCCCAGTAGATCACCTTGCCCTGCAAAATCAGATTGTGCATCGCCCGCACGGTTTCCTCGACCGGGGTGTCATGGTCGGGTCGGTGGCAGAAATAGAGGTCCAGATGATCGACCCGCAGCCGCTTCAGCGCCGCATGACAGGCCTCGGTCACATGCTTGGCCGACAGTCCTCGCGTGTTGGGCTTTGACCCACCAAAGAACACTTTCGACGACACCACAAAACTGTCGCGCGACCAGCCCAGCTCCTGAATGGCCTGCCCCATCACCAGTTCCGACCGGCCCTGTTCATAGCCCTCGGCATTGTCGAAAAAGTTGATGCCGGCATCATAGGCCGCCGCCATGATCTCCTTGGCCGGGTTCACATCGACCTGCTTGGCGAACGTCACCCAGGACCCGAACGAAAACTCCGATACTTTCAGCCCCGACTTCCCCAGACGACGATATTCCATGGCGAATCCTCCAATAATTCGCCGTGACCATGACTGCCAAGCAAAGGGAACACCATCGGAAAACGGTTTCCCAGTGACCCGGTCCCAGATCAGCCGACCAGTTCGCGCCGGTTCAGCACACCGCTGAAAACGGCCCCCGGATGCGCCACCCCGCTGGCAAATCACGCCGCCTCAGGATCGAGCGAAAGTCGCAGGTTGAATGCCTGATCCCATCGTCGAGAGCGCCCGTTACATCCCCGCGTAAATCGCCGCCACCTTCGCCACCGCCGCCTCAACCGTCATCTCCTCCGAAACCCCGGTCCGCCGCGATGTCACCTCGACCACCCCATTCGCCAGCCCGCGCGGCCCGACCGTGATCCGCCACGGCAGCCCGATCAGGTCCATCGTGGCAAACTTCGCCCCCGCCCGCTCGTCCCGGTCGTCATACAGCGCCTCCAGCCCGCACAGCCCCAGCGCCTTGTACAACCCCTCGCAGGCCGCGTCCGTCCCGGCATCCCCTTGCTTCAGGTTCACGATCCCCACCGGAAACGGCGTGACACCCTCCGGCCAGATGATCCCCTTATCGTCATGCGAAGCCTCGATAATCGCCCCCAGCAGCCGCGAAACCCCAATGCCATGCGACCCCATCTCGACCGGAACCCGTGCGCCATCAGCGGTTACAACCATAGCCCCCATCACCTCGGAATACTTGGTGCCAAAGTAGAAGATCTGCCCGACCTCGATCCCCCGCGCCACCCGGCGCCGCTCTTCGGGGATCGCATCAAACACCGCCGCATCATGGGTCTCATCGGTCCGCGCATAAAGCGTGGTAAATTCCTGACAGACCGCCGCCACCGCAGCCCGGTCGTCATAATCCACCGCCCGCGCCCCCAGCTTCAACTCCGTCACCGCGCTGTCAAAGAACACCTCCGACTCGCCGGTCGCCGCCAGCACGAGGAATTCATGCGTATTATCGCCGCCAATCGGCCCCGATGCCGCCCGCATCGGAATCGCCGTCAACCCCATCCGCTCATAGGTCCGCAGATACGACACCATATGCCGGTTGTAGGCATGCAGTGCCGCCTCCTTGTCGACATCAAAGTTATAGCCGTCCTTCATCAGGAACTCGCGCCCCCGCATCACCCCGAACCGCGGCCGCAACTCGTCGCGAAACTTCCACTGGATGTGGTAGAGCGTCAAAGGCAGGCTCTTGTAGGAAGTGACATGGCTGCGGAAAATGTCGGTGATCATCTCCTCATTGGTCGGCCCGTACAAAAGGTCGCGCCCGCCGCGATCCTTGATCCGCAGCATCTCGTCGCCATAATCGTCATAGCGCCCGCTCTCGCGCCACAGATCCGCCGCTTGCAAGGTCGGCATCAGCAAGGGGATGTGCCCCGCCCGCTGCTGCTCCTCGTTCACGATCGTCTCGATCCGCCGCAGCACCCGCAACCCCAGCGGCAACCACGAATAAATCCCCGCCGCCTGCTGCTTGATCATCCCCGCCCGCAGCATGTAGCGATGCGACACGATCTGCGCCTCGGCAGGATTTTCCTTGAGAACGGGCAGGAAATAACGGGTCAGACGCATGGGATGGCCTCATCAAGCGGTTTCGCCCCGTTCCTAGCGGGTCGAACCGCCCCAGGCAAGCCGCACCCCGGCTACTCCGACGGCGGCACCGCCCGCCCCGGCAAGCCCTCGGCCAGCAGGTCTTCGACAAAGAATGCGGCAAACTGGGCGCGGCTACTGGTCCCCGCCTTGCCATATATCCCCGACAATTGCGCCCGCACCGTGCCCGCCGCCGCGCGGCGCAAGGCCGCGATCTCGGCAATATCCAGCCCTTTCAGCGCCAGATAGGCCACGTCGCGCTCGGCCGGGGTCAGATGCCACTTCTCGAACTGCTCCTGAATCACCCGGTTCATCTCGCCGCTGGCGGTGGCAAGCGCACTGTCCTGCATCCCCTGATGGATCATCGCGCGGCGCAACTCGCTGGCTCCCAGCCCCACGCCGATCACCAGCGCCATCGTCACCAAGCCTTCAAGCCATTGATGGGCCGCAAAGCCACTCTCCATCAGCTCATTCATCGTGTCGCTGATAAAGAACATCGCCGCCGCAGTTTCGATAACCAGCACGACGGCAAGCACCGCCGGGCGGCCACCCTCGTGTCTTTTGGGTTCAGTCGCCGCCGTCATACCCACGTCCCCGCCCGATGCCACAGCCGTCAGGGCTTGTGGCTTTTACGGTCACCAAACACCATCGGCAACAGCAGGTTTCGCCGCATCACCAGACCTTCGATGAACGCGCCCGCCACATGCAGGCTTACCAGAAACAGGATCAGGTTCGCCACAGCGCCATGCACCTGCCTGACCAGATTTGTGGTGCCGTCTGCTTCCGAGCGCACATCCGGCGCAGCCGCCGCCGACGCGGAGCCTGGCACCGCAGAGTCTGGCACCGCAGAGCTTGGCACCGCAGAGTCTGGCGCCACCAGCGTCGACCAGTCGTCCGAATTCACCGCAGCCTCCTGCCGAGCCTGCATTAGCGGATTGGATCCCGGCAGGTACAGGCCCGTGGCGATCACCACGGCCAGCGCGGCCCACAGCGCATAGACCATCATCGCGCCGGCCGGATTGTGCGACCCATAATGCCGTGGTCTGCCCGCAAACAGCTCCTTGGTGTGACCGATCGCGGCTTGCGGATCGGGCGGAAAGGCCGAAAACCGCGCTTCCCGCGTGCCGACAAAGCCCCAGACCAGCCGTATGACCAGCAGGACCAGACCGATCCAGCCGATCCACAGATGGGTCGCACTGCCGCCGCTGGTGAAAAGTTCATTGGCGAACACCACGGCGGCGATGCCCCAATGGCTGATCCGCACCACCCTGTCCCACAGGGCCGGGGGGCTTGCGCCCCCCAATTCCGTTTCCATCATGTCAGTCATTGCTTTTCTTGATGTCGCTGATCGCACCGCTTTTCGGGTCGATCGTGACGTCCCAGGCTTTCCGGGTCGCGGTCTCGGTGCAGATCGCCTCGACCTTGCCGCCCTCGGCTTCAAACGATTTCACCGGGCAGCCTGCCTTTTCCAGGGCGGCCTTGACGCCGGTGGCGCCGGTGCCGACAACGTCGCCGACAACCGGCATGGCTGCGGCGGCGGCCAGCGGGGCTGACAGCAGCGCCAGCGCAAGAAGAATGGTACGGGTCATGGTATGTCCTTTTGGGTTGAAGTCAGGCCCGGCCACTGCCTGTCCTGACAGCGGCGCGGGTAGCGTTCCGCCGTCCGGGTTGCCCGGCACCGACGGCCTTGCAACGTGGCGCATCGTGGGATGCGGTGTTTCTCGGCCCGCCCTATCTGACCGTCCGGCACCGCGCCCGCCATGCGCCAACAGGTGCGGTTCGACCCCCTAAGCACCTGCTTATGCCCAAATCTGACCGCAATCACCGCACCGAGCAGCGCCATGCCCCCTGCTGCCGCCCCCATTCACCCTTGCACCACCCCTGCTCCCCCATGATATGACCCCCTGAACCACGCCCCGAGGCCGCGCCCCATGCCCCTGCCCATCCACATCCAAGGCCGCACCTGGGGCATCGCCGCCGCCCTGTTCTTCATCGCCCTGTGGTTCCTGGGCTCCGTCATGCTGCCCTTCCTCGTCGCCGGAGCCGTCGCCTACTTCCTCGACCCCGTAGCCGACCGCCTCGAATATCTGGGCCTGTCCCGCGCCGCCGCCACCTCCCTGATCACCCTTGCCGCCGTCCTGATCATGGTCCTCCTGTTCCTCGCCGTGATCCCGGTTCTCGTTAGCCAGCTCTCGGCGCTGATCAATGCCGCCCCCGCCATTGCCGCCCGCCTGCAAACCTTCCTCACCACCCGCTTCCCGGAGTTGAACGACAGCACCTCCGTCGTCCGCCAGTCGCTCGCCGAACTCGCCGCGGCGATCCAGGCCCGCGGCGGCGAACTCGCCCAGACCCTGCTCACCTCGGTCCTCGGCGTGGTAAGCTGGCTTCTCTTCATCATCGTCGTCCCCGTGGTCGCCTTCTACCTGCTGCTGGATTGGGACCACCTCGTCGCCCGCATCGACGACCTGCTGCCGCGCGACCACGCCCCCGTCATCCGCCAACTGGCACGCGAAATCGACGTGGTGCTGGCGGGCTTCATCCGGGGCCAGCTCTCGGTCTGCCTGATGCTTGGCATCTACTACGCCACCGCCCTGATGGCCGCCGGTCTGCAATTCGGCCTGATCGTCGGTGCCATCGCCGGGGCGATCACTGTCATCCCCTATATCGGCGCCCTGATCGGCGGCACCCTGGCGCTCGGCCTCGCCTTCTATCAGTTCTGGGGCAACTGGCTGGCCATCGGCCTGATCGCCGCCATTTTCGGCCTTGGCCAGTTCATGGAGGGCAACGTCATCACCCCCCGCCTCGTCGGCAAGTCGGTCGGCCTGCATCCGGTCTGGCTGATGCTGGCCCTGTCGGTCTTCGGGGCGATCTTCGGCTTCCCTGGCCTCCTCGTCGCCGTCCCGATCTCCGCCGCCTTGGGCGTCCTGATCCGCTTCGCCCTGAACCAATACCGCGACAGCCTGCTCTACAAGGGCACCGAAAACTCCGAGGATCAGGCGTGACCACCCAACTCGCCTTCGACCTGCCCAGCCTGGAAACCTACCGGCGCGAAGATTTCTTCGCCTCCCCCGCCAATGCCACCGCCGTGCAAGCCGTCCTGAACCCTACCGCCCGCCTCCTCCTGATCGGCCCGCCTGGTTCCGGCAAAACCCACCTCGTCCACATCTGGGCCGCCGCCACCGGGGCCGATCTGATCCCCCTGAAAGACCTGGCCCAGATCCTGCCCTACCTCGCCCCCGGCGCCGCCATCGCCATCGACGCCGCCGACGCGCCCGACCGCGACGAGACCGCCCTGTTCCACCTCCACAATCTCCTCGCCGCTTCCGGCAAACTCCTGCTCACCGCCACCGCCGCGCCGCGCGACTGGGCCAGCCTCCCCGACCTTCGCAGCCGCCTGCAAGCCATGCCGACCGCCCACCTCGCCCCGCCCGACGACGCGCTCCTCTGCGCCGTCCTGATCAAGCTGTTCGCCGACCGCCAGATCACCGTGGCTCCCAACCTCATCGCCTACCTGATCTCCCGCATGACCCGCTCCATCGACGCCGCACGCCGCCTTGTGGCCCAACTCGACGCCCGCGCCCTCGCCGGTGCCCGCCCGGTCAGCCGCAGCCTCGCCGCCGAACTGCTGGACGCCCACGGCACCACCCCGGCATGATCCGCCCCGCGCCAGCCCATTCACATTGGCCCAAATGCTCACCTTTTACTCGGCGCCACCCCACTCAGCTACAGCGCTGGACATAAGCCCGCCCCGGTGCCACCCTTCACCAGACCGTCACAATCCCCAGCCATAAGCCCGCCATGACCCAAGCCGATTTCCTCAAAGCCCCGTTCGCCGAACCCCTCGCCATCAGCGACGCCGAACGCAGCGGCCCGCGCCGGTTCTACAACCGCGAAATGTCGTGGCTCGCCTTCAACTGGCGCGTGCTGGACGAGGCGTCGAACCCCGCCGTGCCCCTCTTGGAACGCCTGCGCTTCCTGTCGATCTCCGCCACCAACCTCGACGAATTCTACACCGTCCGCGTCGCCGGCCTGCGCGCCCAGTTGCGCAACGGCAATGCCCCGCAGTCCGACGATGGCCGCACCCCCGCCGATCAACTCACCCTGATTCACGCCAACGCCAAACGCCTGATGCTGACCCAGCAGGCCGTCTTCAACAAACTGAAAAAGGCGATGGAAGCTGAAGGCATCACCATCGCCACCCGCTCCAAACTGAGCCAGCGCGACCTGAAATTCCTGGAAGAAAACTTCCTGTCCAAGGTCTTCCCGGTCCTCTCCCCCCTCGCCATCGACCCTGCCCACCCGTTCCCGTTCATCCCCAACACCGGCTTCACCCTGGCACTGGAGCTGGAGCGTGTCACCGACCACCGCTCGCTCAAGGCGCTGCTGCCGATCCCCCAGCAGATCGCCCGCTTCGTGCCCCTGCCCGGCAAACCCGGCGAACAGCGCTTCCTGCCCTTGGAGGAACTCCTCCTCCTCCACCTCGACATGCTGTTCCCCGGCTACACCGACAAAGGCCACTGCATCTTCCGTGTGTTGCGCGACAGCGATCTCGAAGTCGAAGACGAAGCCGAGGATCTCGTCCGCGAATTCGAATCCGCCCTGAAACGCCGCCGCCGCGGCGAGGTGATCCGTCTGAAACTGTCCTCCGGTGCCCCCGAGGAATTGCGCAGCCTGATCATGCAGGAGCTTGGCGTCACCAAGGACGAAATGGTCGAGGTGCGCGGCCTGCTCGGTGTCGCCGACCTCAAGGAACTGGTGCTGTCCTCCCGCCCCGACCTCCTGTGGCCGCCCTTCACCCCCCGCGTTCCCGAACGGGTGCAGGACCACGGCGGCGACCTCTTTGCCGCCGTCCGCCAGAAAGACATGCTGCTGCATCACCCGTATGAGACTTTCGACATGGTGATCCGCTACCTCGAACAGGCGGCGCGTGACCCCAACGTGCTGGCGATCAAGCAAACCCTCTACCGCACCTCCGCCAACTCCCCCATCGTCTCGGCGCTGTGCGAAGCCGCCGAGGCCGGAAAATCCGTCACCGCGCTGGTCGAACTCAAAGCCCGCTTCGACGAAGCCGCCAACATCCTGCAATCCCGCCGCCTCGAACGCGCCGGCGCCCATGTCGTCTACGGCTTCATGCACCTGAAAACCCATGCGAAAATCTCGACCGTGGTGCGGCGCGAGGGCGATAACCTTGTCACCTACACCCATTACGGCACCGGCAACTACCACCCGATCACCGCCCGCATCTACACCGACCTGTCGTTCTTCACCTGCGATGCCGCCCTTGGGCGCGACGCGACCAAGGTCTTCAACTACCTGTCCGGCTATGTGCAGCCCGAGGGCCTCGAAAACCTCGCCATCGCCCCCACCACCCTCAAACCCCGCCTCCTCTCCCTGATCGCCGCCGAGGCCGGCCACGCCCGCGCCGGCAGACCCGCCGAAATCTGGATCAAACTCAACTCGCTCTTTGAACCCGACGTGATCGACGCCCTCTACGCCGCCTCGCAGGCTGGCGTCAAAATCTCGCTCGTCATCCGTGGCATCTGCGGCCTGCGCCCCGGCATCAAGGGCCTCAGCGAAAACATCCGCGTCAAATCCATCGTCGGTCGCTTCCTCGAACACTCCCGCATCATGTGCTTTGGCGCGGGCGAGGGCCTGCCATCCAATGCCGCCAAGGTGTTCCTGTCCTCCGCCGACTGGATGGACCGCAACCTGTCGCGGCGCGTCGAAACCCTGGTGGAAATTCATAACCCCACCGTCCGCAGCCAGATCATGGGCCAGATCATGGCCGCCAACCTTGCGGACGAGGCGCAATCCTGGGTCTTGCGGCCGGACGGCACCTACCGCCGCGAGCTGCCCGCCGGGGCCACGCTTTTCAACTGCCACCGCTTCTTCATGGAAAACCCCTCGCTCTCTGGCCGCGGCACCGCCGGTGTCAAAGACGCCCCCCGCCTCGCCGGCGAATGACCGAAGTCCCTAAAACTTAACTAAAATTTCTCTTCATCCGTCCCCAAATATCCCACGGGGTGATGAGCGCCCGGAAAATCTTCCGGGGAAGATTTTCAGCGAAGAGCGCCGCACACGCCTGCGCGGCAGAGGGGGTGTGAAACCCCCGGCGCTCCCAACAAGGACAGCCTGCATTGACCACTCGCCCCGCATCCGCCATGCAATCCCCATCGGACGCTGCAGGGGAATCAGACATGAACGCCGACACACTCCCACCCGTTCCCGCCGATCCTGGTGACGTTTCCGGCGACGAGACCCGCGAAGCCCTCGATTCCAGCGAAGGCTGGGGCCCGTTCGGCAAACCCCTCGTCCTCGCCCCCTCCGCCCGCGCCCTCAGCCGGGTCGGCGTCGTCGATGTCGGCTCCAACTCGGTGCGGATGGTGGTGTTCGACGGCGCTGCCCGCTCGCCCGCCTATTTCTACAACGAGAAAATCATGTGTGGCCTCGGCAAGGGCCTGGCCGAAACCGGCCGCCTCAACCCCGAAGGCCGCATCCGCGCCCTGAACGCCCTCAAACGCTTCGCCCTTCTCGCCCACGGCATGGGCATCAGCAACCTGACCGTCATCGCCACCGCCGCCACCCGCGAGGCCGCCGATGGCCCCGAATTCCAGGCCGAAGTCCTCGCCCAGACCGGTCTGAAACTCAGGGTAATCAGCGGTGACGAAGAGGCGCGGCTGTCCGCCCAGGGCGTCCTTCTCGGCTGGCCAGAAGCCAAGGGCGTCGTTTGCGACATCGGCGGCAATTCGATGGAACTGGCCCGCATCGGTGATGGCAAAGTGACCCGCCGCGCCACCTCACCCCTGGGCCCGTTCCGCCTGCAACAGGTCAAGGGCGACCCCAAGGCCCGTGCCGACCACATCGCCAAACAGGTCAAACTCCTGCAAGCCGAACTCAAATCCGAAGGCGAACGCATCTACCTCGTCGGCGGCTCGTGGCGCGTCATCGCCCGGCTCGACATGGAGCGCCGCAACTACCCGCTCACCGTCCTGCACGAATACCGCATGACGCCCCGCAACCTGCTCGACACCATCCAGTGGATTCTCGCCACCGACCCCGCCCTGCTGCGCGCCCGGATCGGCACTTCGACCGAACGGATGGATCTGGTCCCGCTGGCCTGCGAAGTGCTGCGCGAACTGATCCTGCAACTGAAACCCTCCGAAATCGACGTCTCCGCCTATGGCATCCGCGAGGGCCTGTTGTACGAGGTCATGCCTGAAAAACTCCGCGCCCGCGATCCGCTGATCGAGGCGGCCCGGATCAGCGAACTGATCTCCTCCCGCATCCCCGGCACCGGCAAGACGCTGTACGAATTCCTCTTGCCGCTGTTCCCCGACGCAACCCGCGACCGCCTGCGCCTGATCAAGGCGGCCTGCCTGTTGCACGACACTACCTGGCGCGCCCACCCCGATTACCGGGCCGAGGCCTGTTTCGACAACGCCACCCGCGCCAATCTCGGTGGCCTCGACCATCCCGGCCGCGTGTTCTTGGGCCTTGCGCTGCTGCACCGCTACAAGAACTCCCGCGCCGGTTCGCGCCTTGAACCGCTGTTCCGCCTCTTGACCGATGACGAGATTCAGGAGGCGGAGGTTCTCGGCAAAGCCATGCGCTTCGGTGCCATGTTCGCCGTGGAAGACCCGTCCAAGGCTGGAAAACTCACCTGGCACCCCAAGAAACGCCTCCTTGAACTCACCCTCACCCCCGACGGCCACGACCTGTTCGGCGAGGTTGCCCGCGCCCGCTTCGCCGCCCTCGCCCTGGCACTCAGGGCAGAGACGCGGGTGATCGAACCGGCCTAACCGACCGTATGGCGCCGCTTACCCGCCTCGCTCCCTTGCAATCCGTCCCACCCCACTCCCTACAATTTGCCTAAAATTTCGCCGCCGCCTTTCATTTTGGCCCAAATATCCCGCGGGGGTGCGGGGGTGTGAAACCCCCGCGAACCTCAATGCAGCACGGCGCCCTTCTCCCGCAGCCAATCCCGCTCCATCCCCCCCCGACAGGACAACCATGCTCCGCATCGACCACATCGCCCTCTCCGCCCTGACCCTCGCCCAAGGGGTCGAGACCGTCGAAGCCGCCCTCGGCCTGCCCCTCGCCAGCGGCGGCCAGCACC
>JAYUGA010000257.1:0-54962 GCA_043738565.1 Rhodobacterales bacterium
GACCCGAGGTAAGGTGCGTCATATGACGCACCTTACGGTCGGGTTCATTCTGCCGCGATCTTGATCACCGGTTCCATCTGCGCCAGCACCGCGTCGGGCAGGTGGCATTTGATCTGGTGGCCCTCGGCCAGCAGCCGCACCGGCGGCATTTCGCGGTCACACAGGCCCGCCGGGCTGACCTGGCTTTTCCAGCGGCAGCGGGTCTGGAACGGGCAGCCGGGCGGCGGGTTCATCGCCGAGGGGATGTCGCCCTCCAGCACGATCCGCTTGCGCTGCACCCTGGTGTCGGCGATGGGCACGGCGGACAACAGCGCCTCGGTATAGGGGTGGTAGGGCGGCTGGAACACCTGATCGGTGGTGCCCATCTCGACCACATGGCCCAGATACATCACCATCACCCGGTCGGCGAGGTAGCGCACGATGCTCAGGTCATGGCTGATGAACAAGAGCGTCGTCTTGTTCTCGCGCTGGATGTCCATCAACAGGTCGGTCACGGCGGCCTGAACTGACACATCCAGCGCGCTGACCGGTTCATCCGCGACCACCACTTTCGCACCGCCCGCAAAAGCCCGCGCAATGCCGACCCGCTGTTTTTGCCCGCCCGACAACTGGCGCGGCATCCGTTCGGCAAAGGCGCGCGGCAGTTTCACCAGGTCCAGCAGTTCCAGCATCCGGTTGTGGCGGTCCTGATCGGACTTGCCATAGCGGAAGATTTCCAGCGCCCGGATCACCTGTCGGCCGACAGTCATCGAGGGGTTCAGCGTGTCGAACGGGTTCTGGAACACCATCTGCACCGAGGACACCATATCGGTGTTGCGCTGCTGAATCGGGGTGGACTGGACGTTTTCATCGAACAGCATGATCGTGCCGGAGGTCGCGGTTTCCAACCCCATCAGCACCTTGGCGAAGGTCGACTTGCCGCAACCGCTCTCGCCGACGATGGCCAGAGTCTCGCCTTCATGCGCCTCGAAACTGAGGGTTTCATTGGCCTTGACGACCTTCTTGCTGCCGCCGCCAAAAGCCCCGCCCGAGATCGAATAATATTTCTTCAGATCCGCCATCTTGAGGACGACCTTGCCGATGGGGGTCTTGGGCTTGCTGATCTTGGCCTTGGGCGGCGCGGACCAGTCGATCTCTGTCCATTTCACGCAGCGGCTGGCGTGGCGGTCATCGCCCGGCACATCGGACATCGGCACCGGGGCGGCATCGCAGCGCCCGGCCTGGAAATAATCGCAGCGCGGACCGAAATTGCAGCCGTTTGGCCGTTCATGGGGCAGGGGGAAGTTGCCGGGAATCGCAATGAGAGGCGAGGAATTCTTGTCGGCCCCGGGCAAGGGGATCGAGCGGAACAGCGCCTGGGTGTAGGGATGGCGCATCTTGTCGAAGACCTGATGGACATTGCCGGTCTCGACCGCTTCGCCGGAATACATCACGCAGAGCCGGTCACAGACATCGAGGATCAGGCCGAGGTTGTGGCTGATGAACAGCATCGAAGTGCCGTATTTCTCGCCCAGTGCCTTGACCAGATCGACGATGCCGGCCTCGACCGTCACATCGAGGGCGGTGGTGGGTTCGTCGAGGATCAGCAGCGCCGGTTTCGACATCAGCGCCATGGCGATGACGATGCGCTGCTGCTGGCCGCCGGACAACTGGTGCGGATAGGCCTGCAGGATGCGGTCAGGGTCGGGCAGGCGGACATCGGCGACGATCTGCCGGGCCAGCGCCCAGGCTTCTTCGCGGGCCATATTCTGGTGGATCATCGGCACTTCGGCGAGTTGCGCGCCGATCTTCATGGCGGGGTTCAGGCTGGCCATCGGTTCCTGATAGATCATCGCGATTTCCGAGCCGCGAATGTGGCGCAGGTCCTCCTCGGTCATATGGGTCAGGTCGCGGCCCTTGAAGCGGATGCTGCCACCGACGATGCGGCCATTCTTGCCAAGGTCGCGCATGACGGCGAGGGCGACGGTGGACTTGCCGCAGCCGCTTTCGCCGACCAGACCCATCGATTCGCCCGCCATCACCGAACAGGAGAAATCCATCACGGCGGGGATTTCGCGCAGGCGGGTGAAGAAGGAAATCGACAGGTGGTCGATTTCGAGGATCGGTTTCGAAGGGTCCCAGGCGGTCATTGCGGTTGTCCCCAATCAATTCCCAAGAAGGTGGCACATGCTGACAGGACAGCAGCCAATCCGGCGAAGGCTGCTCCCCACTTGTTTCTAGTCGAAACCATTTCCGCCCAGACAACACCGGGTGCCTTTGTTTCCCGGTAGTTGCCCGGAGCGATTGTTCCCCAACCAAGGTGTTTGGGTGCAGAAACTAGTGCGCTCGCCCACCAAAACCCAGCCGCGACCAAGGCCGATAACGCGGAAAGCACATTGAAAATCAACGGTGCCATCATCAGTCCCTCAGGCTTTCTTCGCGCAAGCCGTCGGCGAGGAGGTTGAGGCCGAGGACGAGGCTCATCAGGGCCAGCGCCGGGACCACGGCGGGGTGGGGGATGGTGGAGAGGAGCTTGCGGCCGGCGTTGATGGTCGAGCCCCAGTCGGGGCTTTCGGGGGTGACGCCCAGGCCGAAGAAGCCGAGGGTTCCCAGAAGGATCGTAGTATAGCCGATGCGCAGGCAGTAGTCGACGATCAGGGGCCCACGGGCGTTGGGCAGAATTTCCCATAGCATGATGTACCAGGCGCCTTCGCCCCGGGTCTGGCCCGCCGCCACGTAATCGCGCGAATTGAGGTCCAGCGTGATGCCGCGCACGATGCGGAACACGGTGGGGGCGTTCACGAACACCACCGAGACGAAGACGTTCAAGAGGTTCGGGTCCATGCCCCAGATGCCCAGCGGGTCGGCGTTGAAGGCGAGGCCGGAATAGGCCCAGAGCCCGATCACCAGGGTGGTGCCCACATAGAGGTTGCGCCTTCGCGGGTTGGTGAAGTAGCGCGAATTGAACAGGATCGAGAAGAAGATCACCGGAAAGACGAACAGCACGGCGGCCAGATAGATCGGGATTCCGGTGTTGCGGATCTCGGGTGTCACCAGCAGGTAGAACAGCAGGATCACCGGGAACGCCAGCACCAGGTTGGACAGGAACGACAGGCCGGTGTCGAACTTGCCGCCGTAATAGCCGGCGGGCAGGCCCAGGGTGATGCCGACGATATAGGCGAAGGTGGTGGCGGCAGGGGCGATCACCAGCACCCGGCGCGCCCCCATCACCATGCGCGAGAAGATGTCGCGGGCCAGGTGGTCGCCGCCCAAGAGGAACCACGGATACGCGCCATCCTTGGGCGCCACGACCGGGGTGCCGGGCAGCGGGTTCTTGACGCTGCCCAACTGGGCAATCGGGTCATAGGTGACGATCAGATCGGCGAAGATCGCGGTGAAGACCCAGAACATCACGATGGCGAAGCCGGTCATCCCGACCGGGCTGTCGAACAGTTTGCCATAGAGGCCAAGCCGCCGCTTATAGCGGATCGACAGGGTGAAGGTCACGATCAGGGCGATCCAGACCGGCAGGAAGCGTTGGGCCATTTTCAGAAAGATCATGCCCCAGGAAAGACTATCCATTACGCGTCCTCATGCCAGCCGGATACGGGGGTTCAGGAAGACATAGCCGATGTCGGAGATCAGTTGTGTCACCAGAACGACGAAGACCGCGACGACCGAACAGCCCAGCAGCAGGCCGATGTCGTTGTTGCTGGCGGCAGCCACCAGGGTCGCACCGAAGCCCTTGTAATTGAACAGGGTCTCCACGATCACCACGCCGTTCAAGAGCCAGGGGAATTGCAGCATGATCACGGTAAAGGGCGCGATCAGCGCGTTGCGCAGCGCGTGTTTCAGCACCACCTGCCGGAAGCCCACGCCTTTCAGGCGGGCGGTGCGGATGTATTGCTGGGTCATCACCTCGGTCATCGAGGCGCGGGTCATCCGGGCGATGTAGCCGACGCCATAAAGGGCAATGGTGACGACCGGCAGGGTAAAATTCCAGAAGGTGATGTTTTCCATCGCCGATGTCGCGGTCGGCAGGAACCAGGTTTTGCTGCTGATCAGGCCCCAGCGCGCCAGCAGCGGCGAAATCCCGGTGTTCACGGCGGCGAAGATCGCCACCAGAATGACGCCGGACACATATTCCGGCGTGGCGGTCGAGGCGATGGCGAAGGTGGACAGCACCCGGTCGGTGCGGGTGCCTTCGCGCATCCCCGCCAGCACGCCGATCAAGAGCGAGGTCGGCACCATCACCAGCATCACCGCCAGCATCAGCCAGCCGGTGGCACCCAAAGCGCGGCCCAGAATTTCGGTCACGGGTTTCTTGTAGACGGTGGAAAAGCCCCATTCGCCTTGCAAGATGCCGCAATAGCGGGCTGCGGTTGCCGGGTCGGCATTCTGCCGGATGCACAACCCGCGCGTGACGCCCTTTTCATCGGTCAGCACCCAGCCGGGGCTGGTTCCAAGCCATTCGGAATAGCGGTAGAACACCGAGCCGCCGTGACCATTCTGGTCGATCCAGGCCAGCACGGATTCGTCGCTCATCCGGACCGAGCCTTCGGACCGGGCCAGCTTTTCCAGATTGGGCGGCAGGTTGGTCAGGTAAAAGACGATGAAGGTCAGGACCAGCGCCGTAAGCGCCATCACTCCCACCCGTCGGGCAATGAAATTCAGCATGTCATGGGTCCCACCGCGTCGAGCCAAGCCGGGTGTGCCACGGCCCCTCGGCCAGCAGCAAAAGCAAGTGCGGGCGCACCGGATAGGGTGCGCCCGTCCTCATGATTCAAAGGCTCAGGCGAGCGACCATTGGTAATGGTGATGCTCGAACGACGGATGCATCTCCATCCCCACCACATTGGCCTTGGCGTGGCGGAACAGCGAACGCCAGAACGGCTGCACGATATAGCCCTCGTCTTGCAGGATCTGCTCCAGCTTGGCGGCCACCACCCGGCGTTTGTCGGCGTCGGCGAGGGTCAGGGCTTCGACCATCGCGGCGTCGAAATCCTTGTTGGCCATGCCGCTTTCGTTCCACGACCCGGTCGAGGTATAGGCGAGGCTCATGTTCTGCACCGCCAGCGGGCGGTGGTTCCAGGTGGTCGAGGAGAACGGGTATTTCTGCCAGTCGTTCCAGAAAGTAGAGCCCGGCATCACGGTGCGCTTGATGTTCGCTCCGGCGTCGCGCATCTGTGCGGCGATGGCGTCCGAAGTTGCCGCTTCCCAGCCATCATCCAGCGAGATGAACTCGAATTCGGTATCGGCCATACCAGCCTTGGCCAGCACGGCCTTCAACCCGGCGGGATTGATCACCTGCGCGGGCAGTTTGGCATATTCCGGGTGCACCGGGGCGGCGTGGTGGTTTTCCGCCGTGGTGCCCAGACCATTGTAGCCAAGGTCCAGCACCACCTTGGGATCGACCGACAGTTGCAGCGCCTGGCGGACGGCCTTGTCCTTGTAAAGGTCGGACGTGGCAGAGTTGAAGCGGGCAACGATGGTCGCAGCGGTTACGGCTTCGTATTTCTTCCAGCCCAGCGTATCGAGCTGCTTGATATAGTCGCCGGTCGATTCGTAGTTGGCGTCGATTTCATCCGAGGTCGCCAGGTTGACCATCGCAGACGGATCGGTGCCGAAGTCGATATACTGGATTTCGTCCAGCGGTGCCGTTCCACCCCACCAGGTATGGTTCGGCGCACGCACCAGCGTCATCTTCTGGCCGACCATGATTTCGCCCGGAACGTAAGGCCCGGTGCCGATCGGGTTGACCGACGGATCATCGCCATCCTTGAAGCTGGAATGCACCACCGCCGACGGGTAGTCGGCAAGGTTCGGCACCACCGCCACGTCCGAGGCCGACAGCATCAGCTTGACCGTCATGTCGTCAACCTTGACCACCGCGCCATCGCGCAAGGTCTTGGTGTCAGGGTTCACCAGGCCGGGGAAGCGCGAGGCCATCGCGTTGCCTTCGACATTGCCATCGGTCCAGCGTTTGAAGTTGTTGACAACATCATCGGCGGTGAAATCATCGCCATTGTTCCACTTGACGCCCTTGCGGACATGCAGCGTGTATTCCGAGGCGGTGTCATTGGCTTCCCAGCTTTCCAGCAGGCGGCCCTCAAAGGTGCCATCGGGGTTGTACTGGATCAGATATTCCAGCCAGCCGCGGTAGACGTTGGCGATCTGCGGCCAGTCGGCCAGACGCGGGTCTTTCTGTGCCTTGGTTTCCATCGCCATCCGCACCAAGCCGCCAACCTTGGCGTCCTGAGCCCGCACCGGAGCCGCAAGGCCAAGCAGGCCATAAGCCGCGACGGCGGAAACGCCCAGAGCAGTGCTTCGGGTCAGGAATTCGCGGCGGCTGAGCTTGCCATCGCGCACTTCTTGCAGGTGCATATAGGCAGCCGGGTGCAGCGCCTCGATTTTGTCCATTTTAGTCATTCTGGTCTCCCTGTCAGGCAAAGCCTTGTCATTTGTTATGGGTGCCGGTTCTGTTGCCCATGCCCTGCCGACTGACCCTTCCCCACGTCGGGTCAAGACCGGCAGATCTGCGCCAAGGCAACAAACCTCACTTCCGCATTCCGCATCTTTTCCAGCCCTGCGTCAACGCTTGGATTCGCCACCGGGTGTAACGTTTGCGACACGGATAGGTCCGAAATGCGATTTTTCGGCCTCGGAGAAAAGCCCGGCCCGGGTCAGGGTCATTTCCGGCAACCTGACGGGATTTCCGCTAAGGCGGACGAATCGGTTGATTTCGGCGCGGCGGATTACTGGCTGCGGCGAAAGGCCGAGGGCGAGGAGCCGGTCCAGTGCTGAAACGCCCGGGTGAAATAGGCGGCGGAGGTGAAGCCCAGACTTTCGCCGATCCGCCCCACCGGCAGCACGGTTTCGGCCAGCAATTTGCGCGCCTCAAAGATCCGGCGGTCCTGCAACAGGTCGATGGCGGACCGCGCACAGGTCTGCTGGCAACAGCGCGTCAGATGCGTGGCGGTGACACCCAGAGTGGCGGCAAGATCGCCGACACCGGCACCCGAGCGAAACTCCCGCTCCATCAGATCGGTGAAGCGGGCGACCAGACGACGGGCGGCATCGGGGCGTGGCGCTTCGGCCTGGGCGCGCATGCCCTGCCGCTCCAGCCAGACCCCCAACAGGCCCAGATGCGCTTCTGCGGCGCGGTCATGGGCGGGCACAGAACTGTCCAACTCGCGCTGGATGGCGTCCAGTGTCACGTTCAGCTCCTGTTGGGCATGCACTTCGCGGATGCGCAGGTGCAAGGGGTCGCGCGGCAAAGTCACCCGGCAGTCGCGGCCAAAAAATACGGCGGTGCCAAAGACTTGCGGCCCGACCTCAAAGCCATGCATCACACCCGGCGGGATGAAGATGCCGTTGTGGGCGGTATAGCCCCGCGTCACCCCCGCCAGCGTGATCCGACCCTGACCCTTGGTGAACCACAGAAAGCACGCCTCCGAAAGTGATCGCATCGCCTCAACCCGCCAGCGCCCGCCGGCGGCAAGACGAGGGATGGCGACAAGTCGAAACGGCGCGGTTGGGGTGGGGTTGGTCATTATCCGGCTCTCTCAGGTCAAGACACCCAGATAAACCGCGCCTGAGGCACAACCCAAGCGAAAAAACGCCCGCCGCGTGTTCTAACCGAAAGTAGTTGCGAAAAGCGCCGTCTGGTCAGTCGGGCACGACGGATCGCCAGTCTTTCATGCGACTGCGAAACCAGGTGCGCTGGCGCTTGGCATATTGCCGGGTGGCCCGTGTCGCGGCCTCGGCTGCGGTGGCCAGATCCCAGGTGCCGCGCAGATGGGCCACCAACTCCGCCGCGCCGATCGCCCGGGCCGAGGGCCGGTCGGGAACCCATGTCGGCAGTTCGGCCACCACCTCGTCCAGCGCCCCCGCCTCCAACATGGCGGAAAACCGCGCGGCGATCCGGGCGTCGAGCCAGGGCACATCCGGCCGCAAGACCAGCGCCTCGACTTCCGGCAATGGCAACAAGGGTGCAGCCCCTGACGCCTGCCAGTCCGCCAGCCCGCGCCCAGTGGTGCGCAGCACCTCCCAGGCCCGCTGCACCCGCATCGGATTGGCCAGGTCGGTCCGCGCCGCCGTCTCAGGGTCCAGCGCCGCCAGCATTGTGCCGAAATTGCCCAACCGCAGCGCATCTGCCTCAGCCCGCACCTCCGGCGGCACCATCGGCACCTCTGCCAGCCCCTTGGTCAAGGCGGTGAAATACAGCCCGGTGCCGCCGACGATCACCACCGGCTTGTCCAGCAAAATTGCCACCTCGCGGAGCCAGTGACCCACCGAATAGACCGCCTCGCGCCCGATATGGCCATATAGCGCATGGGGCAGGGCCGCCTCATCCGCCACGGATGGCCGCGCCGACAGCACCCGCCAGCAGCCATAGACCTGCAAGGCATCGGCATTGACCACCACCCGGCCATCCCGCTCCGCCAGTTCCATCGCCAGCGCCGACTTGCCCGAGGCCGTCGGACCTGCGATCAGCACCGGTCGTTCGCGCGAGACAGCCGCCAGAAGCCCCACCATTTTCTGTCCCTAAATATCCCGGGGGTCCGGGGGCAGGCCCCCGGGTGCCGACAAAGGTTGAACCTCCCGTCATTTTGCGACATTTTGCGGCCCGAGCCAACAGCACCACGACATTCAGGGAAAAATCATGTCAGACGCCGAGCATAAGATCGCCTACACCCGCGTCATGCTGAAAATCTCGGGTGAGGCGCTGATGGGCGATCTGGGTTACGGCCTGCATCCCCCCACGGTACAGCGCATCGCATCCGAAGTGAAATCGGTGCATGATCTGGGCGTCGAAATCTGCATGGTGATCGGCGGCGGCAACATCTTTCGCGGGTTGCAAGGCTCGGCGCAGGGGATGGAGCGGACCACGGCGGATTACATGGGCATGCTGGCCACCGTGATGAACGCGCTGGCGATGCAATCGGCGCTGGAGGAAATCGGCGTCTTCACCCGGGTGATTTCCGCCATCCCGATGGATCAGGTTTGCGAGCCTTACATCCGCCGCCGCGCCGTGCGGCATCTGGAGAAAAAGCGGGTCTGCATCTTTGCCGCAGGCACCGGCAATCCGTATTTCACCACCGATACCGCTGCCACACTGCGCGCCACGGAAATGGCCTGTCAGGCGATCTTTAAGGGAACCAAGGTGGACGGGGTCTATGACAAGGATCCCAAGAAACACCCCGACGCCAGGCGCTATCAGACGGTCAGCTACGACGAGGTTCTGCAAAAACACCTGGGCGTCATGGATGCCAGCGCCATCGCTCTGGCCCGCGACAACGACCTGCCGATCATCGTGTTCTCGCTGGACGAACCGGGCGGCTTCCGCGGGATATTGTCGGGGCAGGGCACCTACACGCGGGTTCAGGGCTGATCCTCAGGTAGGGAGCGTCCTATGACGCACCTACCTTGGGGTGGTGTTCGTAACTGCCGCCCCCCCTATACGCAACCCGCACCTTGCTGGTATAGAATTCCAAAAGCCCGTGCAGAGCCGCATGATTGAGGGACGAGATGGCCGACGCTGATCTTGAAATCGACACCGACGCCATCCAGCGCCGGATGGATGGCGCGATGAACGCGCTGCGCACCGAATTCGCCAGCCTGCGCACCGGACGCGCCTCGGCGTCGATTGTCGAGCCGATCATGGTGGACGCCTATGGCCAGATGACGCCAATCAACCAGTTGGGCACTGTCAACGTGCCAGACCCGCGCATGGTCGTCATCAATGTCTGGGACAAGGCGATGGTCAGCAAGGTCGAAAAGGCGATCCGCGAAAGTGGCATCGGCATCAACCCGATCTCGGACGGCCCCTTGATCCGCCTGCCGATCCCCGAACTGAACGAGGAACGCCGCCGCCAGCTCTCCAAAGTGGCGGGCACCTATGCCGAAAACGCCAAAGTCGCCATTCGCAACGTGCGGCGCGACGGCATGGACCAGATCAAGAAGGCCAAAGCCGCCGGCATGGGCGAGGATGATCAGGAAATGTGGGTCGATGAAGTCCAGCAAATGACCGACAAGGCGATTGCCGCCGTGGACCGGGCGCTGGAAGGCAAGCAGCACGAAATCATGCAGGTCTGACCCGTGGCGTGCGGGCCAAAATTTTCGACGAAAACTTTTCACTCGGGGCATTGTTTGAAATGCGGCAAAAGAGGATGAGCGTGGGCTCTGGCAGCAAATCCGACCCGAAGGCCCGGCAGCTGGCCGAACACGTCGCCATCATCATGGATGGCAACGGGCGATGGGCCACCGAACGCGGCTGGCCGCGTCTGGTGGGCCACCGCAAAGGCGCCGAGCGCGTCAAGGAAATCGTGCGCTGCGCCCCGGATCTGGGCATCCGCTGGCTGACGATTTTCGCCTTTTCGACCGAGAACTGGAAACGCTCGACCGAGGAAGTGCTGGGCCTGATGTCGATCTTTGCCCGTTATATCGAGCGCGAAGCCGACAAGCTGGCGGCGGAATCGGTGCGGATGCGCTTCATCGGCGACCGATCAAGGCTCGACCCCAAACTGCAACGTCTTATGGCCGGGATCGAGGCGCGGACGGCGCCCTATTCGCGGCTGAACCTGACGGTGGCGATCAACTATGGCGGGCGGGACGAGCTGACCCGCGCGATCCGCGCCCTGACGGTTGAAGTGGCGGAGGGACGGCTTGGCCCCGATCAGATCGACGATGCGCTGATCGCGTCGCGGCTGGACACCGCCGATCTGCCCGACCCCGATCTGGTGATCCGCACCTCAGGTGAGGCCCGGACCTCCAACTTTCTGCCCTGGCAGGCGGCCTATGCCGAATACGAATTCACCCCGACGCTGTGGCCGGATTTCACGCCCGCCGAACTGGCCTCGATCGTCGCCCGGTTCGGCAACCGCGAGCGGCGGTTTGGCGGGGTCGCCACCGCATGAGCCAGCGTGCGGGTCGATGGGCAGATCTGCGAGTCAGGGTGGCATCGGGGCTGGTGATGATCACCATCGGCGCGGTGGCGACGTTCGAAGGCGGTTACTTCTTTCGCGCAGCCGTGCTGGTGGTTTTTGCTGCGATGATCTGGGAACTGGCCGGAATGACCGCCAAACCGCCCCAAGCCGTGCGGCTTGGTCTGGCCGGTTTGGCGGCGTTGAGTCTTTTGGCAAACATGACCGTGGCACCCCCGCCGTTGGGGCTGGCGTTGGTGGTGCTGCCGCCTTTGGGCTTGTTTCTGACACCGCGCGGCGACCGGGCGGTGATCGCGGGTTATGCGCTGCTGATCCTGCTGTCGGGCGTCGGGTTTTTGGCGTTGCGACATCAGGGGGCGCTGGTGTTTTTGTGGATCATTCTGGTCGTGGTCGTTTCTGACACGCTTGGCTATTTCGCGGGGCGGCTGTTGGGGGGGCCAAAGTTCTGGCCGCAGGTCAGCCCGAAAAAGACCTGGTCCGGCACGGTGGCGGGCTGGGTTGGGGCGGCTGTAGTCGGGCTGGTCTTTGTGGTCACGGGGGCTGCGGGCTGGGGGATCTTGATCTTTTCGCCGCTGGTCGCGCTGGCCGGGCAGATGGGTGACATTCTGGAAAGCTGGATCAAGCGGCGGGCCGGGGTCAAGGATGCCTCGGCGCTGATCCCCGGGCATGGCGGAGTGCTGGACCGGTTTGACGCGCTGATCGGCGCGGTTCTGGCGGTGATCGTAATCGCGCAGGTCATTCCGCTGCCATTCGGGATGGCGGGTTAGGATGCGGCGGATTTCGGTGTTCGGCGTCACATGCTCGGTTGGGGAAAGCACCTTTGATCTGCTGATGCGCCAAGGCGGGCCAGAGGTGTTCCACACCGTGGCGCTGAGCGGCGGGCGCAATGTGGCACGGCTGGCGGTGATGGCGCGGGCGCTTGGGGCCGAGATTGCGGTTTGTGCCGATGAGGCGACGCTGCCCGGCGTGCGCGAGGCGCTGGCCGGATCGGGGATTGACTGTGCCGCCGGGGCGGGGGCGATTGCCGAGGCGGCGGCGCGGCCTGCCAATTGGGTGATGTCGGCGATTGTGGGCGCGGCGGGCCTGCAACCGAGGCTGAAGGCGCTGGAGCAGGGCGCGACGCTGGCCTTGGCCAACAAGGAAAGTCTGGTGACGGCGGGACCGCTGATGCTGGCGACGGCGGCGGCGCATGGTGGGCGCATCCTGCCGGTGGACAGCGAACATTCGGCGATCTTTCAGGCGCTGGTCGGCGAGGATATCGCCTCGGTCAAGCGCATCATCCTGACCGCCTCTGGCGGCGCATTGCGCGACTGGCCGATGGCGCGGCTGGCGCAGGCGACCCTTGCGGACACTGTGACCCATCCCAACTGGGCCATGGGGCAACGGATCACCATCGACAGCGCGTCCATGTTTAACAAAGCCTTGGAGGTCATTGAAACCCGGGAGTTTTTCGGGATTGAGCCGGATCAGATCGAGGTGATCATCCACCCCGAATCGCTGGTGCATTCGCTGGTCGGCTACCGCGACGGCGCGATCATGGCGCATCTGGGGGCACCTGATATGCGCCATGCCATCGGCTATGCGCTGAACTGGCCCGCGCGGCAGGCGCTGCCGGTGGCGCGGCTGGACCTGGCGCAAGTGGGCGCGCTGACCTTCCGGGCACCCGACCTTGACCGCTATCCGGCGCTGCGGCTGGCGCGCGAGGTGATGGCGGTGCGCGGGCTGGCGGGGGCTGCCTTCAAAGCCGCCAAGGAAGTGGCGCTGGATCAGTTCATCGCGGGCGGCATCGGGTTCATGGATATGGCCCGTCTTGTCGAGGCCACGCTTGCCCGAGTTTCGGCCCGCGTCAGCCTTGGAAAAGCCGCCTCGGGTCTTGAGGATGTGGTAGAGATCGACCACGTTGCCCGTAGGCAAGCGGTTGAGGCGGCGCAAAGAATGCGGCTAGGTTAGGGGCGGTAATTTGGATCTTTCGGGAATGGTATCCGCTTTTGGCGGCACGGCTTTGACGGCGCTGTCTTTCATAGCGGCGTTGCTGGTCATCGTGGCAGTCCACGAATTCGGGCATTACATCATTGGCCGTTGGTGCGGCATCCAGGCCGAGGTGTTCTCGCTTGGCTTCGGGCCGAAACTGATGTCGCGCGTCGACAAACACGGCACCCGCTGGCAGATCGCCGTGCTGCCGTTTGGCGGCTATGTGCGGTTTCTGGGTGATTCAGATGCATCTTCCCGGCCTGATGCCAGCGGAATGGCCGGGCTGAGCGCCGAAGAACGCCGCCATTCGATGCATGGTGCCCCGCTGTGGGCGCGGTCAGCCACGGTGATTGCAGGGCCGGCCTTCAACATCGCGCTGACGCTGCTCTTATTCTTCGGCACCATCCTCTACACCGGGGTTGCGGTGGACGAGCCGGTGATCGGGTCGTTGCGCGCGCTGCCGTCCGAGCAGCAGAATCTGCAAGTCGGCGACCGGATTCTGGCGTTGAACGGCACAGAAACCCCTGATCTTACAACATTTTTCAAGGTGGCCGACAAACTTGGGCCGCTTCCGACGGTCGCCTATGAGATCCAGCGCGGCGCTGCCAGACTGACGGTGCAGGCGTCGCATCCGCTGCCGCCGGTGGCGGCCGCAGTCTATCCCGATTCTGCCGCCCTCGATGCCGGGTTGCAGGCGGGCGATGTGATCATCACGGCGGCGGGCCAGCCGATCGCCACCTTCGCGCAACTGCCCGCGCTGGTCGAGGCGACGGCGGGCCAGCCGATCCCGCTGACGGTGTGGCGCGATGGCAAGACCTTCGATCTGTCGCTGACCCCGCGCCGCCGCGACCTGCCCACCGCCGATGGCGGGTTCGAGACGCGCTGGCTGATCGGTCTGTCCGGCGGTGCCTTGTTTGACCCGCAAATCCGCGAACCGGGTCTGGGCGAGGCGGCCAAACTGTCGTGGAACCAGAGCTGGTACATGCTGAAAACCACAATATCCGGGATTGCTCACATCGCCACGGGAAAGATTTCAACCTGCAATCTTAGCGGACCCATAGGGATGGGAAAAGTCGCAGGAGCAGCGGCTCGCGAAGGCTTCACTGCGTTCTTGCGAATCGTTGCGATCTTTTCACTCTCCATTGGCATCCTGAACCTGTTCCCGATCCCGGTGCTTGATGGCGGCCATCTGGTGTTTCACATCTGGGAGGCGACGACAGGGCGACAGCCCAATCCCCGCGTGATGCAAGTGCTGATGTCGGTCGGTCTGTTCCTTCTCATCGCGCTCATGGCTTTTGCTACATCGCGTGACACGCTTCCCGGGTCGTTGACCGGTTGCTGACCCTGCCAAACCCCGACCGGCATTGGCTTCCTAAAAAACTATCCACAGGTTTTTGGTGCCGGTCTGCCAGAGGGGCGCACCGCCGCATCTTGTGGTTTTGACAAGCCGCGCCCAAGCCGATAGTCAGGCTGGAACGGGTTCAGATAGCGGGGCAGGTCATGCAGGTTAACACGGGTGCCAGGGCTGCCACGGCATTGTCAAAGCTGGGCGTGCCTCGCGCGGCCCTTGTGGTGCTGTTCTTCTGCTTTGCCGCGCTTGGCGCCGCAACTTTTGCCCCCGCCCCCGCAATGGCCCAAAGTTACACCTTCAACGCCGTCAAGATCGAGGGCAACCAGCGGGTCGATGCCGCCACGATCCTGTCCTATGCCGCAATCGGCAAGGGCAAGGCCATCACGGCGGCGGCGCTGAACGACGCCTACCAGCGCATTGCGGCCTCGGGCCTGTTTGAAAAGATCGAACTGCTGCCGCAGGGTGGCACGCTGGTGGTCCGCGTCACCGAATATCCGATGCTGAACGTGGTCGATTATCAGGGCAACGACCGCGTCAAGGACGAGGCGCTGATCGCCGTCACCAAATCGCGCGGGCGTCTGGTCTATTCCCCGGCCCAGGCCGAGGCGGATGCCGCAGCCATCACCGACCTCTACCGCGTCAAGGGCCGCATGGCCGCTACCGTCACACCGCGCATCATCCGCCGCGCTGACAACCGCGTCGATCTGGTGTTCGAGATTGCCGAAGGCGTTGTGGCAGAGGTGCAGCGCCTGAACTTTGTCGGCAACCAGGCGTTTTCGGACTACCGCCTGCGCCAGATCCTGCAAACCAAACAGGCGGGCATTCTGCACCAGTTGATCCAGCGGGATACATTCGTGTCCGGCCGGCTGGACCTCGACAAGCAACTGCTCAAGGATTTCTACCTGTCGCGCGGCTATCTTGATTTCCAGGTGCTGGATGCTTCGGCCAATTACGCCCGCGAACGCGACGCGACCTTTCTGACCTTCACCATCCGCGAGGGCCAGAGCTTCAAGATCGGCAAAGTCAGCACGACTTCCGAAGTGGACGGTGTTGATGCGGCCGAGTTTGACAAGATCAGGCGGTTGCGCAGCGGCGTCACCTATTCGCCCAACATCATCGACAACAATGTGGCGGCGATGGAATCGCTGGCGCTGAAAAAGGGTCTGAACTTCATCCGGGTCGATCCCCGCATCACCCGCAATGACCGCGATGGAACGCTGGACGTGACCTTCGCCATCACCAAAGGCGAAAAGGTCTTTGTCGAGCGCATCGACATCGAGGGCAACAAAACCACGCTCGACAGCGTGGTGCGGCGGCAGTTCCGCACCGTGGAAGGCGACCCGTTCAACCCGCGCGAAATTCGGCAGGCCGCCGAGCGCATCCGGGCTTTGGGCTATTTCTCGGATGTGCAGGTCAACAGTGCTGCCGGAGCCGGGGCCGATCAGACCGTCGTCAAGGTCGAAGTCGTCGAACAGCCGACCGGATCGCTCAGCTTGGGTGCGACCTATGGCGTGTCTTCGGGCTTTGGGCTGAACATCGGCTTTGCCGAGACCAACTTTCTGGGCCGGGGCCAAAGCCTGAAGATCAATGTGCAGAACGGTGGTTCCAGCCTGAATTCCAACATCCAGTTCATCGAACCGGCTTTCCTGGGCCGTGACCTGCAATTTGGCTTCAGCGGCATCTATGCCAAGACCAGCCATGACAACGCCAACTACGACACGCGCAGCATCTCGCTGTCGCCGTCGATCGAGTTTCCGATCAGCGATTTCGGCCGGCTGGGGCTGAACTACAAGATTTCCAAAGACACGCTGGACAATGTCGATGGCCCGGTCGTCGATGATCCCGCCACGTCTGCGGACGAAACCTCGAACGGGTCGTCGGCCATCCTGCTGAGCGAAGAGGGCACACGGGTCACGTCGAGCGTCGGCTACAACTATGCCTACGACAACCGGGCCTCGGGTCTGCACCCGAAGGGCGGCATCTTGCTGCGGTTCAGTCAGGATTTCGCCGGGCTTGGCGGCGACACCACCTATGTCTCGACCCAGGCGCTGGCGCTGGCGGAAACCAAGGTCTTCAATGATCAGGTTGACCTGCGGGCGATTTTTGAAGGCGGTGTCGTGCAGGGCATTGGCGGCTATTCCCCGCGGGTGACCGAACGGTTCTTCGGCAATGGCAAGCTGCGTGGCTTCCAGCCCAACGGCGTGGGGCCGCGTGATCTGGGGGCAACCAACAGGGATGCGCTTGGCGGCAATATCTATGCCGTTGCCCATCTGGAAACCGATTTCCCGCTGGGTCTGCCCGAAGAATACGGCATCAATGGCGGCGCGTTCCTGGATATAGGCTCGGTCTGGGGGCTGGACAACACCGCCGGAACTGGCGGCGCGGTGGACGACAGCATGCGCATCCGGTCGGTGATCGGTCTGTCGATCCTGTGGAAAACCCCGATCGGGCCGCTGCGGCTGAACTTCACCCGGGCGCTCAAGAAGGAAAGCTATGACAAAGAGCAGACCTTCGATCTGACCATCGCGACCAAGTTCTGATGCGGGTTGCGGCGGCTCTGGTCGTCGGTCTGGTGGGGATGATGGCCTTGGGTTGGCTGGCTCCGCTGGCCGCCCAGACCACCGCCCCGCCCCAGATCCTGACCCTGAATCAGGACCGGCTGTACAGCGGATCGCTGTACGGCAAGGCGCTGGAGGCGAAATCGCTGGCAGCGACGCAAGCGCTGGCCGCCGCGAATCGCAAGATCGAGGCGGATCTGTCCACCGAGGAGGCGGCGCTGACCGACCAGCGCAAGACGGTGACGCCCGCGGCGTTTCAGGCCCTGGCCGATGCGTTTGACGCCAAGGTCGAGAAAATTCGTGCCGAGCAAGAAGCCAAGGCCACCGCGCTGAAAACCAGCCGCGACGCCGGGCGCAAGCTGTTTTTTGATGCCGCGGTGCCGGTCATGGCCGAGTTGATGCGCCAGAACGGCGCCTATGCAATTCTGAACCGCGACGCGGTGATCCTGTCGTTTGACGCGATCGACGTGACCGACCGCGCCATCGCCGAACTGGACATCAAACTGGGCGACGGCTCCGGACCACCCGCGCCTCCCAAGCCCTGACGCCCGTTGTCTCGTCCCGCCCAAGTTGTTAGTCAGGCCCAATGGCCTTTGCCAAGGAGCGACCATGTCTGACCCGATCCGCGATGCCGACCTTGCCCTGATCCAGCGCATCATCCCGCACCGCTATCCGTTCCTGCTGATCGACAAGGTGCGCGACATCGTGGCGGGGGAAAGCTGTGTCGGCATCAAGAATGTCACCAACAACGAACCGCATTTTCAGGGCCACTTCCCCGACATGCCGATCATGCCCGGCGTGATGATCATCGAGGCGATGGCGCAGACTTCGGGCGTGCTGGTCGGCGTCACGATGGGGCTGGTCGACAAACAGGCCAAGGTGTTCTTCATGGGCGTCGATGGCGTGAAGTTCCGCCGCAAAGTGGTGCCGGGCGATGTGCTGGAGCTGCATGTCAAGGCGCTGCGTGGCGGTGGCCGTGTCTGGAAATTCGAGGGCCGCGCCACGGTGGACGGCGATCTGGCCACCGAAGCCACTTTCACCGCCATGTTCGACCTGCCCAAGACCTGACATGCCGGGCATTCACCCTTCGGCCATCGTCGATCCCGCCGCCAGTCTGGGCCAGGGCGTCAGCATCGGCCCCTTCTCGCTGATCGGCCCCGAGGTCACGCTGGGCGACAATGTCGAAGTGAAATCCCATGCCATCGTGACCGGCTGGACCGCCGTCGGCGCGGGTACGGTGATCTTCCCGCACGCCACCGTGGGCGAGGTGCCGCAGGATCTGAAATTCAAGGGCGAACGCACAAGGCTGATCGTCGGTGCCCGCTGCCGCATCCGCGAAGGCGCCACGCTGAACACCGGCACCGAAGGCGGCGGTGGCATCACCCAGGTCGGCGACGACTGCCTGCTGATGACCGGCAGCCATGTCGGCCATGACGCAAGGCTGGGCAACCGGGTGGTCCTTGCCAATCAGGTCGCCATCGCCGGCCATTGCCAGATCGGTGACGACGTCGTCATCGGCGGCCTGTCCGGCATCCACCAATGGGTCCGCATCGGCCAGGGTGCCATCATCGGCGCGGTCACGATGGTCACCAATGACGTGCTGCCCTACGGTCTGGTGCAGGGTCCGCGTGGCGATCTGGACGGGCTGAACCTGGTCGGCCTCAAGCGTCGCGGCCTTGACCGGGCCGCAATTCACGCCCTGCGCGCGGCCTACGACACTTTGGCGCATGGCGACGGCACCTTTCTTGACCGCGCCCGCGCACTGGCGGACCACCCCTCGCCGCATGTCCGCGAGATGGCGGCGTTTATCCTGAGCGCCTCTGACCGCTCGTTCCTGACGCCGCAATGACCCGGCTGGCCCTGATTGCGGGACAGGGCGCTTTGCCCGCCGCTGTGGTCGCCGCGCTGCCGGAACGCCCGCTGATTTGCGCGTTGGACGGCTTTACCCCCGACATCAGCCCCGACATGACCTTCCGTCTGGAACGCCTCGTGCCCTTCCTGAACGCTTTGACCGATCAGGGCATCACCGAGGTCGCCTTTGCCGGGGCCGTGCGGCGCCCGCGCCTTGACCCCGCGCTGTTCGACCCCGCCACGGCGCAACTGGTGCCGCGCCTGCTGGCCGCGATGCAGGCCGGCGATGATGCCACCCTGCGCGAGGTGCTGGCTCTGTTTGAAGAGGCTGACCTTGTTGTCAAAGGTGTCGCCGACATTGCCCCCGCCCTGCTGCCCGGCCCCGCTGTGCTGGTCGGCAGCCTGACGCCGCGCGACGAAGCCGACGCCACCCGCGCCGCCGCCATTGTCGCGGCCTTGGGCGCGGTGGATGTCGGGCAGGGCGCCTGCGTCGCCCAGGGCCTGTGCCTCGCGGTCGAGGCGCTGCCGGGCACCGACGCCATGTTGATCGCCTTGGCCACGCTGCCCGCCGCCCTCCGCCCCGATTCGCGCCACGGCCGCGGCCTGTTCTACAAAGCCGCCAAGCCCGGTCAGGACCGCCGCGTCGACCTGCCCACCCTCGGCCCCGACACGATCCGCCACGCCGCCGCCGCCGGCCTTGGTGGCGTGGCATTTGCGGCTGGCTCGGTGATCTGCCTGAACCTGCCCGACATGCGGGCCGAGGCGGCGCGGCTTGGCCTGTTCCTGTGGTCGCGCCCGTGAAGCGGTTTTTCCTGATCGCCGGGGAACCCTCTGGGGATCGGCTGGGCGCCGCCCTGATGGCCGGTCTGCGCCAACTCGCGCCGGACGCGCAGTTTCAGGGCATCGGCGGACCGATGATGCAGGCCGGAGGTCTGACCTCGATCTTCCCGATGGAAGAACTGTCAGTGATGGGCATCGCCGAAGTGCTGCCGAAATACCTGCACCTCAGGTGCCGCATCCGCCAGAGCGCCGCAGCCGCACTTGCCGCCAGCCCGGCTGCCCTGATCACCATCGACAGCCCCGATTTTTGCCTGCGCGTGGTGGCCATCGTCAAGGCCGCCAAACCCGATCTGCGCACGATCCATTACGTCGCGCCTTCGGTCTGGGCGTGGCGACCGGGTCGGGCTGTGAAAATGGCCCGGGTGATCGACCACGTCCTCGCCCTGCTGCCGTTCGAGCCGCCCTATATGACCGCCGCTGGCATGACTTGTGATTTTGTCGGCCACCCGGTTGTCAATGAACCTTTGGCCACACCGGCCGAGTGCCGCCTGATGGACGGCCCCGGCCCGCTGATTCTCGCGCTGCCGGGGTCGCGAAAATCCGAAGTCAGCCGCCTTGCCCCGGTGATCGGCGAAACACTCGCCCGGATCAAACAGGTCCACCCGCAAGCCCGAGTCGCCCTGCCCACGGTGCGCGGCGTGGCTGACCTGGTGCGCGACCTGACCGCCAGCTGGCCCATAGCGCCGCAGATCATCACCGACCCGCCAACCAAACGCGCCGCCCTTGCCGCCGCCGATGTGGCCATCGCTGCCTCTGGCACGGTGTCGCTGGAACTTGCCGCCAATCATCTGCCGATGGTGATCGCCTATGACATGCACCCGCTGACCCTGTGGCTGATGCGCCGCGCCGCGCTGATCGACACGGTGACACTGGTCAATCTGGTGTCCGAAACCCGTATCGTCCCGGAATTCATCGGCGAACGCTGCAAGCCCGACCTGATTGCCTTCGCCGTCCTGAACCTGTTGGCCGACAGCCACGCTCAAGACGCTGCGATGGCTCTGACGATGGAACGTCTCGGCAAGGGGGGCGAGCCTCCGGGCCTGCGCGCCGCAAGGTCGGTGCTGACGCAGGTCTGACCCCGAACTCACGCCAATTTGCCTAAAACCCCCCCATTCACTTTGGTCCAAATATCCCACGGGGGTGTGGGGGTGTGAAACCCCCACTCTTCGCGGATCAAAAGAGTCTCGCCCGCAATTCCTAAACAATCCGTTAATTTTGTAAAGTCAACTAATTGAAACCGTACGGTTTCGAAAAGCGTCCAGAACTGGACGCCTCATTTCCCCCGCCAAACCCAACCGCCACCAAACACTCTGGAACCCACTGCGGCATAGAAAACACAAGCCTGCCCCGCCGAAACCCCATCCTCAGGGTCCAACAATTCCACCTCGGCTTCGGTCGCGGAAAGCGGGCGCACAATCGCGGCGCGGGGTGGGCGGGTGGAGCGAACCTTGACCTCCAGATGCCATTCGGGGCGCGAGGTGAACGCCTCATCCCCCAGCCAGTTGATCTCCCTGACCGGAATGACCCGGGTGGCCAGCGCCGCCTTCGGCCCGACAATCACCCGCCGCAGCACCGGGTCGAGCCTGACCACATACAGCGGGTCTTCCAGCCCGCCGATCCCCAACCCCCGCCGCTGCCCGACCGTGTAGTGGATGATCCCCTGATGCCGGGCCAGCACCCTGCCCCCCAGATCGACAATCTCTCCCGGATCGGCAGCCCCCGGCCGCAGCTTTTCAATCACCGCCGCATAGTTGCCGTTCGGCACGAAACAGATGTCCTGACTGTCGGGCTTGTCCGCCACCGCCAGCCCATACCGCGCGGCCAGCGCCCGCGTCTCCGCCTTCGACCCCAGATGGCCCAGCGGAAAGCGCAGGTAGTCCAGTTGTTCCGGCGTGGTTGAAAACAGGAAATAGCTTTGATCCCGGTTCGCATCCGTCGCCCGATGCAATTCCGGCCCCACCCCGAACATGCGCTGGATATAATGCCCGGTGGCCATGCAGTCGGCGTTCAGATCCTTGGCGGTTGCCAGCAGATCCTTGAACTTGACCCGCTCGTTGCAGCGAATGCACGGCACTGGTGTGGCGCCCGACAGGTAAGCATCGGCGAACTCCTCCATCACTGCCGCGCGGAAGGTGTTCTCATAATCCAGCACGTAATGCGCAAACCCTATCGCCTCCGCCACCCGCCGCGCGTCGTGAATATCGCGCCCGGCACAGCAAGCGCCTTTCTTGGCCAGCGCGGCACCGTGGTCGTAAAGCTGCAGGGTGACGCCGACCACGTCATAGCCTTCCTCTGCCAACATCGCTGCCACGACCGAACTGTCGACCCCGCCCGACATCGCCACAACCACCCGGGTTTCGGCGGGCGGCTTGGGCAGACCCAAAGAATTAAGGGGTTGGTCGAGCATGATTGCGGCTTTCCGGGGGATTTCACGCCGCAATATAGGAAAATGCCCGCTACTCTCAACCCCTCATGCTGCCCGGGCTTCACCCTTGCTTAAGGCCAATGCCGCAATTTGGCGGCACAAGACGAGGAACCGCGCATGTATCTCAAAAAAGTTGACGGGCCGCGACACGTGACCTTGCCGGATGGCAGCAACCTGTCTCGCGCCGATTTGCCGCCACCTGACACCCGTCGCTGGGTTGGCAGCCGCAAAGCCATCGTGGTCAAGGCGGTCATGCACGGCCTGATCACCCAGGCCGATGCGCAGGAACGCTATGCCCTGTCGGAAGAAGAGTTCGGTCTATGGCGTCAGGCGGTCGAGCGGCATGGCGTCAAAGCCTTGCGCGTCACCACGATTCAAAAATACCGACAACTTTAAGTTGTTTTTTTGACACGTTCTGGCAGAGTAACTCTCCGTTAACCATTGATTGCCAAAGTCGTTAACGAACAAGGGCTGTGACGGAGCATTCAGCGATGCGTATACTTCTGGTGGAAGACGACCCGACGACCTCGCGCAGCATCGAATTGATGCTGACCCATGCCAATCTGAATGTATATTGCACCGATCTTGGTGAAGATGGCGTCGATCTGGCGAAACTTTACGACTACGACCTTATCCTCCTGGACCTCAACTTGCCCGACATGTCTGGGCACGAGGTTTTGCGCCAGTTGCGACAAGCCCGGATCGAAACGCCAATCCTGATTCTGTCGGGGTCTGACGATACCGAAAGCAAAATCAAAGGCTTTGGCTTTGGTGCGGATGATTATCTGACCAAGCCATTTCACCGCGAGGAGTTGGTGGCGCGTATCCATGCCATCATCCGGCGGTCTAAGGGCCATTCGCAATCGGTGATCCGCACCGGGCGGTTCAGTGTCAATCTGGACGCCAAGACGGTGGATGTTGACGGTGCCTCGGTCCACCTCACCGGCAAGGAATATCAGATGCTGGAACTGCTGTCCTTGCGCAAAGGCACCACGCTGACAAAAGAGATGTTCCTGAACCATCTTTACGGCGGTATGGACGAGCCCGAACTCAAGATTATCGACGTGTTCATCTGCAAGCTGCGCAAAAAGCTGGCAGAGGCGACCGGTGGCCAGAATTACATCGAGACCGTCTGGGGGCGCGGCTATGTCTTGCGCGAACTTGCCGCCGCATCGGTACCACGTCTGGCAGCCAGCGCCTGAGGCTGGACCTCGCAGCCTTCCCCCCGTAATCTTGCGAGATTGTGGGGGTGCGATGGCTACTGAAGGGCGAGAAGTCGATTTGTTGACCGAAGACGAGGCGCGGGCCGAACTGGCGCGGCTGGCCCGTGCGCTTGGCGCTGCCAACTTGGCCTATCACACGCTGGACGCTCCCGAGATTTCGGATGCCGATTATGATGGCCTGAAGCGGCGCAATGCGGCGATTGAGTCGCGGTTTCCGGGATTAAAACGGGAAGACAGCCCGACGGAGCGTGTGGGGGGCGCGTTGGCGTCGGGCTTTGGCAAAATTCCGCATCGAGTGCGAATGCTGAGCCTAGAGAATGCTTTTGCTGATGAAGATGTGACGGATTTCGATGATAGAGTGCGCAAGTTTCTGGGCCTTAAGGGCGCGGTTGCCTACACCGCAGAGCCAAAGATTGACGGGCTATCACTGTCGTTGCGCTACGAATCAGGGGAACTGGTGCAAGCGGCGACGCGCGGTGACGGCGAGGTCGGTGAGAATGTCACCGAAAATGCGCTGACAATTGCCGATATTCCCGGACAGGTGGCGGGTGCCCCGCAAGTGATGGAAGTGCGCGGCGAAGTCTATATGAGCCATGCCGATTTCGCCGCCCTGAACGCCCGTCAGTCAGAACGTGGCGAAAAAACCTTTGCCAACCCGCGTAATGCCGCCGCCGGGTCGCTGCGCCAGCTTGATGCCACGATCACCGCGGCGAGACCTTTGCGGTTCTTCGCTTATGCCTGGGGGGAACTGGCAGAGCCGCTGGCATCGACCCAGAAAGGGGCCATTGACCGACTGGGGGCGATGGGGTTTCAGATCAACCCATTGACGGTGCTGTGTTCCAGCCCGGCGGAATTGCTGGCGCAGTACCGCCAGATCGAGGTGCTGCGGGCGACTTTTGGCTATGACATCGACGGCGTGGTCTACAAGGTTGATGATCTGGCTTTACAGGCGCGGCTGGGGTTTCGCTCCACCACGCCACGGTGGGCGATTGCGCATAAATTCCCGGCAGAACTGGCCTGGACCCGGCTTTTGGCCATCGACATTCAGGTCGGCCGCACTGGCGCTTTGTCGCCGGTGGCGCGCTTGCAGCCGGTGACGGTGGGTGGTGTGGTGGTGTCAAACGCCACGCTGCACAACGAGGATTATATCGCGGGGCGTGGGGCCAAGGGCAATCCGATCCGCGATGGAAAGGATATCCGGGTTGGGGACTGGGTGCAGGTTTATCGCGCCGGGGATGTGATCCCGAAAATCGCCGATGTGGATCTGGCGCAACGAAAGGACGACGCGCAACCATATGTTTTTCCGCAGATTTGTCGGGAATGTGGCTCTCCAGCGATCCGGGAGGAAGGCGATGCAGTAAGGCGCTGCACCGGCGGGCTGATCTGCCCGGCACAGGCCGTAGAGCGGTTGAAGCATTTCATATCGCGTGGGGCGTTTGACATCGAGGGGCTTGGGGCAAAGCAGGTCGAGATGTTCTTCAAGGATGTTGAATTACCCATCCACGCCCCGGAGGATATTTTCACGCTTGCCGCAAGAGACGCGAACAACCCGTTGAAAAAACTTAAGAACCGCGATGGGTTTGGTGAGAGGTCCGTGACAAACCTGTTCGCCGCGATTGAGGCGAAGCGCGTCATTCCGCTGGATCGGCTGATCTTCTCGCTTGGGATTCGGCATGTGGGGGAGGCTGCTGCAGGGTTGTTGGCACGGCATTATTCGGATTGGGCGACGTTCGAGGCGGCGATCTGCCGTGCCGAACCAGGCTCTACGGAATGGACGGAACTGACGGCGATTGACGGGGTGGGCGATGTGCTGGCCGGAAGTTTGACCGCTGCCTTTCGCAATCCGGCGGAACGGGCGGCAATCGATGCGCTGGCCGCTCATTTGCGGGTCCAGCCCGTGTTCGCACGCGCATCCGTCAATTCGGAAGTGGCGGGCAAAACTCTGGTCTTCACCGGCACGCTGGAAAAGATGAGCCGGGCCGAGGCCAAGGCGCGGGCCGAGGCTCTGGGGGCCAAGGTGGCGGGTTCGGTCAGTGCCAAGACCGATCTGGTGATTGCCGGGCCGGGGGCGGGATCGAAGGCCAAGGCGGCAGTAGCGCTTGGGATCAAGGTCATCGACGAGGACGCCTGGCTGGCGCTTGCGGGTTCGGCATGAGCCGACCGGAGTTGTTGTTCCCGCTGTTTGCCGGGCTTGAAACGCTGGACGGGATCGGGCCGAAAACCGCCAAGGCCTTTGCCGGACTGGGGGTGGAACGGCCCAAGGATCTGGTGTTTTTGCTGCCGCATTCCGGGGTGGACCGCGTCCGCAAAGCCTCGGTCCGCGATGCGGCGCTGCCTGCGACGGTGACGGTAGAGGTCGAGGTTGGCGGGCATTTTCCACCGCGCAGCAAAGGGCGGCCCTACCGGGTGATGGTGCGGGATGCGGGGCTGGAGTTTCAACTGGTGTTCTTCCACGCGCGGAGCGATTTTTTGCAAGGCCTGCTGCCGACCGGGCAGCGGCGGCTGGTTTCGGGCCGGGTCGAATTGTTCGATGGCATCGCGCAGATGGTGCATCCTGATCACGTTTTGCGCCCGGAAGAGGCGGCGGACCTGCCCACCTATGAGCCGGTTTACCCTTTGACCGCCGGCGTCACCCAAAAGCTGGTGATGAAGGGGGTGGCGGGGGCACTGGCGCGGTGCCCGGTTTTGCCGGAATGGATTGACCCCGCGTTGAAGGCGCGGGAGGGCTGGCCGGATTGGCGCGTGGCGGTAGAGGTGGCCCATTCGCCAGAGGGTCCGTCTGCCATCGCTTTGACCAATCCGGCGCGGCAGAGGCTAGCTTATGACGAATTGTTCGCGCATCAGTTGACTCTGTCGTTGGCGAGGGCGGCGCTGCGACGGGGCAAGGGGATGTCTTCGCTGGGCACTGGAGAATTGCAGGGCAAGGTGCTGGAAACGCTGCCTTATGCCTCAACCATAGCTCAAGTTCGTGCAGTAGCGGAAATTGCGGGCGATATGGCATCGCCCTTGCGGATGAACCGTTTGCTGCAAGGCGATGTCGGGTCGGGCAAGACTTTGGTGGCGTTTTTAGCCCTGCTGATCGCGGTCGAGGCGGGCGGGCAAGGCGTGATGATGGCGCCGACCGAGATCCTGTCGCGCCAGCACTATGACGGGTTGCTACCTTTGGCTGCGGCGGCAGGGGTGCGGCTGGAATTGCTGACGGGGCGGGACAAGGGTGCGGAACGGCAGGCCAAGCTGGAGGACCTGGCGGCGGGGCGGACCCAGATTCTGGTAGGCACGCATGCGGTGTTTCAAAAGGATGTGGCGTTCAAGGATTTGCGGTTGGCGGTGGTCGACGAACAGCACCGCTTTGGCGTGGCGCAGCGGATGGAGCTGGGGGCCAAGGGGGCGGCGGCGGATGTGCTGGTGATGACGGCGACACCGATTCCGCGCTCGCTGGCCCTGGCGTCCTATGGCGACATGGATGTGTCGGTGCTGGATGAAAAGCCCAGCGGACGAAAGCCGATCCGCACCGCGCTGATTGCGGCCTCGCGGATGGATGAGGTGGTGGCGCGGCTGCAAAAGCAGGTGGCAGAGGGTGCGCAGGCTTATTGGGTTTGCCCATTGGTCGAGGATTCGGAGGTGCTGGATTACGCCAGTGCCGAAGCACGTTTTGCGGCCCTTAGGGCGGCGATGGGCGAGGGGGTGGTGGGGCTGGTGCATGGCCAGTTGCCACCTGGCGAAAAGGATGCCGCGATGGCGGCGTTTGTCGAGGGGCGGACCAAGGTTCTGGTGGCGACGACGGTGATCGAGGTTGGGGTTAATGTGCCCAACGCGACGATCATGGTGATCGAGCGGGCCGAGGCGTTTGGTCTGGCGCAGTTGCACCAGTTGCGGGGCAGGGTCGGGCGCGGCTCGGCGGAATCGACCTGCCTGCTGCTGTATCAGGCACCGCTGTCGGAAGGTGGCGAGCGGCGGTTGCGGGTGATCCGCGACACCGAGGATGGCTTTCGGATTGCTGAGGAAGACCTGTTGATGCGGGGGGCGGGCGATCTGATCGGCACAGCTCAATCGGGGTTGCCACAGTTCAGGGTGGCCGATCTGGAGCGGCAGGCGGGGTTGATGACGGTGGCGCAAAGCGATGCGCGCAAGCTGCTGGTCGATGATCCGGCGCTGGACACTGTGCGCGGAAAAGCGGCGCGGTTGTTGCTGTGGCTTTTGGATCAGGACCGGGCAATCAGGTTGCTGTCGGTCGGGTGATGCCGGTTTGTTCACGAATGTTCCTATAAAGTTCTTTACATATGTTAACCATTGTGAGAACTATATTGCAACAAGCCCGTGAGGTCGCCATGTTGTCCGAGATCAAATCTATTCTGTCCGGCTCTGCCCCGACATTCCTTGAAGATGCGGTTGGCGTCGCCTCACTGTTTATTTTGCTGTTCGTGGGACTGACCTTGTCCGGCGCGGCCTGAGTACTGCCTGCGTTCTGAACTTTGCGGGCCTGCGGTTGCACCTTCCCGAGGTTGCCTGTCCCACCGCCGCCCGTTTCGGATACGCCACTTGCCGCCGCCATCCCCTTGGATGTGCGGCGGTTTTTTCATGGGGCGGCTTCGGCCAGGGCTACAGCTTCGCAGGTTGCTTCAAGCGCCAGTAGGATCGAGGCGTGGCGGTTTTTGTAGTCGCGGGCCGGGATCAGCACTTCGTAACCCTGAAACGGCGCGGCGGGCACCGGACCGGACGAGATCAGCATGGCGGTGACGGCATCGCGGGCGGATTCAAGTTCGGCCCGGCTGCGACCCAGCACCACATCGCCCAACACCGCGGCAGAGGCCTGGCCCAAGGCGCAGGCTTTCACGTCCTGCGCGAATGCGGTGACGCGGCCCTTGTCCAGCACCACATCGACGGTGACGGTTGATCCGCACAACGGTGAGCGTTTGCGCGAAGACCCGCCGGGGAAGGGCAGGCGGCCCAGATGCGGGATGTCGGCAGCCAGCGCCAGAATCCGGCCGGAATACAGTTTGACGAGGTCGCTATCGCTCATGCCGTGGCTTTCTGGGTGATCCTTGCCTAGATAGGCTTGGGCAAGCGCCACGCCAAGGAGAAGAATATGGTCTTTGATCCCGCCAGTCTGAAATTTGATGACAGGGGCCTGATCCCCTGCATCGCACAGGACCATGCCAGCGGCGAAGTGCTAATGTTGGCCTGGATGAATGCCGCCGCAGTTGCCCGGACCCTGGCAGGGGGGCGAGTGACTTATTGGTCGCGGTCGCGCGGCACCTTTTGGGTCAAGGGTGAAACCTCGGGCCATGTGCAAAAGCTGGTCGAGATGCGGATCGACTGTGACCGCGATTGTCTGCTGGTTCAGGTCGAACAGCAGGGGCCGGCCTGCCATACCAATCGCCGGTCGTGCTTTTACTCCGCGCTGCGGGGCGGCGCGGAGATCGAGATTTTGCTGCCGATAGTTTGAACTGTGCTGGTGGCGTTCAAACGCGCTTTTTTTGGGGTAACGGCAAAAAAGGGGAATTATATAGATGACTCCCTGTCATTCTGATTTCCCTTCTTTTCTTGGGTTTCCGCGTCCTTCGTGCGGCGCTCAATCGTGGCCGATGCCTGCCCCTTGTCGGCAGGCCGATACGACAAAACGGCGTTTGTTATCGCGTCCAGCGCGGCGAGTATTTTGGTCATGCGATCAAATCCTTATAGGTCAGGCGCTGCCCGATGGCGGCGGAAAACATGCTGGCGAGGCGGTCAAGCGTGTGACGTTGCACAGCCCCGTCATTGAGCCGAAAGGTGAATTCGGCGACGTAGCGGTCAAGGTGCTTGGGGCTGGCGTGATGATAGACCCCGTGAAGGCCGCGCTTCATCACCGCCCAAACGCTTTCGATGCCGTTGGTGGTCACGCCGTCGCGGACATACTCACCCGCGCTGTGATTGATGCGCTCATGGGCGTAAAACAGGCCTTCAAGGCCGACATAACCCCCATGCTCGTCGGTGTGCAGGGTCGATCCGGTTTCCACACCAGAATGCACGGCGCGGTGGATCGAATTGGCACCGGCGTCTTTTATGACGCTGGCTTTTGTGCGCCCGCCCTTTTCCCTCATCCCAATCACAGCGGTCTTTCCAACCGTCCCACGGCCCATTTTCAGCTTGTCGGCCTCGTGTTTCGCACCTTCTTTTCCGCCGATGTAGGTTTCGTCGCACTCAACAATTCCGGCCAGTTTGGTTGGATCATTGCCGCAGGCCTCACGCAGCCGTTGCAGCATAAACCAGGCTGTTTTCTGGGTGACGCCGATCTGCTTGGCGAGTTGCAAGCTGCTGATGCCTTTGCGAGCGGTGACCAGCAAATACATGGCGTAGAGCCATTTGTGCAGCGGCACCTTGGACCGCTCAAAGATTGTTCCCGTCCGAACCGTGAAATCGTTCAGGCAGGCGTTGCAGCGGTAAAAGCCGTCCTTGCGGGCATGGACGCGCTTGACCTCATTGCAGGCAGGGCAGATGGCCCCAGTGGGCCACCGCTTTTGCTCAAAGTAGGTTCGGGCGCTTTCCGCGCTTGGGAACATCTGGAACAGTTCAAAGGTGCTGATGGTGGACTTCGACACGGCTCAAACGTCCATTTCGGAATAATCAAAGTCGGTGCTATGGTTAAAGCTGATCGTTGCCGGGTTGCCGGACGCGGTGTGAAAGCCGCGAATTTCAAAGATCAGGTTGCCTTCCCAGTTTTCGCATTCCGCCACCAAACCTTCGGCATAGCGGGTCGCGTCAAGGTCAGTTTTCAGATTTGCCGCGCAGAAGTCGCGCAGGGTGTCGAAGGCGGTGTCGGAGAGGGTGAAACGAACTTCCATGATGTAACTCCTTGTTTCAGGCCAGTTCATTCGGCCTATAGTAGATATCTACCCTACCCACAATCGGGAGTCAAGTATATAATTCCCTTCCCAAGGGCCTGAACGGATACCCGTGTGATCGGCACGGATGACAAGCATAGGACAAGAGGAAGATGACAAATCATAGCATCGGTGTTGATGTTTCAAAAGACCATCTGGATGTTCATTGCCTCGGCGATGGTCGGGCAGGACGGTTCGGCAATGATGCGGCGGGGTTCCGCGCGTTTGAGGCATGGCTGCCCAAAGGCGCTCTTGCGCGCATCGTCTATGAGGCGACGGGGCCTTATCACGCGGCGTTCGAGGTGCGGTTTGCGACCCGCTATCCGCTGGTCAAAGTGAACCCGCTGCAAGCCCGCCGCTTTGCCCAATCGAAGGGCGCGCGCGCCAAGACCGATGCGGTAGACGCGCGGATGCTGGCGCAGATGGGGGTGGCGTTCGATCTGGAACCATGCGCGCCAATATCGCAGAACATGCGTGATCTCAAAGAGATGCAGATCGCAAGGGTGGCCCTGATCACAGATCGCACGCGCCTGCTGAACCGGATCAAGACCCAGACAGTCGCCATCAACAGACGCCATACCACAGCCCGCCTGACCCAGATCACCCGACAAATCCGCGACCTTGACGGCGAAATCCAGGCCAGCATTGCTGTGGAACAGCCCACTGCCCGCGCCCATCAAATCCTGTGTTCAATCCCCGGCATCGGGGCCATCACTGCCGCAGCCGTCCTGATCGAGATGCCCGAGATCGGAACCATGAATCGCAAACAGGTGGCCAGTCTCGCCGGTCTGGCACCCATGACGCGCCAGTCCGGACAATGGAACGGCAAGGCAGTCATCCAAGGTGGACGCAAACACCTGCGCGACGCGCTCTACCTGCCCGCCCTCGTCGCCATGCGCTTCAACCCCGACCTCAAGGCGATCTACGACAAGCTCCGAGCTGCCGGAAAACCTGCCAAAGTCGCCCTCATCGCCCTGATGCGAAAACTCATCGAACTGGCAAACACACTCGTCAAAGCAGACCGGCTATGGGTCCAAAAAGGGGCTTGATCAAGACGGATACTTTAAGACCGCTTTCCCGAGATCGTGTCGCATGGCGTGGTCTAGGTCTTTGGCCGCGAAGCCGCCCGCGTAGCGCTTTCAAGTCGCGGGCGGCGCGGGCGGCTTTGCGGGGGGGCATCGGTGATCTCGGGTAGGTTTGGGTTGCAACACTTCGAGCCGGTAAGCGCCACCGGTTCGAGCGAACCGGCGAGGCTTGATCTGGAGAGCCACATGACCGATGCGATGATGAGCCTGCATGCGCTTCTTGAGAAGACCTCGGACGCGGATGTGCTGCGGGAGATGATTGGTTTTGCCGCCGAGCGGCTGACGGCGCAACAGGTGGGCCGCCTCTTTGACGCCCAGTGCGGCGGTGGGTTCGTCCAGGATCAGCACGCGGGCGCCGAAATGGACGGTGCGGGCGATGGACAGCGCCTGCCGTTCGCCGCCCGACACCCCGCCGACCCGCCGGTCGCCATCGTCGATCCGGGTGATGCCGAACTCACGCAGCGATTTGATTGCAACCTCGTTGGCGGTTTTGCGGTCACCCGCGCCGCACTTCTGGACGGAACCCTGACGTGGTGATCTCGCGTCCTCTGCGCAAACTGGCCGAAGTGGCCATCGACGGCATGATCCGCGCCATCGCCGCCCCATCGGCAGGGGGCAATTCCACCAGCATTCTACCCTTCGACCTTCATACCCGCGAAATCATCCAGGGCATGAGCATACTTGTCGGAAACCTCCCCTGCACCAGATCCCTCCGGCCTGTGTGAAACTTCACCCGGCGGCCTCGATCGCTGCGCCATTGGTGGCACCACGGATCCGCGCAACGGATGGCGAACACGAGGCTTGCAACCCATCCCGCTACAGCGGCTTCGTCTCCTTCACATGCACCTCGAAGAAGTCCGAAAACATCGCCACCCGCAGCGGCAGATGGTCATAGGGCGGATAATACAACGTCAGCCAGATATCGGGCGGCAACCAGTCCGGCAGCACCTGCACCAGCCCGCCGCCCGCCAGATCATCCGCCACTATGAACCGCGGCAGCAGCGCAATCCCCTCGCCCTGCGCCGCCAGCCGCGCCAGCAGATCGCCGTTGTTGGCACTGAACCCGCCCCGCGCCCGGTGGCTCTGCTGTTCTGCGCCCCGCGTCAGCAGCCAGATCTCATCCCGCGCACCCTCTCCGTAGCTGAGACAGGCATAGGCGCCCAAATCCTCCGGGCTGCCCGGCACCCCATGCGCCAGCAGATAGGCCGGCGCTGCCACCAAGACCCGTGGCACCAGACAAATCTTGCGCCAGACCGTGGACTTGTCACCGGGAGGGCCGGAAATGCGGATCGCCAGGTCGAAATCCGCCTCGACAATATCGACAAACCCGTCCGACAGCGCCAGCGCCACATGGGTCTGCGGATGCACCGCCGCAAATTGCGACAGCACCGCCGGCAACACCCGCAGCCCCAGCGACATCGGCGCCGACACCCGGATCACCCCCGACGTTGCGCCATGCAACTCCTGCGTCTCTTGCACCGCCAGCGCCAAGCCACCGGCCAGCGGCGCCACCCGTGCTGCGTAAATCGCCCCGGCCGAAGTCAACGACACCTGCCGCGTCGTGCGCAGCAACAGTTGCACCCCCAACCGCAACTCCAGACCCGCCACCGTCCGCGTTACGGATGCGGGCGTCATCGCCAACGCCCGCGCCGCCGCCGAAAAGCTGCGCAACTCGGCCACGGCCAGAAAACAGCGGATCGATTCCAACTCTCCCATCCCGCCATTATTACAATCAGCGCAATAATATATGCAACATTACCGCTATTCTGTTTTGCCGCCAGCGGGTCCATCTGCTGTCTCGGCGCGGCCACATAACCCCCCGGCCAAGGAAACCCGACCATGCTGACCCAGATCAAAGGCCTGCACCACGTCACCTCGATGGCGGCGGATGCGCAACAAAACAACGACTTCTTCACCAAGACCCTCGGCCTGCGCCGGGTGAAAAAAACGGTGAACTTCGACGCGCCGGATGTCTATCACCTCTATTACGGCGACGAAAAAGGCACCCCCGGTTCGGTGATGACCTATTTCCCCTTCCCCAACATCGGCCCCGGCCGCCGTGGCGCGGGCGAGGTTGCCGAAACCGTCTTCTCGGTTCCCAAAGGCAGCCTCGGCTACTGGAAAGACCGCCTCGGCAACCACGGCGCGGCCGGCCTGCAAGACCAACGGGTTTTCGGCGAGGACCGCCTGCGCTTCTTCGGCCCCGATGGCGACGGCTTTGCCCTGACCGAGGTGGACGGCGACCAGCGCCCCGCCTTCGCAGGCCCGGTGCCAACGGGGGAAGGCGTCCACGGCTTCCACGGCGTCACCCTGCGGCTGCGGGACGGCGGGGCCACCGGCGAGCTCCTGAAGTTCATGGGCTACGAGGAAAGCGACCGCAAAGGTGACCTGACCCGCTATGCGATCGGCGGCAACGGGGCGGACTATATCGACCTTGAAATCCTCCCCGCTGCCGCCCCGGCCCGCCAGGGTGCCGGTTCCGTCCACCATGTCGCCTTCGCCGTGGAAACCCGCGCCGCACAGCTCGAGGTCCGCAAGGCCCTGCTCGATACCGGTTACAACGTCACCCCGGTGATCGACCGCGATTACTTCTGGGCGATCTACTTTCGCACCCCCGGCGGCGTATTGTTCGAGGTGGCGACCAACGAGCCGGGTTTTGACCGCGACGAAGACACCGCCCATCTCGGTCAAGCCCTGCAACTGCCGCAGCAACACGCCCATCTGCGCGGCCAACTGGAACAACTCCTCACTCCGATCAAGGACTGACCCCCGGACCGGCCCGCCCACGCCGAAGGACGCGCCAAAGAACGGGCCAACCGCAAGGCAGAACGCGATGTCGCTCACGACCTACCCCCACCTCGCCAAAGCCCCGGCCAAAGCCGCCCCGCTGGTCTTCGCCTTCCACGGCACCGGCGGCGACGAACACCAGTTCTTCGGCCTGATCGAACAGATCCTGCCCACCGCAGGCATCATCTCGCCGCGCGGCGACGTGTCTGAACAGGGCGCCAACCGCTTCTTCCGTCGCACCGGAGAGGGCGTCTACGACATGCCCGACCTCGCCCTGCGCAGCACCAGAATGGCCGCCTTCCTCCACGCCCACAAAGCCGCCAACCCCGGCGCGCCCATCTACGGCCTCGGCTATTCCAACGGTGCCAACATCCTCGCCGCAGTCCTGTTCACCAATCCCGGCCTCTTCGACCGCGCCGTCCTGATGCACCCGCTGATCCCCTGGACCCCCGCCGCCAATCCGGCGCTCAAGGCCACCGAAATCCTGATCACCGTCGGCAAGCGCGACCCGATCTGTCCGCTGCCGCTGACCCAGTCGCTGGAACGGTACTTCACCGCCCAAGGCAGCCAGACCACCCTCGTGCTGCACGACGGCGGCCACGAGGTCCGCCAGCCCGAACTCGACGCGATCACAACCTTCCTGCAAGCCTGACGCCGCCTCGCGCCGGGGATGCTCGCAGGAATCCAAATCTCCACAACTCACGCCGATCTGCCTAAAATTTCGCCCCCCCGTTCACATCGGAGAAATACCCCACGGGGGTGCGGGGGTGTGAAACCCCCGCGAACGTCAATGCAACAAGGCAACGGTGCCACCCATCCAATTTTTCGCAGAAAAATTGCCGCTGACCTACAACCGGAACCGCGCCGCCATCGCGCCATACCGCGCGTCACACTCGCGCTGGCGGTGGCGCACCGCGCGATCCGCCAGCATCTCTGCCATCAGCGCCGCGACTGCCGCGCCATACCGGTCGATCGAGCGGTCCTCCGCGTCCGGCACGCTGCGTTCGGCAAAATACCCATCCGTGTGCCGCACCTTGTCCGCCGTGGTCTCGGGCACCGCCCCCCGACCGCGTGCCTGCCGCAGCAGGAACGCATCCCGGGTCTTGACCGGATAATGGTTGTACTGCGCCAGATCATGGGCAACCGGGCGCACCGCGTCATGGCGCAACTGTTTCCACAGCGGCACCCCCGGCTCCAGATCATAACAGCCGCCATCGCCCCGCATCACCCGCAGCACCCGGTCGCCCTGAAACCCGACCAGACTGTGATTGTGAATGCCATTGAACCGCCCCGGATCGCGGGTCAGCGATTTCAGCGCGAAATTCGCCCGGTGCCCGACCGCCAGCCGGTGCGCAAAGCGCGGGCAAATCCGGCCCGGCTGCCAGTTCACCTCCGGTGCTCCGGTAAAACACATGCCGTTCAGCGCGATCACATCGACCGCCGCCGCCGCCTGCCCGGTCAGATCACCGACCCGATGGCTCCCCGCATGCACATTCAGAAACTCGTCGGCATCCAGCATCATCAGCCATTCGGTGGCATCAATCCCGGCCCTGGCCCGGATCGCCGCATAGCCCGCATGCTGCGGAATCTCCCCAGGCTTCAGCAGATTGGGCACATGGCTCAGATACCCCGCCCGGTCCAGCGCCGCCAGCAACCGCTCCGACCCGTCGCTGCAATCGTTCGAGGCTATGCAGATCCGGTCAAACCCCAGCACCAGATGATGCGCCACCCATTCCAGAATATAGGGCCCCTCATCCTTCATGCTGGAAATCAGAATATGCCGCACCCGTGGCCCCGGTGCGGCAACCGTCATCGGCTCAGACTGCGGATCGCGCTCCATGCCGCGAACCTAAAGCCTTTCCCTGCGATAGGAAAGCACGCGGCCGCGCCAGCCGCGCCGCCTCTCCCGCTTCGGCAAGCGCGTCGGGGGAAGCGCACTGCCCGGAACGCCCCGCCCGCCCGCATCAATCCCAGCGACCCGCCCCGCATGCAGCTACGGCCCGAACCAGTTTGAATACGGCAGAGAACTGCAAAATCCCCAACGTTTCCCAAGATTTTCGCACCGATCCGTCGCCCGGTGCGCGGCACCCGTTGCCCCGTTTCAACCCGTCCTCTGATGAGGCCCCGCCTAACCAACGCCCTCGCATTCCGACCTTGCCACCTTGGCCAAGGTCAGGCCAACTCCGGCCTGTCCAAAACCAAAGGCAAACCATGCGCGACCCCCGCCACGACTTCTGTTCCAGCCCCTGCAAATCGGCCCGAAACTGGCCAAAAACCGCTTCTACCAGGTGCCGCATTGCAACGGCGGCGGCTACCGCGACCCCTCCGCCGTGGTTGAAATGCGCCGCACCAAGGCCGAGGGCGGCTGGGGCGTCATCTTCACCGAACAGACCGAGATCAGCCCCAGCTCCGAAATCACCCCCTTCATCGAACAGCACCTGTGGGACGACCGCGACATCCCCGCCTTGGCCCGCATGGCCGAAGCGATGAAATCGCACGGTGCCCTCGCCGGCATCCAGCTCGCCTACTCGGGCATCAACGGCCCCAACCTCTACAGCCGCGAAGTCCCCCTCGCCGTGACCGGCGGCCCCGTCCTCACCTTCACCTCCGACCCGGTCCAGGCCCGCACGATGGACAAATCCGACATCGAGGACCTGCGCCGCTGGTTTCGAAACGCCGTGCGCCGCAGCCAGCAGGCGGGGTTTGATATGATCTGCCTCTACGGCGCGCATGGCTTTGGCATCTTTCAGCATTTCCTCTCCCGCGCCACCAATCTGCGCAGCGACGAATACGGCGGCAGCCTCGAAAACCGCGCCCGCTTCCTCCGCGAAGTGGTCGAAGACGCCCGCGAGGAAACCAAAGGCACCCTCGCCGTCTCCCTCCGCCTCTCCCTGCACGAGGCTGGCAAACTGGGCTTCTCCAACGCCGAACTGCGTGATTTCATCGAAATGCACGGCGAGTTGCCCGACATCTGGGATCTGGCGCACGGCAGCTGGGAACAATGCTCCGGCACCTCCCGCTTCAAACCCGAAGCCGCCCAGCAAGACCTCGTGCGCGGCATCAAGGCCCTTACCGCCAAACCCGTGGTCGGCGTTGGCCGCTTCACCTCGCCCGACGAGATGGTCCGCCAAATCCGCAGCGGCATCCTCGATTTCATCGGTGCTGCCCGACCCTCGATCGCCGACCCCTTCCTGCCCCTCAAAATCGAAGAAGGCCGCGCCGAAGACATCCGCGAATGCATCGGCTGCAACATCTGCGTCGCGGGCGACATGACCCACGGCATTTCGCGCTGCACCCAGAACACCGCCTTCATGGAAGAATGGCGCAAGGGCTGGCACCCCGAACGCCCGCGCCCCAAAGGCCGATCCGAAAGCATCCTGATCGTCGGCGGCGGCCCAACCGGGCTGGAGGCCGCCCACGCCCTGGGCAAACGCGGCTACCAGGTCACCCTCGCCGAAGCCAGCAAAACCCTCGGTGGCCGCGTCACGGCAGAACGCAAACTCCCCGGTCTCGCCGCCTGGGGCCGCGTCGCCGATTACCGCATCGGTCAGATCGCGCCCATGCCCCAGGTGCAAACCTGCCGCGACAGCCGCCTGACCGCCGACGACGTGCTGGCGACGGGTGCCCAGCACGTAGCCATCGCCACCGGAGCCACCTGGCGGCGCGATGCGGTCGCCCGCCACCACCTCGCCCCGATCCCCACCGACCCCGCAATGCCGATCTACACGCCTGACGACCTCAAGGCGGGCAACGGCCCCGCCGGAGGCAGCGTCCTGCTGTATGACGACGACCATTTCTACATGGGTTCGGTTCTGGCCGAACTCCTGACCTCGCGCGGCGCAGAAGTCCATTTCGTCACCCCCGCCGTCAAAGTCGCCGAATGGACGACAAACACCCTCGAACAAGCCCAAATCCAGCGCCGCCTGCTGGAAATCGGCGTCCACGTCCACACGAGCCAGGCCCCCGAAGCCGTCGGCCCCACCGAAGTCACCCTCGGCTGCACCTGGACCGGAACCCTCACCACCCTGCCCTGCGCCGCCGTCCTGATGGTCACCAGCCGGACGCCGTGCAACGCCCTGTACCACCATCTCATCGCCCGCCAATCCGAATGGCAGAGCGCGGGCATCGCCAGCCTCAAACTGATCGGCGACGCCGCCGCCCCCGGCCCGATCAGTTTGAGGCCACCTATGCCGGCCGCCGCTATGCCGAGGAACTCGATCAACCCGACCCCGGCGACGCCCTCAGCTTCCGCCGCGAGATCGCCGAACTGGCCCCGCAATAGGCTCCCCATTCATTTGCTCACAAATATCCTCGGGGGGTAAAAGGGGGGCAGACAGCCCCCCTTTGCACGGCAAAACCCACGATCCCGGTGCCGCGCGGCGCGGGCCGAACGGTGCAACCCGCACCACGCCAACGCGCCGCCCCCTCCGCCTCAAGGCGCTGTGATCAATGTTCGAACGGCGGCTGCCGGCTCCAGACAAGCGCATCACCGATCATCTGCGCCAAGCTCGATCGTTGCGGCTGCCACCCAAGCTCAGACACCGCCCGCCTCGACCCCGACACCAGCGAGGTCGCATCCCCCGCCCGCCTGCCCCCCTCGATGATCGGCACCACGCGGTTGGTCACCAGCCGCGAGGCCTCGATCACCTCGCGGACCGAAAACCCCTGCCCCGAGCCCAGACAGAACACCCGGTCGCCGCGGCCCTCCAGCAGCCAGCGCAGGCCCAGCACATGCGCATCCACCAGATCGGACACATGCACGTAATCCCGGATGCAGGTGCCATCCCTGGTCGGATAATCCGAGCCGAACACCGTCAGCGCCGACCGCTTGCCGTCAATCGCATCCAGCATCAGTGGAATCAGATGGGTTTCCGGCACATGCTGCTCGCCGACTTCGCCCTCCGGGTCCGCCCCCGCCACGTTGAAATAGCGGAAGATCACATGGTGCAACCCGCAGCTCTTGCCGAAATCGCGCAAAATCTCCTCAATCGCCTTTTTCGAGCCGCCATAGGCGTTGATCGGCACCTGCACCGTGTCTTCGTCCAGCACCACGCCATCCTGATTGCCATAGGTGGCACAGGTCGAGGAAAATACAAAATTCCGGCACCCCGCCGCCACTGCCGCCTCGATCAGGTTCAGCGATCCCGTCACATTGGTCCGCCAATATTTCCCCGGATTGCTCATCGCCTCGCCGACCAGCGACAAGGCTGCGAAATGCATCACCGCCACCGGCTGATACCGCGCGAACGCCGCGTCGATCGCGGCGCGGTCCAGCAGGTCGCCCTCTGCCAGCGGCCCGAACTTGACCGCCCCGGCCCAGCCGGTCGACAGATTGTCAAAGGCCACCGGCGTGAACCCGGCCCGCGCCAGCGCCTTGCAGGCATGTGCCCCGATATAGCCCGCCCCCCCCGTCACCAGAACATGCATCGCCACCCTCCGCCTGACCGCGCGCCGGATCAGTGCCGCGAGGGGGCCAATTTGTCCAGCCCCGCCCCCGCAACCGCCAGCCCGCCGAAACCCTGCCCGCCTAAAACAGGAAATCAGCCTCGGTGAAACTGCCGACACTCAAGGCAGCGCCCTCCGCCGAAACCAGGACCAGTTGATGGCCGCCAAACTCCAGCACCGCCCCGGTGCTGGTGGCGGTGATGGTCAGCGCCGCCACCGCATAGAGATTGCCCCAGTCCGCCAGGTCGATCCGGTCGGAATGCAGTTCATAATCGGTAATCAGGTCGCTGCCCGCCCCTGCGTCGAACACAAAGACATCCGCCCCCGCCCCGCCGGTCAGCGTGTCGGAACCACCGCCCGAATGCAGCCAGTCCGCACCCGCGCCGCCCTGCAAGACCTCGCTGGCGCCGGTGCCGAGGATCAGGTCATCCTTGGCCGTCCCCACCGCCGCCCCCGCCACCGCCGGGATCAATCCGCCCAGGCTGGCCAGCGACATCTCGAACCTCTGAATGCGGTCGCTGCGGGCATCGACCACGAAGACATCCAGCGTGGTGCCGTCCAGCGCCACATCCAGCCCGGTCACCGCATAAAGCCCGGCCCCGGTTTCCAGCGCCACCGTGTAGAACGGCGACAATTTCCCACCGGGCAGCAGTTCCATCACCGTGATCCCGGCATCCGTGCCCGCCGCGACGACAAAGCTGCGGCCCTGCAAGCCGAACGTGTCCAGCACTTCGGGGCGGGCAAAGCGCGTAGTAAGATCATCCACCACCTGATCGGTCACGAACAGACACCCCATGTCGTTGACCCGCACCACCGACAGCGAACTCGACCCGGTCGAGGCGATGACGGCATAAGTCACCCCCGCCACCGCCACGACCTGCAAGGCGGCAGGACCACTGACCCACAGCCCGTCACCGGTGCCAAGACTGTCGATCAGCACCGGTCTGGCATTCGCCCCCACCGCAAAGCTGGTGATGCCGTTTTCCAGCGACGACAGCGTCAGCAGGTAATCCTGCCCGGCCAGCGTCACCGAGGCGCTGTCGCTGATGTTGCCAAGATAGCTTTTCGGCGTGTCACTGACCGAGGTCTCGAATACCAGCGACCCGTCGCTGCCCAGGCGAAACACGTCCAGCCCCGGCTTGTTCCAGGTTGACAGCACCGCGACACTGCCCGCCCCGCCACCCATGATGTCGAAGGTCTGCACCCCGCGCAGCGCCCCGATCGAGGTGGTGACCGCCTGCGCCGCCCCCGGCGTGCCGGCACTGGACAGCAGCGCCGAATTCAGCACCCCGGCAGGGCTGTCAAACAGAAACGCCCGGACGCCGCTGCCGGTATCCTGAAAGGCGATGGCGGATCCGGGTTGCTGGCTTTCGCTGCTCATCGGTGCCGCCAGCGCCGCCCGCGTGACATAGCCGCTGCCCGGCGCGCCAACCGGGCCAAGTGACAGGCTTTTGGCGGCGTTCAGTTCCTGTTCGGAATAGATCAGTTGCGCGGTGCCGTTCAACACGACCAGCGCCATGCCCTCCGCCACGGCGCCAACCCCAAGGGATTGCACAAGGTAACTGGATACCAGTTGCAGTGGCATTGACCCACCCGGACCGTCGAAATCCGCGGCACTGTGCCGGGGGCAGGCGTTAGGACTGCGGTGGCTTTCGGGCCAAGCTGTGACCCTTGGCTAAAACTCCCATAAAATCATATGGATATGCCCACAGGCGGTTAAGAGAGCCTTCACCAAACCCGGCGATGCTGGCTGGCGGCTCTTGCGGCAAAGGTGGGCAGGATGGGCGACATCACCGGCAATGGCACGGCGGTCACGGGTCTGGGCGGGGCTGCGGGCTATGGCGAAACCCTGTTGCCGCGCGGCGATGGCAGCGTGGCGCAGGTCGATGTCTCGGCGGTGTTCGACGCGGGCTTCACCCTCGGCGGCAGCAATTTTGCCGCGACCCAGCTTTATATCTCGACCGATGGAATCGTCAGCTTCGGCAGTGGTTTTTCCGGCGTCGCCGCCGATCCCGCCGGCATCCCCGCCCCGTTCTTTGCCATCTTCAACGGCGATGTCGACACCAGGCTGGATGGCGAGGGCGCCGAAAGCGGCGGGATCTGGCTCGATGTCGATACCACCTGCGACTGCATCACCATCACCTGGGATCAGGTCGGCTTTTACCGCCGCAACGCCAGCCTGACCGACACCTTCCAGATGCAGATCTTCGACCGTGGCGGTGGCAGTTTCGATGTCGTCTACCGGTACCAGGCCATCAACTGGACCGCGGGCGATCTCGAAAGCGGCTGGGGCGGGCTGGGCGGCACCGCGGCGCAGATCGGCTACCGGGCCACCGCATCCGGGGCGGTGACGGAACTTGCCGCCTCCGAGAGCGAGGCGTTGGAACTGGCTCTGCCCCAGACCCTTGGCAACACCGGCGTGGCCGGTCTTTGGCTGTTCAGCTTTGCCACGGCCTCGACAATCGACGGCACCGCCGCCGCCGACACGCTGTTCGGCACCTTTGCCAATGACACGATCCGCGGCTTCGGCGGCAGCGATGTGCTGACGGGCAGCGCCGGTGCCGACCTGATGGATGGCGGTTCCGGCTGGGATCGGGTCGATTATTCCGGCTCCACCAGTGCGCTCAGGATTGATCTGGTGACACCCGGCCTCAGCACCGGCCCGGCCGCAGGCGACCGCTATGTCAGCATCGAGGCGCTGACCGGCAGCGCCTATGGCGACACTTTGCTGGGCTCTGTCGGCGCGAACTGGTTTGATGGCGGCAACGGCGCCGATGATGCGGACGGCGGCGATGGCAATGACACGCTGATTGGCGGCGGTGGCGCAGATCGGCTGTCCGGCGGGGCGGGCGACGATTCGCTCACCGGCGGCAACGCCAGCGACGTGGTTTCCGGCAATGACCGGCTGACCTGCGGACTGGACAATGACGACCTTTACGGCGGCGCCGGCAACGACTGGCTGGATGGCGGTGCGGGGGCTGATACGCTCACCGGCGGCAGCGGCGCGGATCGGTTCTACAATTCCGGACAGCCCGGCACCGGCAAAGACTGGATCAATGATTTCAACTCTGCGGATGGCGACACGCTGGTCTTCGGCATCGCCGGCGCGACCAGGGCCGATTTCCGCCTGACCTTCACCAATCTTCCCGGCGCCGGAACTGCCGCCGTGGCCGAGGCGCTGATCACCTATCTTCCCACCGGCAGGCTGGTCTGGACCCTGGTTGACGGCGCCGACCTGCCTGCGATCCTGCTGCAATCGGCCATGAACGCCTTCGACCTGTTGTAATCCGCCCCCAACTCAGTTGCGCAAATCATCACAAATTTTCTGTGTGCCTCCAGCGTGTTAGCCGCTGGCGTGCCAAATCCCCGCCCCGTCCCGGCCGGCCTGCGACGCGCCGGGCCGCCAATGACCCCTAGCGCCCCACCCCGACATAAGTCTCGAACCCTGCCGCGATCGCCTCTTCGCGGCTGTAGATGTTGCGCAGATCGGCCATGCCCCGCGTCGTCATCTTGCGCGAGATGCGTTCCAGATCCAGCGCCCGAAATTCATTCCATTCGGTCAGAATGACCAGCACATCCGCGCCCTGCGCTGCCTGATAGGCGTTCTCGGTCCATTTGACCCCCGGCAACAGCGCCTCGCCCTCGCGCTTGCCCTGCGGATCCGCCACCCGCACCTTGGCACCCAACCCCACCAAAGCCGGAATGATCGTCAAGGACGGCGCATCGCGCATGTCATCGGTGTTGGGCTTGAACGTCACCCCCAGCACGGCAATGGTCTTGCCGTTCACCCCGCCGTCACACAGGTCGACGATCTTGTCCAGCATCCGGCGCTTGATCTCCTCGTTGACCTTGATCACCGTCTCGGTGATCTGCATCGGCACCGCGTGTTCCTGGCCGATCCGCGCCAAAGCCTTGGTATCCTTGGGGAAACACGACCCGCCATAGCCGGGCCCGGCATGCAGGAACTTGTTGCCGATCCGGCCATCCAGCCCCATGCCCTTGGACACATCCTTGATGTCCGCGCCGACCCGTTCGCACAAAGCGGCGATTTCGTTGATGAAGGTGATCTTGGTGGCCAGAAAGGCATTGGCCGCGTATTTGATCATCTCGGCAGACTCAAGACCCGTGAACACCACCGGAAACTCGCGCAGGAACAGGGGCCGGTAGATATCCGACATCACTTTGCGCGCCTTTGTCGTCTCCAGCCCGACCACCACCCGGTCGGGCCGCATGAAGTCGTCAATCGCCGCCCCCTCGCGCAGAAACTCCGGGTTGGACGCCACGTCAAACGCCACAGTCGAGGCCGCGGCCACCGCCTCAGCCACTTTGCGGTTCGTCCCCACCGGCACCGTCGATTTGGTCACGATCACCGCATAGCCGGTCAGCGCCGCACCAATCTCCGCCGCCGCCGCCATCACATAGGTCAGATCGGCATGGCCATCGCCGCGCCGTGTCGGCGTGCCGACCGCGATGAACACCGCCTCCGCCCCCGCCACCGCTTCGGCAAGGTCCAAAGTGAACGACAACCGGCCAGAGGCCACGTTCTTGGCCATCAACTCTTCCAGCCCCGGCTCAAAGATCGGCACCTGCCCGGCCTGCAACTGCGCGATCTTGTCGGGGTTGTTGTCAACGCAGACTACCTCATGGCCAAAGTCCGAAAAACAGACGCCAGAGACCAGACCCACATAGCCCGTCCCGATCATTGCAATTTTCATAAATCTACCCGCCCCAGGTTCAAGCCTGCGTTTTCTGCCAGCCCCTGTCTAGAAACCCGCCCCGACCCTGTCAAATGCCAAAGGGCGACCCAAAGGCCGCCCTCGCTCCCAGTTACGATAAACCCTTAAAATTCGCCTAAAACTTCGTATTTTCTGTCCATAAATATCCCACGGGGGGTCCGGGGGGTGTGAAACCCCCCGGCCTTTTTGGCGTCACAACAACGGGTCGAGCACCAGCGAGTTCAACCCCAGCCCGATCACGCTCGAGGTGCCGCCCACGCTGATCCAGGCGCGCGGTGCCAAGAGCGTGGTGGCGACCGGCAGATCCACGGTGATCGTGCCGCTGGCCGTGGCGCCTGACACCAGATCCGTCACCAGCCAGGCCACGCTTTGCGCCGTGCCCTTGGGGGAATACATCGCCAGCTCGTACAGCGCCGTGCGGTCGATCACCGGTACCGGAAACGACGCGCCAAGATCGACCTTGGTGCAGGTGCCAGTGGCATCATTGGTCATCATCTGGATGTTGGTATCCGCCGCATCCCAACCCATGAACACCGCCGACACCGCTGTCGAGGGCTCGACATCGGTCGGGGCGGATGTCAGCGCAGCCAGCCCGAAGAACGCCCGGTTGGTCGCGGTGGCCACGCCGGTCGACGGCCCCCAGCGCCCGGTGAAGTGGAACCCGCCCAAAGCCGCATTCGGCCCGCCGACCGTGACCAGCGTGCTGGTGCCACGGAATCCGGCAATCGCCGTGGTGCCCGCTGTCGTTGCCAGATATTCCAGCCGCGGCGTGTAGGTGACGAGGTTGGTCGTGGCGATGGCCGCCGCGGTTACGGTGCTCACCGCAGTCGGCGCGGCGCCGCCCAGCACCGTCAGCGTGGTGGCCCCCGCCTGCGCCTTCCAGATCACCGGCGACGACCGGGTCAGCGCCGATTGCACATCGCGCAACACGCCGTCCTGCGACAGAAACGCCGGCACCGTGCGCCCGGCATCGCTGCGCCCGACCAGCCGCGCCCCCCCCGCCGCCGGAGCGGTCAGGCTCGCTGCCACCGCCAGCCGCAACTGGTTGTTCTCGACCAGCACCTCTGTCGCCCCGGCAAACGCCCCGGCATTGTTGAACTGCATCTGCATCGTCGATCCGCCCGGCACACCGCTGCCGCCTACCGGAGTGGCCCAGGTGCCGTCCGCCCGCAGAAACGCCGTCGTGCCGCCGCCCGAGGCCGGCACCACTCCCTGCGCCGCCGAACCAAACGGTGCCAGCATGGCCGTCGCCTGCGCCACGGTCAAAGCCTCGACATTGCCCACAGCCGCCGTGGTCCGCCCCAAAAAACGACTGGTGCCGATCTGCGCCATCTGCGCCAGCGTCACCGCATTCGGCGCAATCGACAGCGCCAGCGACCCCGCCGTGTTGGTGACATCGCCGCTGTGCGCCGGTTCCTGCGCTGCCTGCAAAACCCCGGTCGCCTGCGTCGTCAAACTGACCGACCCCGCCGTCGCCAGCGCCCCCAGCCCGCTCACATCCGCAGCCGCAATCGCCAGCACCGCCTTGACCTGCGCCGCCGTCAGCGCAATCGGCGCGGCGGACGACCCGGTGTTGTTGCCAAGGATGGCGTTCGCGGTCAGGTTGGACATTTTGGACAAACTGACCGCACCCGCCGCAATCGTCGCCACGACCGAGCCGGTTCCGGCGGCGGTCACGTCGCCGGTCAGCGCCGTAATGCTTGCGGCTCCCGCAGGCACCGCCCAGGTTGCGTCCGCCCGCAGGAAGGTCGTCGTGCCGCCGCCAGACGCCGGGGCAAGACCTTTTGTGCCCGACGCCACCACGTCCAGCATGGCCGTGGCCTGGGTGGGCGTCAGATCAAGCGGCGCCGCCGCCGCCCCGGTGTTGTTGCCCTTGATCGTGCCGGCCGCCACCGTCGCCAGCTTGGCATTCGTCACCACACCCGCCGCAATCGTCAGCGCCAGCGACCCCGCCGCGTTGGTCACATCGCCGCTATGCGCCGGCTCCTGCGCCGCCGCCAGCGTCCCGGTGAGCGTGTTCGAGCCCAGCGCGATCGTCTTGTTGGTCAAAGCCTGCGGCGCCGCCGCCAGCACCAGCGTCCCGCTCGCATCCGGCAAGGTCACGGTCCGCGTCGTCGCCGTCGTGATCCCCGACAGCTCGAACTGCGCCTGCTTGGTCGCATCGCCATTGTCCTGCAACTTGAACGCCGTGTCGGAAAACACCCCGGCAATCGCCCCCAGCACATCCACCGATATGCCGCCCTGCTGCGCCCGGAACTTGCCCGTGGTCGAGTTGTACCAGACATCGCCATCGACCGGCGCGGCCGGCTCACCCGCCGCCGGGTTGACCGCCAACCCGTTCATCACCCGCACCCGGCCGGAAGTGCGGTCAATCACCAGCCCTTGAAAGAACGTGGCACCATCGGCGCTGACCTTGACGCTGAAATCATCGCTGCCCACCGTGCCCATCTCGGCGCGGCCGGAAAACCCGGTCTGGAACAAGAGGCTGGCGGTGTCGGTCGCCGCCGCCTTGTTGATCTTCACCTGATGCCCCGCACCCGCATGGTTCAGCAAGGTCGCAGGCGACGACACCGACAGCCGGTTGGTTGCATCCGGTGTGGCCGACACGCCCAACTGGCCAAACACCGCCGACCCGTCCGAACTTGCCACCCACGCCGTGCCGTTGAACACCGCCAGTTGCGTCTCGGCCGCAATCCATGCGTGCCAGCCGGTGCGCGCCGCAAAGAACTCCCAGACCGACCCGGTGAACACCGCAATCTTGCCCGCCTGCCCCGCCCACGCCCCGGTGGCGCCCGCGGCCACGATATGGCTCTGCCCCAGCACAGGTGCCGCCGGTGCCACGGTCAGCGTCCGGTTCACCACCGAAAGCTGGATCATCACGTCGATCAGCTTCAGCGCTTCGTTATGGGTCACATGCTTTTGCGCTTGCGACGGCTGGATCAGGGGCAAGGACTGAATGGTCGTCGTATCGGGCATGGATACCTCCGCAGGAACACCTTGGCCCGCAAAACTAGGGTGCCAGCGTCAACGCCCCGTAACCCGACCGAGCGCAGCCCCGCCCCACCTGCGCAACGCCCGACCGGCACAAGCTCCCCATTTCATTTGCTCCCCAATATCCCACGGGTGCGCCATTGGTTGCGCCATTGGTTCAAGCACCAATCGCGAACGGGGTGTGAAACCCCCGCGCACGGCAGGGCCGGAACCCACTGCTATAGCCCGGCGGCCTGGCCCAGTGCCAAACTCCCCGCGATCCCCCACATCGTCACCCCCACCACCACCTCCAACACCACCCAGGCCCGCGGATTGGCAAAGACCGGCGCCAGCAACCGCGCCCCGTAGCCCAAGGCGACAAAGAAACTCAGCGACCCCAGCGCCGCCGCCACCCCGAACGCCCCCTGATGCGGCGCATGGCCGGTCGAGATCGAGCCCAGCAGCACCATCGTATCCAGATAGACATGCGGATTGGCCCAGGTCAGCACCAGAATCGTCGCCACCACCCGCCGCCGCGACACCACCCCTCCCGCCACCGGCTGCAACGCCTCGCCGCCGCGCAACGCCGCCCTGAACCGCAACGCGCCATAGACCAGCAAAAACACCACCCCGAACCAGCGCATCACCCCGGCAACCCCCGGCACCGCCGCCGAAATCGCGCCGAACCCCGCCACTCCGGCCACAATCAGCACCGCATCCGACAGCGCACAGACCGCCACCACCGCGCCGACATGCTCGCGCCGGATGCCCTGCCGCAGCACAAACGCATTCTGCGCCCCGATCGCCAGGATCAGGCTCAGCGCGGTCAGATAGCCGTTCAGCGCCGCCTCAAACATCCCATCCCCTCAAACAAACACCGCTTGACCTAGCCCCTCGGACCCGCTTCATTCCAATTAATTATTCTTCCATATCATAAGCCAAACTAATGCCAGATCCCGCCCAGCTTGCCGTCCTCGCCGCCGTCCACCGTCGCGGTTCCTTTGCTCTGGCGGCGGCTGACCTGCATGTGACGCAATCCGCCGTCTCGCAGCGCATCAAGGCGCTGGAGGATGCCACCGGCACCCTGCTGATCCGCCGGGGCCAGCCCTGTAGCGCCACCGAAACCGGCCTGCGCCTGATCCGGCACCACGACGAAATCGCCCTTCTGGACAAGGCCCTGTCAGACGACCTCGGGCTTGCCACCGCCACCGCCACCTTGCGCATCGCCGTCAATGCCGACAGCCTGGCCACCTGGGTCATCCCCGCCCTCGCCGCGACCTTCGGCTTTCTCTACGACCTGGTCATCGACGATCAGGACGTCTCGCAAGACTGGCTGAAGCGCGGTGAAGTCGCCGCCGCCATCACCTCTCACCCCGGCCCGCTGCAAGGCTGCGACACCGTTCCGCTGGGAAAACTACGCTACGTCGCGACCGCCAGCCCAGCCTATATCGCCCGCTGGCTGCCCGACGGCCCGACCGCCGCCGCCCTGTCCCGCGCCCCCGCCCTGCGCTTCAACGACAAGGACCGGCTGCAAACGCAATGGGCGATGGACCGCGGCGTTGCAAACCCGCCCAGCCACTGTCTCGCCTCCAGCCACGGCTTTGTCGAGGCTTGCGTGGCAGGCCTCGGCTGGGCCATGAACCCACAGGCACTTGTCACCCGGCACCTCGCGGACGGCAGCCTGATCGACCTGTCACCTGCCGCACCGCTGGACATTGCCCTGTACTGGCAGTTCAGCCGCCTGACCGCCCGCGCCACCGCCGCCCTGACCGAAGCTATCAAACAAGGCGCCCGTCAGGTGCTGATCCCCTGATCCGACCTAAAACCTGATGCAGCCGTTGAACGCAAACTCCTCGCCAGCGCCCGCGCCATCACCCGCCGCCATCGCATAGGTCCGCGCCCGCAAACTGGCCACCACAGCCGCCTTGTCACCGCCCGCCAGCACCACCGGCTCGGCAATCGACACCGCAACCCGCCCGCCCCTCCGCCGCCGCGTCTCGTGAAAGATCAGCGCGACCCGCAACGGATAGGACAGATGGCTGACCACCTGAAACAGCCGCGAATTCTGGCCATGCACGAACAGGGCAACGGTCCTGACCCCCGGCCGCTGCGCCAGCCGCGCCACAAACGGATGCCACGCGAAATCCGCCGCATGCCGCGCGAAAGGTCGCGGAGCCGTCGCCACCCCACCACCCGGAAACAGGATCAGCACATGGCCCTGATCCAGCCACTCCACTGCCCGCCGCCGCGTCTCTGCCGAGGCCCGCCGCGCCGCCGCCCCCGCACCAAAGTCAATCGGCAGCAACACCTCCCGCGCCTCGCGCGGCTGGCACAGCAAGGAATGACAGATCAGTTTTACATCCGCCCGCCTGGTCGAGATCAGATGCCCGATCAGCAAGCCGTCAATGATGCCATAAGGATGGTTCGCCACCACCAGCAGCGGCCCCGCCGCCGGTATCCGCGCCAGATCCGCCGCCGACACATCCGGCTCCACCGCCAGCGCCCGAATGGCCGAGGTGAACACCGCCTCAGACCGGTCGCGCCGTGCCGCCCAGTCCCGGTACAACCGCTCAAACCGCGCCCGCCCGCTCAGCCGCTCGACCGCCCCGATCAGATTGCGCCGCCAAAACGATTGCTCGGGCGTGGAGTAGGTAAAGGTCGGCCCGTTCTGCGGCGTATCGATCCAGTCCAGAAAGCCCGCCGCAGCAGGCGCGTCGCCCCATTCCACACAGCGCATGCCAGCCCCCTTGTTTCAGGAAGCCATGTCATAACCCCATGACAAGTTGATGAACCGAAGCTGGGGCCCCACCCCACGACCGTCACTCCAGCAGCGCCGCCACATCCTCGGGGATGTCAAAGTTGTGCGTCACGTTCTGCACATCATCATCCTCTTCCAGCATGTCGATCAACCGCATCAGCTTGGTCGCAGTCTCCAGATCCACCTCGGTCAAGGTCTGCGGCTTCCAGATCAGCTTGCTCTCAATCGACTCGCCCAGCGCCTTCTCCAGCGCATCCGACACCGCATTCAACGCCTCGACCGCGCAATAGATCCAATGCCCGTCCTCATCGCTTTCCACATCATCGGCGCCCGCATCCAAGGCCGCCATCATCATCTCATCGTCGCTGCCTGCCGTCACCGGATAGGAAATCTCGCCCACCCGGTCAAATGAATGCGACACCGACCCGGTCTGCCCCATGTTGCCACCGCATTTGGTGAAATAGCTGCGCACGTTCGACGCGGTGCGGTTCAGGTTGTCGGTCAAAGCCTCGGCCATGATCGCGATACCGCCCACGCCATAGCCCTCATAGCGAATCTCGCTATAATCCGCCCCATCGCCCAACTGGCTTTTCTTGATCGCCCGGTCGATCACGTCCTTCGGCATCGACACCGCCTTGGCTGCCTTCACCGCCAGCCGCAGACGCGGGTTCATGTCGGGGTCGGGCATGCCCATCTTGGCCGCGACGGTAATCTCCTTCGCCAGCTTCGAGAACACTTTCGAGCGTGCCTTGTCCTGCTTGCCCTTGCGGTGCTGGATGTTCGCCCATTTCGAATGGCCTGCCATGACCCCTACTCCGCTGTCTTTCAGGTGGTGGCGTCCTCTACACCAGCCGCCCCCGCCCCTGCAACCCCACGCAACCTTGGCCGCACCAGCGCCAGCCCGGCCAGCATCCCCACCATCGCCAGCCAGACCCAGCCCGAGAACCGCTCGCCCAACAGCGCCATCGCCCACACCAGCCCCGACGCCGTCACGATGTAACTGGTCTGGGTCGCAAACACCGCCCCCGCTGCCGCCGCCAGCCCGACATAGCCCGCATAGAGCAGCGCATGCAGCCCGCTCGACAGCAGCAACGCCGCCTCCGGACGCCCCCAGGGCGGCATCGGGCTCACCCACTGACCCGTGAACAGCACCACCGGCACGCACAGGATCAACCCCATCACCGACGCCCCGAACATCGCCTGCACCGGGTCCATCCCCGCCATGCCATAGCGGCTCACAAAGGTGCCCTCCAGCGCGTAACAGGCCGGGCCAATCAGGGCCAGCGGCAGAAAGGCCACCATCCCCGGATCGGGCAGGCTCGCCCGCGGCAGCGCGATCAGCGCCACGCCGCCCAGCCCCAGCAGCAACCCGCCCAGCCGCTTCCAGTCGAACCGGTCACTGCCCAGCGCCAGGTTCAGCGGAAAGGCCATCAGCGGGATCGTTGAGATCAGGATCGACATGATCCCGGCCGGCAGCCGTGCGACCGAGATGTAAAACGTGGCTCCCGGCACCAGTGTCCCCAAGAGCGCCACCACGCCATAAAACCCCAGCGCCCGCCGGGTCAGCACCAGCCCGCGGCCCCGCACCAGCGTGATCGCCCCCAGCAGCACCGTGCACACCACCAGTTGCCAGAAGATCAGCGCAAACGGCCCATGCCCCGAGGAGGCCGCGATCTTGCCCAAAGGCTGGGTCGCTCCCCAACCCACCCCCAGCACCAATAGTGCCGTCCGAAACTTCCAATGCCCCACCTGACGTTCCTCGTTTGACCCCGCCACCGAACGCCAGTCCCGGCCCCGCGTCCCGCCTCAAACCGACACACCACCCATAATTTTTCGCAGAAAAATTGCCCCTGTCTTCACACCCTCAATTTTTCGCAGAAAAATTGCCGCCGACCCTCCAGTCGCACCGCGTCAACCTCTCCGAGCAAACCCTTGACAAAATCCGCAACCCGCTGAATTCCCGTTAGAAAACCTCATGCCCCACAGGTGGACGTTTCAAACCCCCGCCTGCTGCAATTTCCCGCCCTGCCGCACCATCGCAATCCTGACCGCTTTCCCGGTCTTGTCATCGGTCTCGACATAGACCCCGCTCAACGTCGCCTGCCCCCCGGCAGGCTCGAACCGTGCCGAGTTCATCCCCGTGATGAACCGCCTGAGCGGCTCCAGCTTCTCCATCCCGATCACGCTGTCATAATCCCCGCACATCCCCGCATCGGTCAGATAGCCGGTCCCCTTGCCCAGGATCATCGCGTCGCCGGTCGGCACATGGGTATGCGTCCCCACCACCAGGGACGCCTGCCCATCACACCAATGCCCCATCGCCATCTTTTCGCTGGTCGCCTCGGCATGAATCTCGACAATCGTCGCCTGCACCGATCCGCCCAAGGGATGCGTCTTCAACACCGTCTCCACCGCCGAGAACGGATCATCAAACGGCCGCTTCATGAATACCTGCCCCAGCGCCTGCACCACCAGCACCCGGCGCCCCTGCGTCGCCGTAAACACCTTGGCCCCCCGCCCCGGTGCCACCTTCGAGAAATTCAGGGGCCGCAAAATCCGCCCCTCGGTCTCGCAGAACTGGATCATGTCCTTCTGGTCAAACGCATGGTCGCCCAGCGTCACACAATCCGCCCCGGCGTCGAGCAGCCCCTTGGCATGCTCCCCGGTAATCCCCGCCCCCTGCGACGCATTCTCGCCATTCACGACGACAAAATCCAACCCCCAGTCGGCCCGCAACTTCGGCAGCCGCTCCGCCACCGCCGCCCGCCCCGCCCGCCCCATCACATCGCCCAGGAAAAGTATTTTCATCCCGCCCGACTAGCCCCAAGCGCCCGCAGAAACAAGTAGGTCGGGGTTCACCCCAACTCTGGACAGAACCGCTTCTCAGTAGCGCCAGTTGACTGCAAACCCGCCGCGCTGCCATAAATTGGCCCAACATCGCCAGTACCTTTCCCTTAAAAAAGGGCATTCACCATGAACAAAATCCTGATCCCGACCAAGCTGATCCCAACGACAGGCCCTGACGATTGGAAAGCGCTCCTCGCCGACCCCGAAAAACATTGGCGCCAAGGCTACTCGGCAATGTCCGCCGCCCTCTCATGGGAAGCGGCCCAAACTTCTGCCGAGCGGCCTGCCGCCCGAGATCGCCGCGATCTTTGGGCCTGATGCAGAACTCGACTTCGCCATCCCCGAACACAAGGTCGAAATGCCCGGACGCGGTCGCGCCAGTCAGTGCGACGTCTTCGCTCTCATCAAATCTGCGGGTCAGACCTTTGCCGTCGCCATCGAAGCCAAAGTGAACGAGACTTTCGGCCCCACAATCGCTGAATGGCTGCAAGACGCCTCTTCGGGCAAGGTCGAAAGGCTCACCGCCATCTGCGCCATGCTCGGCTGCGCCTACCCGCCGCCGCCCGGCTTGCGCTACCAGCTCTTCCACCGGACCGCCGCCGCCGTGATCGAAGCCGCCCGCTTCAAAACCGATGCCGCTGCAATGGTGGTTCAATCCTTCTCGCTCGACCACAAATGGTTCGAAGACTTCGCCGCGTTCTGCCGATACCTCGGGATAGCCGCAACGCGCGCAGAACCCTTGCACCACCTTCTCCCAGGCGGCACCAAGCTAACCCTCGCATGGGTCACAGGCGTGATCGCCAAGTAGGGTGCGCATTCATGACGCACCTTCCCTATCGCCCATCCCCCGATTCGCTCCCAATCGTTAACGCCCTCCGACCCAAGATCGCGCAGAGACGCAAGCAAGACACGATCAAGACGGATTCAAGACACCAATTCCCCCGCAAAATCATCGCATTAAGCCACCGCACTCCCCTTTCCCCGAAACCCCCGCTTCCCCCCACCATAACCACCCCCTATCTTCCCGCCATGCACCTCCCCCCCGCCCTCACCGCATGGCTCCACGCCCAAAACTGGACCCTGCACCCCCACCAGCTTGCCATGCTGGACCGCGCCGCCGACCCCGCCACTCTCCTCATCGCCCCCACCGGCGGCGGCAAGACCCTTGCGGGGTTCCTGCCCTCTCTCACCGAATTATCCAATGGATACAACGGCCTCCACACGCTCTACATCTCGCCGCTGAAAGCCCTCACCGCCGACATCCGCCGCAACCTGCGCCGCCCGGTCGAAGGCGCAAACCTGCCCATCCGCATCGAGGACAGAACCGGCGACACCTCCTACACCCAACGCCGCCGCCAACGCGCCGACCCGCCCCATATCCTGCTAACCACGCCAGAATCTCTAGCGTTATTGCTAACTTACGAGGATTCCCCGAAAATCTTCGCCAACCTCCAGCGCGTCATCATCGACGAAATCCACGCCCTCGCCGAATCCAAACGCGGCGACCAGTTGATGCTGCAACTCGCCCGCCTCACCACCCTGTCGCCCACCCTCCGCCGCATCGGCCTCTCCGCCACCGTCGAGGATCCCCCCGCCCTCGCCCGCTTCCTTTCTGCCAATACCAACATCCTGTTAGCCGACCCCGGCCCCGACCCCGACATCCGGATGCTGGTCACCGACGAGGCCCCGCCGTGGTCCGGTGGCGGCGGCAAATACGCCATCCCCGCCATCCTCGAACAGGTCAAACGCCACCGCATCACGCTGATCTTCCACAACACCCGGGCGCAGGCGGAAATCTTTTTTCATAATTTGTGGTTACAGAATACCGAAAACTTGGCCGTAGGCATCCACCACGGCTCGCTCTCGCGCGAACAACGCGAACGCGTCGAACAGGCAATGGTTAACGGATCGTTAAGGGCGATGGTCTGCACCGGTTCTCTCGACCTCGGCATCGACTGGGGCGACGTCGATCTGGTCATCCAGGTCGGCGCACCTAAAAACGTCAAGCGCCTGGTCCAGCGCATCGGCCGCGCCAACCACCGCTACAACGCCCCGTCCAAAGCTCTTCTCGTCCCCGCCAACCGCTGGGAAGTTGTCGAATGTCAGGCCGCCTTGCAGGCCGTCCGCGACCACGATCTTGATGGCGACCCCCGTGGCCCCGGCCCCCGCGACGTGCTGTGCCAGCACATCCTCGCCACCGCCTGCGCCGGTCCATCGACGCCGATCAACTCCACGCCGAAGTCAGCACCGCCGGCCCCTATGCCACTCTAACAAAACAAGAATTCGACGCCTGCCTCGATTTCGTGGCAACTGGCGGCTACGCGCTGAAA
>JAYUGA010000258.1:0-3697 GCA_043738565.1 Rhodobacterales bacterium
GGCTTCACCGCGCTCGGCATACCCGTCACTGAAGCCGTAGGATGAGTCTGTCCGGGGAAAGGGGAGGCAAGCCTATCACCCGATTTGTGCAACAGAGCCAGTCGGCGACCGTCATGAACCAGCCCGCCACGTAGTCTAGCGATTTCCAGCTTTTGGTCTGCCCCTCAAAGATGCGCTGCAAATCCTCTTTCTGCTCAGTCGTCTGCCATGTTGAGCCGACATAAGGCGGGTTTCCGCAGATATAGGTCTCCCCGCCCTCGTTCTCGAAATCAATCTGCGCCTGATCCAGCGGCGTGTGGAACAAATCCTCTGCCTGAAACCGCACACCCGTCCCGGTCGGCGGGCAGATCGACAGCCAGTCCAGCCGCAGCGCGTTGCCTTGGGTGATCCAGTTTTGCGAATTCAGCGGCAGGAACTCGGCCCGCGCTGGCCCGTCGCCACGATACAGCCCGTCGCACTGAAACTCGGCGATGATTAGCGCCAGCCGGGCAATCTCGGCGGCAAAGTCGCGCAGCTCGATGCCGCGAAAGTTGGTCAGCGGGATGTCGGTTTCGCGCGCAGCCTCGCCCCGGCGCAGGTTCACCGCGGCCTCAATCTCTCGCATTTCCTTATAGGCGATGACCAGAAAGCTGCCCGACCCGCAGGCGGGGTCAAACACGCGGATTTTCGCCATCCGCGCCCGCAGGTTCAGCAGCTTGCGGGCATTGTCGCCCGCCTCCTCCAGCCCGGCGCGAAGGTCATCCAGAAACAGCGGGTTCAGCACCTTCAGGATGTTCGGCACCGAGGTGTAGTGCATGCCCAGCGCCGACCGCTCGCCCTCATCCGCCACTGCCTGGATCATCGAACCAAAGATGTCCGGGTTGATCTTTCGCCAGTCGAGGTTGCCGATATGCAAAAGATAGCTGCGCGCGATCTTCGAAAAGCGCGGCACGTCGGTATCGCCGGAAAACAGCCCGCCGTTCACATAGGGAAAGGTGTTGGCCCAGTTGCGCAAGGTTGACGCGGCGCGATCGGCAAGCTTGGTGTTCATCGCGCGGAAGATTTCGCCGATCACCGCATGGGTGTTCGAGGAATCACCCGCGCTGAACTGGGTGACGGTCGTGGTGAACAGCGCACCCCCATGGAAGATGTTGGTGTCTTCGGCGAAGAAGCAGAAGATCAGCCGCGCCATGAAGTGGTTCATATCATGACGGCGCGCCTCAAGGCCCCAGTCTGGGTTGTCCTTCAGCAGCTCGACGTAAAGCCGGTTCAGGCGGCCGGTGGCCTTGATGTCAAAGGCGCTTTCGCAGATCTGCTTGACGGTCGTGATGCCCGCGAGCGGCTAGAAAAAGCCGAAATGGTCGTGGAAATCAGGATAGGCGCAGGCGGCAGGCGGGTCGTCAGAGGTGAGGTCTTCGGCCTCAAGCGTCTCGCCATCGGTGGCAAGGATGAAGCGGGCCTTGCCCTTGGCCGTGGCGGGGCTGGCGCGCAGGGCGGCGAGGGTGGCCGAAGTTTGGCCGGTATCGCAGGTGACGATGTGGATATTGTTGGTCTGCAGCACGCCGCCGAGGTCGGACTTGTTCGACACTCCCTGACGCAGGCGTTTCAGCGTGGTTTCCTTGTTCCCGAAGCCTTCGAGGAATTGGAAGGGGAACTCTTGGCCGTCAAAGGGTTTCTCGGCCAGTTCGGAAATGGCCCGTTCGATTTCAACGGCGTTCATTGGTCGTTCCAGGGATTGATCAGGCGGATGCCGCAGCCGTCAAAATCCTTGACGTTGCGGGTGGCTATGGGGGAATCTGTGGCACGGGCGATGGCGGCGATCTGACAGTCAGCCTCGGCGATGGGGCGACCAGCCGCACGGCGCTGGGCCGCGATCTCTGCGTAGGCTTTGGCGGCGGGGCTGTCGAAGGGCAGCACGCGCCCCTGGAAGTCTTGGTCGATCATAGCGTTAATCGCTGATTGCAGCCGGTCGCGGCGCTGGCCTTCGGGCAGGATCGCGACGCCTGTGCGCAGTTCGGCCTCGGTGACGGCCGAGATGAACAAATCCGCCGCGTCATGCTTGGCAAACCAGCCCAACACGGGCTGGGCTGGTTCGGCGCGCATCAGTTCGGAAACCACGTTGGTATCGAGCAGGATCATGGATCACTCAAAATCCGGGATGGGCCGCATCGGCGTCCGGACCGGCAGCGCCAGATCGACGCCGCCCAGCGCTGCAAACCGAGCATGGATGGCCTGACCGAGGTTCTGCGGCACACCGGGCTGGCTGACGACTTGTCGCAAGATGTCGCGCGCCTCCTCCTCCATCGAGCGGCCATGCTCGGCCGCCCGCACACGCAGGAGGCGCTTCACATCATCGTCAAGGTTCCGAATCGTTATACTGGCCATGGCACCCTCCGGTTGCACTTTGGAGTCTACGCACTGATTGCAATGCAATCAAGGCTTCGGTGCGCCTGACTGAGCGCAGATGGCATCGGCGAGTCCGCTAATGCTAAACCGATGCGGTCCATCAAACCCGACGCGCCAGCCACGGCCGCTCCTTCGGCATTGCGTCCCTCACCTCCACCTCCCGCAGCATGCCGCCCACCGCCAGCCCATCCCGCACCCAGTCCAGCGCCTGCCACCAATCCTCATAGCTGCACCGCGCGGATGCGATCTGCTCGGGATGCGGTCGCCAGGTGACTGGGCATGCCAAGACCTCGAAGCTGCGCCAGCGCCCACGGTGCAGCACGCGTTCGATGCCAACCACCACCGTGGTGGATCGCTCGCCGTGCTGGTTGCTCTTGGTCGCGACAGGCACGCAGCGCGGCACCACCCCTGGCAACCAGTCGGGCGTCATTCCTGCACGAGCCAGTTCGGCGACGTGGATCGCCATGCGTTTGCGGCCGAGGCTGTCGGGCATCCCTGCCAAGGTAGCAGCCACGATCTCGGCATCCTGATGGGTGTAAGACTGGGAACTACGGCCCCCGCCGTCGACCTTGCGCCCCAATCGCGCGCGCTGGATCAGCACGTATTCCATGCCAAACCCGAAGCCTTCCTCCGAAAGGTCCTTCGACAAAGGCAGTTCCAGCTGCGCTTTTTCCACCCGGAACGCCCATTCCAGGATCGCCTGCACGCCCAGCGCGCGTTTCACGCGTCCACCGCCTGCGCGCAAGAACCGCCCCTGCATGCTCATGGCAGCATTCTTTCAAAGAGGTTCATCTGTGTCAGGCCCTCCGGCCCCTCCACCGGACGCCAGATCCACGGGCCTGAGGCCATGGGCAGCTGCGAGAGCGCGCCACGCATGCGCTGCTGGCAGTGGGTGCGAGCGGGTGAACGCCACGGGTTCGAGTGAACCCGTGAGGTCCGTTTCCGAGCAGGCGCAGAGCGCGTGACCGATGGGCCAGCCCATCAACCAGCCGACGAACAGCGGGTTCAGCCGCCGCCGCGCCCGGGCTTTCAAGATCCTGCGCGACAAGGGCACCCCATGCGATGCAATCATCGAAGCCCACAGCGGGCGCGAGATCGGGGCGTGATGCGAGGGTCGCAGCCCATGCTCCGTGATCGCCGGGTCCGGGCGGGTGAAGCCCTGTTCCGCCCGGTAGTGCAGGAGATCCATCCGGCTCTTGCCATCGGCGCGGGGGCTCTGTTGCACAATTCGGCCTGAGGTCGAGTTACCCCTTCCCTTGGACAGAGCCATCCCCCGCGTTGCGTTTGCGGCGTGCCGAGCACTGTGAAACGG
>JAYUGA010000259.1:0-3675 GCA_043738565.1 Rhodobacterales bacterium
GACATGCCTCTGCGGCGAAGATGGTGCCGAAATGATCGCATCTAGACGATGCCGATCACAGGCCGAAACGGTGAACTCAATTCCTGTGCGCATAACCCCAGCCGCGAAGCGGGGGTGGCCATCTGGCGATTCTGGTTGTGAACTGCTCTCCCCAAAGCTGTCAGAGTTGCCCGTTTGTTCAAAACGAAATCCGAGGGCGCCTATCCAAAAGTCGTGGATAACGCGACCGGCAGAATTGCCGGTTTGTTTCTGCCGGTTTCTGCCTCCTTGCCGGTGCCAGGCGTGTGCTTGGCTCTCCTGACCGACGTTGGCGCACTGATTTTTGGAGCGCCGGGCATGGAGAAAAGACATGAAGAACATTGGCTTGAAGGATGTGGAGACGGCCGTGTCCGAGGTGGACACCGGCCTGCTGACGGGCTGGTTGGACCGCACCGACCTCGCCCGAGAACTGACCCTTTCGGTCGACACCTTGCAGCCTTGGGAGACGCGGCGCTTTGGCCCGCCCTGCGTCCGGGTGGGGCGCAAGGTGCTCTACCGCATGGAGGCCGTCAGAGACTGGCTGTGCGAGCAGGAGGCCCGCAAAGCGGGCGCCAGCCGCGCTGTCGCCGGTCGGCGCTGAGGGGGCAATCATGGCAAACACCACCCCAGTCGGCCCCTTCCCGATCACCGCCCTGATCACCGAAGCCCAGCGCGAATTGGACCTGCGGCGGCAGTTCTACTGGTCCCGTGTCCGGGCGGGCAAGATGCGCCAGGACGAGGCCGATAAGCGCATTGCGCTGATGGCCGCGATCGTCAAACGTCTGACGGTCACGGCGACGCTGTGAGCGTTCAGGCCATCACCTGGGCGCTGGACTATGCCGCGGGCGGCGTCGCCGAAAAGGTGATCCTGCTCGTGTTGGCGAACTATGCCAACGAGTATGGCATCAGCTGGCCGTCGCAAAAGACCCTTGCCGACCAGACCGCGCTGGGCGAGCGGACGGTGCGCCGGGTGTTGGCCGATATGGAGGGCCGCGGCGTGATCCGGCGTATTGTCCGCCGCCGGGGCAATGGCAGCAGGCAGTCGGACATGATCCTGCTGTCGGCCTTTGAGGGGCGCAAACCGGCCCCCCACGGCATGCTGGATGACGGGCCGGATGACGGTGATTTCGGGCTTTCGGACCAACCGGCCAACGGCGACAACCGGCCATTGCGGCCGCTTGACAACCGGCCATCAGACCCGGACCCCCCGGCCACAGTGGCCGCCCTTGATACTTTAAAGATACTAAAGATTACTACTACTGCGCGTGACGCACCCGCGAGGGCCGTTTCCGCCCCCGTCTTTGACCAAGCCGCCGCTGCCGCGGCTGAAGCCGAAGCGGCGTGCCTGGCAGCTTGCGGCGAGGGGTTGAGCCAAGCCGCAAGGATCGCCATCGCCACCACGAGGCCGGTGATCGAGGGCTGGCTGGCAACGGACTACGATCTTGCCGCCGACATCCTGCCCACCGTCGCTGAACGCACTAAGCACAGACGCGCCGATCCGATCCGGACCTGGGCGTATTTCACGAAGGCGATCGCAAAGCGCCAGGCCCTGAGGCTGGCACTCGCGGCAAGGCCGAAAAGTGCTGGGGAACGGGCACCGGCCCCCAAGCCCACCGCCTACGAACTCATGGTCATGACGGCCGACTGGATCAACTCCGGCCGCTACGTCCCACCCAGCGCCGTGTCGACATCCAAGCGCGCGGCGCTGCTTGCCGCCGGGTTGGTCACCGAGGCCGCCCTGCGAGCCCGCCAGATTTATTGAACCCCGATGGAGAACCGAATGACCCTGAGCCCCCACGACATCGAGGACCGCTTCGAGGAAGCAGCCTACACCCTGCGCCGTCTGCCCGAGAGGGACCGGCCCCGAGGCTATAGCTCGTATTGGCCCGCCGTGGTGCATGATGCCAAACACGCCTATGGCTACACGCCAGAGGCCCCGATGCGGGTGATCCCAAGCGCCGCTGCCATTACCCGGATGGAGGAATGCCTCGACTGGTTGTTGCTGGTCGACCCCGAGGACGCGCGGATCGTTTGGCTGCGGGCCGAGGGGGCGCGCTGGCGTCAGGTCTGCATCCGCGCTGGTTGCGTGAGATCAACCGCCTGGCGCCGCTGGGCAGCCGCACTCCTGACGATTGCAAAGAAGCTGAATTCCCAAACAAAATCAAATCGTAAGCTCAAGGTGCCGGACGAAACCGGCGCAATCCCGCGCGAAAGCGTGGTCAACACGCAGGATAACCCGCAAAACGCGTTGAACTTCGGGCGCGACACTTCTTCGGGTTCTGGGGCATAAAGCAGATAGGATGGTGGAACACATGGGCGACAGATCGTCTGGCTCCGCCACCCATTCGGGCGCACCCTCCCTGCCCCCTGCCTGCCCCCCCCGGCCTTGGTTCCACCCGGGCTTGAGGCGTATGCGGGGGGCAAGAGCGCGCTAAGTCTCTAGCGTCACACATTTTTTCTGGGTTCGCGCCCTAGGTTCGCACTATTGGGTTCGCAGGTACGCACGCACCCAACAATCGTCGTTTTCACCCACCTCCCTGCCCGCCCCAACTGGCCCGGTGTTCGTCACCGGGCCTTTTCCTTTCAGGAGATCGACCCTTGCAGATCGACATGATGCAAACCGCTCGGCTGGTGCCCTACATCCGCAACGCCCGCACCCATTCCGCCGATCAGGTGGCGCAGATCGCGGCGTCGATTGCCGAGTTCGGTTTCACCAACCCGATCCTGATCGGCGAGGACGACGTGATTATCGCCGGGCACGGACGGCTGATGGCGGCGCAATCTCTCGGCCTGGCGCAGGTGCCGGTGATCGTTCTGGACCACCTGTCCGAGGCCCAGCGCCGGGCCCTGATCCTTGCCGACAACCGGATTGCCGAAAACGCCGGGTGGGACAACGCGATGCTGGCTTCGGAACTGGCAGCGCTGCGCGATGAGAATTTCGATCTGGACATGATCGGCTTCGACGAGGCTGAACTGGAGGAATTGCTGGCGGGGTTCGAATTTGGCGATGCTGGGCGCGCTGGGTGGCGAGGGGCAAGGCGGCGGGGTTGGCGACAGCGATCACCAACCGGCCGCCTCGTCCTCCGGCAGCCTCGCCGCGCGCTTCGGCATCCCGCCCTTCTCGATCCTCGATGCCCGAAAAGGCTGGTGGCAGGATCGCAAGCGGGCCTGGCTGGATATGGGCATCCGGTCGGAACTCGGCCGCGGCGAAGGCGATCGCGCCTGCCTGGGCGGCAGCCCGATGCCCGGCAACGGATCGCGCAAGGATTACAAACCCGGCGCCGCCAAGGCGTTCAACGACGGCGCGGTCCTCGGCGACGGTGGTCTTGCCGATCAAGTCGCCAAGGCCGCCACCGCACGGCGCCAGAAAAAGGAGGCCGCACATGGCTAAATCCCTCGCCCGCACTTTCGGCCAGGATCTGATGCGCGGCGAGCATGTTGTCGGCGCCGACAAGACCAACGGCGGCGTGCTGATGCCATCGCATTCGTCGGGCGACCCAAGCTTCTATGCCAAGAAGCGCGCCAAGGAGGCCGAACTGGGCCATGAGTTGACGACCGAAGCCTTCCTCGCCGATCATTACCAAGCCTCCGATGCCGCGACAGCCTCGGGCACGTCGATCTTCGATCCCGTCCTTTGCGAAATCGCCTATCGCTGGT
>JAYUGA010000260.1:0-10099 GCA_043738565.1 Rhodobacterales bacterium
GTTGCAGAAATCGAGTGACGTCGGGGCCTGACCCTTCGCCTTACATATTGGCCCAAATATCCCACGGGGGTCCGGGGGTGTGAAACCCCCGGCACCGGCCGTTGCGCGCCAGCGCCACCGACCGTACGCCCCGGTTTCCCGCCGTTAACCGCCAATCGCTACCCCTGTCGCCGCATGGGCTTAGGCCTCTTGGTGGCAACTTGGCGGGAGTATAGGGCATGAACAAGGCGATTACCGAAGGGCTGGTCCTGATGCCGCCGCCGTTTGCGGCGGGGTTGAATCTGTGGTCGCGCGAAGACGGGCTGACCGGGCAGGGCAGCTATCTGGCGCAGTCCAATGCGGCTTTCGTGCCGACCGATCAGGATTTCGGTGGCTGTCTGGAACTGACCAAGACCCTGGCCACGCAGAAACTGCGCTGCTTCCAGTCGATCCCGTTCGAGCCGGGGCTGTATCTGCGGGTCACGATCAAGGTCAAGGCGATGAGCGGGGCGCTGCCAGCGGTGCGGATCGCGGGCTGGGCGGGCAATTCGGGCGGCACCAATGTCACCACGGCGGTGCAGGCCGGGCCATCGACGCAGCTGACCACCTATGGCCAGATCGTCACCCTCACCGCCATCATCGGTTCGGGCAACCGGCAGGGCGTCGGCATGATCTGGGGGCTGGCACCGGTCAATGGCCATTTCGGGCTGGACCTGACCGGGCCGACCGGCGGCGTGGTGCGGATCGAGGATGTGGTGATCGAGGATGTCTCGGACATCTTTTTCTCGGTCATGTTCAACTGGGTTGACGTGCGCGATTATGGCGCGGTGGGCAACGGTGTCACCGACGATCTGGCGGCGTTCAACGCGGCGGACAATGCGGCAGCGGGCAAGACGGTGCTGGTCAGCCCCGGCAATTATTTCCTGTCCGCCTCGATGACCTTCGACAATCCGGTCGAGTTCGAGGGCACGGTGGCGATGCCTGCCACTGCCAATCTGGTGCTGCGGCGCAACTTTGACCTGGCGAGTTACACGATGGCCTTTGGCGCGGAATTGCCCGGGTTCAAGAAGGCTTTGCAGGCGCTGTTTTTCTACACCGACCATGTCGAATTGAACCTGAGCGGGCGGCGGGTCGAACTGGACGGGCCGATTGATGTGGCGGCTTTGTGCGGTCTTACCACATTCGCCGAGCGGCGGGTGTTGCGCAATGGCCAGTTGTCGGCGATCACCTCGACTGCGTGGAACACCACCACCGTGACCTCGGTTGCGACCTACGCTGTGGCCACTCCGGCGCGGCTGACCGGGGTGGCCAATGTCGCCAACATTCCGATCGGCGCAAGGATCAGCGGCACCGGTGTCGGACGCGAGGTCTATGTGACCGCCAAGAACATCGGGGCGGCCACCGTCGATCTGAGCCAGCCGTTGTGGGCGGCGGCGGGGACGCGGACGTTCACCTTTGACCGCTACAAATACATGCTGGATTTCAGCGGCTTTACCGCCTTGTCGAAATTCGAAGTGGCCGAGGTCGAGTTTCAGTCCTTCGGTCTGGCCAGCATCATCATGCTGGCTTCGGGCGGAGAATTGTTCCGGGTGGCCGATTGTGTGCTGAACAAGCCCCGCGATCGCGGAGTTACCTCGATCGGCCGGGCCTGTCAGGATTTGCAGATTGACCGCTGTCAGTTCATCTCGAACGAACAGGGGCTGCTGGCGCAGGATCGCACCACGATCTGTTTCAACGTCAATGCCAATGACGCCAAAATCCGGCTGAACCGCGCCAGCCGATTCGCGCATTTCGGCATTGTGGCCGGGTCGGGGCATATGTTCCTGGGCAACCACTTCTTTGGCGGCGATGATGCCACGGCAGGGGTGCGGCGGGCCGGGATCGTGTTCACGCAGACCAACATGAAAAGTTTCGTGACCGGCAATTACATCGACAACTGCTGGATCGAGCTGTCGAACGAGCATGACAACGATCCGAACTTTGGCAGTGAGTACACGTTCGGCGGCATCAACATTTCGGGCAACGTCTTTACGGCGTCCAATGTGGCGCCGTGGTTCCGCTGGCTGGTGATCACGCCGCGCGGCACCGGGCATTCGCTGCAAGGCTATATCGTGGCCAACAACACGTTCCGGGTGGTGGGGACGGTGGTCGACCGGATCGAGGCGGTGGATGCGACCTATGCGCCGCTGTCCTATCTCAGCTTCCGCAACATCACCTTTGACAACAACACGTTCAACGGGGTGACGCAGCCGACCTCCAGCCCGGTTCTGGTGCAGCACAGCCAGAATACCGCTGCCGATACCTGGGTGGTGGATGGCTCGGCGTTTTTGCCGTTCGGCAGCTATGCCCGCAATGTCACCAGCCTGGTGGCAGAGGGGGCGATCACCAATACGCTCAACGCCAGCCAGTTCGTGACGCCCTATACCCAGGTCGAACAGGGGGCGCTGCGCAACCTGGTGAACCTGAAATGGCCGGCGCAGGTCAAGGGCGTGATGCAGGTGACGGTGCGTTGCGACAACCCGGTTTGAACGGGCCGGTTTAGTCGCCTGAAAACGCTTGGAAAAGGGGCAGCTCCGTTGCGCTGCCCCTTCGCGTTTTGGCACCTTGCACAAACTGTGCCATCACCTGAACCGCCCCAAAAACGGTTTGGACCTTTCCTGATTCAGCCGCTAACAAGCCGCAGCAGCGCTCTCCCGCGTCCGATCCAACGCAAACCGCATTGATGGTGCCCAGTTTCAAAGCGATTGCCGTTCAGCCGCTCGCCGTTGGACCCAAACAAATGGGTTTTACCACCAACCGGGGTGATGGTCGATCCGGGCAGGGCTGTCACCCGCTCTTGGAAACCACTGATCAATTGTTGCATCGCCCGGAGGCACATTGCCGGCGTTGTTAATCCGCTCGGCTCTACCCCTACGACCGGCACGGGCTGGCCTGTGGGGTCAAGGCTGCAATGTTCTGGTCTTTTCCTCGAACCGCCTGTCGAATTTCTGGCTTCCCCAGGGCTCGAATCGCCCCCATTCCACCGCGAGCCCCTTCCCACCGCCCTAGCCCAGCAAAACAGAATCCCGTTCCATAATCACGATTGAATTAGATGATATTTTTCTGTTGCAAATATCTACTACCTCTGTCGCGATATGCATGTAAAGCCAAGGCCACTGGCCAAGCATGGAAACCCAGGAGGCGGATATGTTCAAGACCATCACCAATGCCGGCCAGATCACGGCGCAGGGCACCCATGTGCGCGGCCTGAGCGATGGCCGCGTCACCGTTCCGACCGGATCGCAACATCTGACCGGCGGGCCCGTCACGCGGTTGGTCAAGGGAGCTATGGCGGCCTTGGCGCGCGCGGTGTTCGGCCTTGGCCAACCGCAAACCGTGCAGGCCGAAAGCCTGCTGAAGGTCAGCTACGACCCGGCCCGCGAACTTTACGCCGCCATCGACAAGGCCTGTTCGGCCTGGTGGGTTGCCCAAGGCCATGACGCCCCCACGCTTGAAGCCTCGCATGGCGGCTCGGGCGCACAGGCGCGGGCGGTGATCGACGGGCTGAATGCGCAAGTGGTCACATTGGCGCCGGCCTGGGCGGAAAAAAACGGCAAAGACCCGGTCGGGTTTGAAAAGGCGCTCTATTCCCACGTTCCGGCTCTGGACTCGGGGGCCCGTGGTTCAACCACCACCTTCGCCCAACGCGGCATCGGTGATGTGCTGCTCGTCTGGGAAAACGAAGCCTATCTGGCCCGACAGGAGCTTGGTGCCGATAATTTCGAAATCGTCGTGCCCTCGGTCTCGGTCCTCGCCGAACCCCCTGCTGCCATCATCGACGCCAACCTCAAAACCGATGACCAAAAGGCACTGGCCAAGGCCCATCTCGACTTCCTCTACACCCCGGAAGGTCAGGCGATCATCTTCAAGAACTTCTACCGGGACTGGGATACTTCCAAGGCCGACCCGGCTGACGTGGCCCGCATCCCGAAACTGGAACTGGTCGACATCGCCCATTTTGGCGGCTGGGCCAAGGTTCAGAAAGAACAGTTCGGCGATGGCGGCGTGTTCGACCAGATTTACGTGGCAAAATGACCCGTCCGCTGATCCAGCGCTCTCCCATGCCGGGCTTCGGCCTCAGCATGGGGATCACCCTGACCATGCTGCCTCTGGTCGTCATCCTGCCGATCGGTGCCCTACTCTTGATGGGTGCCGAATTCGGTGTCTCGAACATCTGGCAGGTGGTCAACAGCCAACGGGTCTGGGCCGCCCGGTTCCTGTCGTTCCGGCTGTCGTTGCTGGCCGCCCTGATCAATCTGGTCTTCGGCGTGGCCTTGGCCTGGGTGCTGGTGCGCTATGACTTCCCCGGCCGAAAGCTGATCGACGCCCCGGTCGATCTGCCCTTTGCCCTGCCGACCGCTGTGGCCGGCATCGCCCTGACCAGGCTTTACGCGCCCAACGGCGCTTTCGGTCAGATCGCCGCCTCGGCGGGAGGCCAGATCGCCTACACTCAATGGGGCATACTGATCGCCCTGGTCTTCGTCGGTCTGCCCTTCGTCACCCGCACCGTGCAACCGGTGATCGAGGAGATCGAGCAAGAGGTCGAAGAAGCCTCTGCCACCCTTGGCACAGGCCGTCTGATGACCCTGCGCCGCGTGGTCCTGCCGATGCTGGCCCCTGCCGCCCTGACCGGCTTTGCCCTGGCCCTCGCGCGGCCGGTCGGCGAATACGGCCCGGTCATCTTCATCGCGGGCAACATCCCGCACAAGACCGAAATCGCCCCGCTGCTGATCGTCATCCGGCTGGAGGAGTTCAACTACAGCGCCGCCGCCGCCATCGGCATTGCCATGCTGGTGATCGCCTTCACCATGCTGCTGGTGATCAACGCCGTCCAGATTTTCAGCCGCCGGAGGATTGGTCTTGTCTGTAATCGCTCCAGCCCGCATTGGCCCAACCCGCGCCACAACCTTCCGCCGCCCCACCGATGAGGCCCGGCTCGCCCGCTGGTCGCTGACCGTCGCTGTGGTTTTGCTGCTCTGCGTCCTCCTTTAGGCCCCCCTCGCCGTGGTCTTCACCGAGGCGCTGGCCAAGGGTGCAGGTGCTGCCCTGAAATCCCTGACCAAATCCGAGGCAGGGTCCGCCATCCGCCTGACCCTGACCACCGCCGCCGTGGTCCTGCCGTTGAATGCCGGTTTCGGCGTGGCTGCCGCCTGGGCCATCACCAAATTTGACTTCAAGGGCAAGGCGTTCCTGATCACCCTGATCGACCTGCCGTTCTCGGTCTCCCCGGTTGTCGCGGGCCTCTGCCTCGTGCTGCTGTTTGGCGTCAATTCCACGCTTGGCGGCTGGCTGGTCGCCTCCGACCACCCGGTCATCTTCGCGCTGCCCGGCATCATCCTCGCCAGTCTGTTCTTCACCTTCCCCTTCGTCGCCCGCGAACTGATTCCGGTGATGATCGAACAGGGCAGGGTCGAGGAAGAGGCCGCGCTGACCCTTGGCGCCGGTGGCTGGCGCGTGTTCTTCACCGTGACCCTGCCGAAAATCCGCTGGGCGCTCTTGTATGGCACCCTGCTTTGCAACGCCCGCGCGATGGGCGAATTTGGCGCGGTCGCGGTGGTGTCCGGCAAAATCCGTGGGCAAACCGCCACCATGCCGATCACGATCGAGATGCTGTATAACGAATACCGCTCGGTCGCCGCCTTCACCCTCGCCGCCGTGCTGGCGCTGCTGGCGCTGGTCACCCTGGCCCTCAAGTCGGCCCTGGAATGGCGCTATGCCGACCAGCTGGCCGCAACCCACCGCCATTGAAAGGCCACAGGATGCATATCGAGATCGACGAGATTTCCAAGGAATTCGGCCGCGCCGCCGCCCTGCATCCGGTCAAACTGGCGATCCCCTCGGGCGCACTCATGGCCTTGCTTGGGCCGTCCGGATCAGGCAAAACGACGCTGCTGCGCATCCTCGGCGGTCTGGAGTTCCCCTCGACGGGCCGCGTCCTCTATGACGGTCAGGACGCCACCGGCCGGTCGGTGCAGGACCGCCGCGCCGGTTTCGTGTTCCAGAACTACGCCCTGTTCAAACACATGTCGGTCTTTGAAAACGCCGCCTGCGGCCTGCGCGCGCGGCCAGCGCCCGAACGAGGCTGAAATCAACCGCCGCGTCACCAAACTCCTCGACCTGATCCAACTGCCCGAGATCGCCAGCCGCTACCCGAGCCAGTTGTCCGGCGGCCAGCGCCAGCGCGTCGCCCCCGCCCGGGTGCTGGCGATCGAACCCCGGATGCTGCTGTTCGACGAACCCTTTGGCGCGCTGGATGCCCGGGTGCGCCGCGAACTGCGCCAGGGCCTGCGCGAGATTCACGACACCACCGGCCTGACCACGATCTTCGTCACCCACGATCAGCACGAGGCGATGGAACTGACCGATCTGGTCGTCGTCATGTCGATGGGCCGCATTGAACAAATCGGCCGCCCGCAAGACATCCGCGCCCGCCCCGCCACCGCCTTTGTCCGTGAATTCATCACGGTCTGAGCCTGCCGCAACACCTGCCTTGGACCACGTCTGACAACTGGATCACACGCCACCTTCCCCTCCCCTACTTCATGGGGGAGGGCGGGGAGGGGGCCTTGTTTCAGCGCAAATCCACCGGCAGCAATTCCTGCGGGAAATTCTGATAGGCCACCGGACGCAGCCAACGGCGGATCGACATGGTGCCGACAGAGGTCGCGCCAAAGTTGGTCGAGGCCGGATAGGGCCCGCCATGCACCTGCGCATCGACCACTTCGACGCCGGTCGGGAAGCCATTGACCAGCACCCGCCCGGCGCGGCGCTCCAAGACCGGCATCAGATCCTGCGCCACCGGATAATCCGCCGGGTCCAGATGCAGCGTCGTCGTCAACTGCCCCGCCATCGCCTGCGCCACCGCCTGCATCTCGGCCAAGTCCTTGACCAGCACGATCAACCCCAGCGGCCCGAAAACTTCCTCCGCCAGCGCGTGATTGGCCAAGAAATCCGCCCCCGACACCTCGAACAGATAGGGCGTCGCCAGCCGCATCTCACAAACCGAGGTCAGCACCGCCCGAACGCCCGTGCCCGCCGCAATCCGGTCACGGCCCTGGCGATACGCCAGCGCGATCCCATCGGTCAGCATGGTCTGCTCCCCGACCTGCGCCACAGCCGCCTTGGCCGCCGCAATGAACGCCTGCGCCTCGGGCCCGTCGACCACCACGGCAATCCCCGGATTGGTGCAGAACTGTCCCGCCCCCATCGTCAGCGACCCCGCCCAACCCGCCGCAATCGCAGCTCCCCGCGCCGTCACCGCATGCGGCAGCAGGAACATCGGGTTGACCGAGCCCAACTCGCCAAAGAACGGGATCGGCTCCGGCCTTTGCGCGCACAGATCAAACAGCGCCCGCCCACCGGCCAGCGACCCGGTGAACCCGACCGCCCGGATCAGCGGATGCTGCACCAAAGCCTCGCCGACATCGCGCCGCCCGCCCTGCACCAGCGAAAACACCCCGGGATGCAGGCCGCAGGCCAGAATCGCGGTTTCAATCGCCTGCGCCACAATCTCGGCGGTGCCGGGATGCGCCGAATGGCCCTTGACCACGACCGGGCAGCCCGCCGCCAGCGCCGATGCGGTATCGCCGCCCGCCGTCGAAAACGCCAAGGGAAAGTTCGACGCGCCAAACACCGCCACCGGCCCGATCGGCCGCTGCATCAGCCGCAGTTCCGGCCGCGCCGCAGGCTTGCGGTCCGGCTGTGCTGCATCCGTGCGCCGGTCCAGATAATCGCCCTTGCGGATGTGGGCCGCGAACAGCCGCAATTGCCCCGTCGTGCGCCCGCGCTCGCCCTCCAGCCGCCCGGCAGGCAACCCGGTTTCCGAAGTGCCAATGGCGGTGATCTCGGTTGCGCGCGCCTCGATCTCAGTCGCAATCCGCTCCAGAAACACCGCCCGCTCTTCACGGCTCAGTGCCGAATAGCTGGGGAAAGCCGCCTCTGCGCCTTTTGCCGCCGCATCGACATGCGCCGGGGAACCGATGGCGAACGCCAGCGCCTCGCCGTTGGCGGGTGAGGACAGGAAGGTCGCATCGCCCGCAACCCAATTGCCTGCGATCAGGTGTTTTCCAGTCAGCATGTCAGTCTCCTTTGCCAGCCGGGGCCGGGGGTTTCACACCCCCGGACCCCCGTGGGATAGTTATGGACAGATAATGTTCACAGGTAGAAGGCTTCCCCGCTCACGCGGCGCCCGAGCGACAGAGCATCTGCCACATGCACCGCCGGGGCAAGATCGACATCGCTGCACCCCAAAGCTACCAGCTTTGCCATCCGTGCATAGAGCGCCGGGTATTCGCCCATGATCGAGTTTTCGCCCGCCCTCTCGACCCCGTCAATTTCCAGCCGGTTGCCACCCATCCGCAGCGCCAGCCGGCCTTTGTCGGTTGCCACGTCGATGTCCCAGGTTTGCGGCCCGGTCTGGCGCCAGTCGAAATCGGCGGTGACATTACCCGAGAACGTCAGGTCCGCCGCAATCGGCGTCTGGCAGTTTTCCGGGTAGATCAGGGTGGCCGCGGTCAGATGCACCGGGCCGGGCAGAACCTCGGTCAGGATCGACAGCGCGTTGATGCCCGGATCGAACACCCCCATGCCGCCGGGCTGAAACACCCAGTCCTGCCCGGGATGCCAGCGCCGCACATCCTCGCGCCAGGTGATATGGGCCGCGAGGATGCGCTTGCCTTTCAGCCACGCCTTGGCCGGGGCCACCGCATAGGCCATCCGGCTGTGCCAGGTCGCATAAAGGGTGAGGCCCGTTTCGGCAGCCAATGCCGTCAGCGCATGCACCTCTGACAACGTCGCCCCCGGCGGTTTCTCCAGCATCACATGGCGTCCCGCCAGCAATGCCGCCTCGGCATAGGCGTAACGCGGCACCGGCGGCATGCACAGCGACACCACCGGGACATCGGGACGCGCGGTCAGGAACGCCGCGAAATCAGTGAAGGCTTCGACGCCCGCAACCGACCCTTTGCGCGACACCGTCGCCGCCAGTTCCCAATCTGCCGACGCCCCAATCGCGGGCACATGCTGATCAATCGCGATCTTGCCGATGCCGACCAGTGCAATCTTCATCAATGCGATTCCTTGCCCACCGCACTGCCCCGGCAGCCTTTCAGGAAATCGAGGTCCGCCCCGGTATCCGCCCCCATCACATGGGCATGGTGCAGGTAGGCATAGCCCGCCTCGGGCACCTTGATATGGGATTCCCAAGCCGCCAGTCGCCGCGCCAGTTCGGCGTCCGAAATATCCAGATGCAGCCGACGGTTCGGCACGTCAAGTTCGATGAAATCGCCATTCTGCACCACCGCCAAAGGGCCACCCGCTGCAGCCTCGGGCGAGGTGTGCAAGACAACCGTGCCATAAGCCGTCCCTGACATCCGCGCGTCGGAAATCCGCACCATGTCGGTGATCCCCTTGCGCAACACCTTGGGCGGCAGGCCCATGTTGCCGACCTCTGCCATGCCGGGATAGCCCTTGGGACCACAGTTTTTCAAGACCATCACGCAGGTCTCGTCGATGTCCAAAGCCTCGTCATCGATCTTGGCCTTGTAGTCGTCGATATCCTCGAACACCACGGCGCGGCCCCGGTGGGTCATCAGGGCAGGGGTCGCGGCAGACGGCTTCAACACCGCACCTTTGGGGGCCAGATTGCCCTTGACGACGACCACGCCCCCCGACTGGGTCAGCGCCTTGTCGGCGGGCAGAATCACGTCCTCGTTGTGGTTGACCACGTCCTTGACCTGCTCCCATGCCGTCTGGCCCGATACGGTCAGCGCGTCCTTGTGCAGCAAACCAGCCTCGCCCAGCCGCTTGATCACCACCGGCAGACCCCCGGCATAGAAAAATTCCTCCATCAGGTATTTGCCTGACGGCATCAGGTTGACGATCGTCGGCACATCGCGCCCACAGCGATCCCAGTCCTCCAGCGTCAGATCAATCCCGACCCGGCCCGCAATCGCCAGCAGGTGGATCACCGCATTGGTCGAACCGCCAATCGCCGCATTGGTGCGGATCGCATTCTCGAACGCCTCTTTCTTCAGGATGTCCGACGGCTTCAGGTCGTCCTTGACCATCTGCACGATCCGCC
>JAYUGA010000261.1:0-3654 GCA_043738565.1 Rhodobacterales bacterium
GGCCTCTTTGACGGCCCAGGGTTTCATGTAGGGGCCGTGTTCGGCGAGGAACTGCCGGACGCGGCGGGCATCGTGTTTGGAAAGGTCGCGCAGCCACCAGGCCACGGCCTTCTGGATGAACCAGTCCTTGTCCGAGGTATAGCTGGCGGCCCAGTCGAGGACGCGGTCGCGGATTTGCAGATCTTGCGCTTTGGGGTGGTTCTGCTTGGTCCACGGCAGGGTGATCACCAGGGCGGCGCGGCGGGTCCACGGGTTGGGGGAGGTGGTCCAGGCCTCGACCTCAGCAAGGCGGGCGGGGTTGGCGGTCAGGCGGCGCGCGCCCGCGTTGCAGGCGTGGTCGGCAATGGCCCAGGAGTCGAATTCGGGAACCCACGAGGCGATCAGGGTCCAGACTTCGTTGTCATGGGGGATGCGGGCCTGGGTCAGGAGTTTGGCGGCGGCGATGCGGGCCTCGTGGATGTCGGTTTGCCACAGGGCAGCGGCGAGGGTGACACGCCCGCCGGTGTCGATGGTTGCGCGCCACTGGGTCGCAAGGGTGGTGAGGGCGGGGACGGCGATGCCGAGGTAGTGCCGCGGGGCCTTGTGGTAGGCGGCGGCGAGCGCGGCCTTTGCGGGGTCGGCTGCGGCGGTGAGTTGGGCGAGCGCCTGCGCCGGGGTCACAGATTGGCCTCGATCCCGGTGGGGAAACCGTCGATGGTTTCGGTGTTCTTTTCGGTCCAGTAGGCGCGGATGCCGCCCGCGCCCTTTTCGGCGGACCATGCGTTGGCGTCGGGGCGTTCAGCCTGATAGGCCAGGCGCGGGACGCCGTAGCCGCAGGAGGTTTGCACGAGGTCGATCGTCACGTCGAACAACTGGCGGGCGGCGACGTCGGGGGGGAACCGGGCGTTGCCGTCGTCCCAGCCCTCCTCGCCGATATGGATGGCGCGGGCGGTGCCGTAGCAGCGCAGGATCAGCGGTTGGGCGTCAAAGGCGCACCACATCAAGGTCATGCGGGGATCACGGCGCAAATGACCGGCGGTTTCGTTGCCCGAGCCGGTGGAGTTGCGCCACAGGATGCGGTTGGGGTCCATGACGCGCAAGCTGTCCATGCCTTTGGGCGAGTTGTTGACGCGGCCGGTGGCGGCGGCGGTGGCGACGAAGAAGACATGCTGCGCCGCGATGAAGGCGCGGTGCGGCAGGGCGAGTTTGGCGAATTGTTTGGCCATCAGGGCACCTGGGTTTGCGGTGTGGGGCGGGGGGCTGCGTGCAGGAGCCTCCGGCGGGGATATTTGCGGACAGATAATGTGGGGTCATTCCACGGTGACGGATTTGGCGAGGTTGCGGGGTTGGTCGACATCGGTGCCTTTGGCAATGGCGGTGTGGTAGGCGAGAAGCTGGGCGGGGAGGGCGTAGAGGATCGGGGCGAAGAGCGGGGAGGTTTCGGGGAGGGTCAGGGTTTTCCAGGTGCCCTGTCCGGCCTCGGCTACGCCCTGTGCGTCGGAGATCAGCAGGATCTTGCCGTTGCGGGCCATGACTTCCTGCATGTTGGAGACGGTTTTTTCAAAGAGGGCGTCGCGGGGGGCGAGGACGATGACGGGGACTTGCGGCGAGATCAGGGCGATCGGGCCGTGCTTGAGTTCGCCTGAAGCATAACCTTCGGCGTGGATATAGCTGATTTCCTTGAGTTTCAGGGCACCTTCGAGGGCGAGGGGGAACATGGCGCCACGGCCAAGGAACAGCGCGTCCTGGGCTTGCGCCAGTTCCTCGGCGATCTGGGCAATCTCGGTCGACAGGCTCATGGCGTGGTTCATCAGACCGGGGAGGGCGGCGAGGTCGGCGAGGTGTCTGGCGAGTTCGGTGGGCGTCAGGCGGCCTTTGTCTTGCGCGGCTTTCAGGGCGAGGACGGCGAGGGTGATCAACTGGCAGGTGAAGGCTTTGGTGGAGGCAACGCCAACCTCGACGCCCGCCATGATCGGCAGGGCGAGGTCGGATTCCCGGGCGATGGAGGAGGTCGGGACGTTGACGACGGCGACGACCTTGGCGACCTTTTCGCGGGCGTAGCGCAGGGCGGCGAGGGTGTCGGCGGTCTCGCCGGACTGGCTGACGAACAGGGCCCATGACTTCGGGGACAGCGGCGGTTCGCGGTAGCGAAATTCGCTAGCGACGTCGATGTCGCAGGGCAGGTGGGCGATGCGTTCGAACCAGTATTTGGCGATGTGGCAGGCATAGGCGGCGGTGCCGCAGGCGACCAGCGTGAGGCGGTCGACGGTGGTGAAATCGACTTCGGGCGGCAGGGTGAGGGCGGAGGCGGTGGCGTAGCGATTCAGGGCATCGGCGATGACGACGGGCTGTTCGGCGATTTCCTTGGCCATGAAGTGCTTGTAGCCGGCTTTTTCGATGCGGGTGGCGTCGATCTGGATGCGAGACTCGGGGCGGTTGGCAAGGCGGTCTTGGGCGTCGTAGATCGTGGCTCCGGCGCGGGTGACGACGGCCCAGTCGCCTTCTTCCAGATAGGTGATGCGGTTGGTCATGGGTGCCAGCGCGATGGCGTCGGAGCCTACGAACATCTCGCCTGTCCCATGCCCGATGGCGAGCGGGGAGCCTTTGCGGGCGGCGATCAAGAGGTCGTCCTCGCCGTCGAACAGGAAGCACAAAGCGAAAGCGCCATGCAGGCGTTTGAGGGTTGCACTTGCGGCCTCAACCGGAGTGCGGCCCTGGTCCATCAGGTGGCGGACAAGCAGGGCGACGGTTTCGGTGTCGGTTTCGGATTCCTGTTGCAGACCGGCGGCGGCCAGTTCGGCGCGCAGGTCGCGGAAGTTTTCGATGATGCCGTTGTGGACCACGGCGACCGGGCCAGAGCGGTGGGGGTGGGCGTTCTGGGTGGTGGCGGCACCGTGGGTGGCCCAGCGGGTGTGGCCGATGCCGGATTTGCCGGCGAGGGGTTGGTGGACCAGCAGGTCGGAGAGGTTGACCAGTTTGCCGACAGCGCGACGGCGGTCGAGCCTGCCGTGGTTCACCGTGGCAATCCCGGCGCTGTCATAGCCGCGGTATTCGAGGCGTTTCAGGGCTTCGACCAGGAGGGGGGCGGCTTCGTGGAAGCCCAGAACGCCGACGATGCCGCACATTATGACTTTCCTTTCGCAGCCTTGATGGCCTTGAGGCGGTCGATGAATTTGGTGGCTAGCCCTAGTTTGTTGACCTGGCGGGCGCGGGCGATGGCGAGGGCTTCGGGCGGCACATCTTCGGTGATGACCGAGCCGGAGGCGGTCAGGGCGTTGTCACCGATGCTGACGGGGGCGACCAGCATGGTGTTGGATCCGATGAAGGCGCGTTTGCCGATGGTGGTGCGGTGTTTCAGCACGCCATCGTAGTTGCAGGTCACGCTGCCCGCGCCGATGTTGGTGAACTCGCCGATATGGGCGTCTCCAATATAGGTGAGGTGGCCGACCTTGACGCCTTCGTCGAGCACGGCGTTCTTGATTTCGACGAAGTTGCCGACGTGGACGTCTTCGGCAAGCTCGGCACCGGGGCGCAGGCGGGCGAAGGGGCCGACGGTGGCGCCGCGTGAGATGTGGCAGCCTTCGAGGTGGCAGAAGCCTTTGATTTCAGCGCCGGATTCCACGGTGACGGCGGGGCCGAAGATGACGTTGGGGCCGATGGTGGCCTCGCGGCCGA
>JAYUGA010000262.1:0-10015 GCA_043738565.1 Rhodobacterales bacterium
TGACGCGCATCTGGCGCGTCGGGGCTATATCGCGCGGGGTGGCCAGATTCTGGATGCGTCCATCGTGCCGGTGCCGCGCAACCACAACAAACGCGAGGAAAACGTGGCGATCAAGGCGGGCGAGACGCCGGATGGCTGGGCAGACAAGCCTGCCAAGCGGTCCCAGAAAGACGTTGATGCCCGTTGTACGATGACGATCGGGACCAGGAAGCACCGCGCGTCGCATTACGGCTACAAGAACCACATCAATGTGGACCGAAAACACAAGCTGATCCGGCGCTATCACGTCACCGATGCCGCCGTGCATGACAGCCAGGCGGTGGATCAATTGCTGACGCGGGGCAACACCGGCTCCGGGGTCTGGGCCGATGCCGCCTATCGCTCGGCCGAGATCGAGGCAACGCTCAAAGCCAGGAAGCTGACCAGCCACATTCACCGCAAGGGCAAGCGCGGCAAGCCGCTGACCCAGCAGGCCCAGAAGAGCAACCGGACCAAATCCACAGTGCGCGTCCGGGTCGAGCATATCTTTGGCGCACAGGCCAATGACATGGGCGGCACCCTTGTGCGAACCATCGGCCTCGTGCGGGCCAAGGCCAAGATCGGGACGCCGAACCTCGCCTACAACATGCGCCGTCTGGGTCAGTTGCGCCGCCTGAACCCGTGCCCGGCATGAAAAAGCGATGACCTGAACCGCCGATCGGGCAGCGCGGCGCGTGGATGGAGCCCAAAACACCGTGCGACAGACACAGAACCACCCATCAGCCCGCCAGTCAGCAGCGTCCTGCCCGTTTCAAACCAGCAACGCAGAAGAACAGCGCTGAAAACAGACAAAAATCGAGGTGTCCTTGCATAACTTTAGGAAAAACGTTTCACATTGTAAAACGATTTTTCAAAACCGGTCGAAGGCCGGTGCCCGGTCAGGAGGAGGCCCCATCCCATGTCAGTACCGATGCGCATTCTTTACGATCCCGAGCCCCGCGGCAGCGAAGAGATTTTTTCGCCCGAAGCGCTTGCCGCGTTTCGCGCCGCATACGAGGTCATCGAATGGCAGGGCGAAGACCGCGACGTATTCTACTCCCGCCACCTGCCTGAGGCGGATATCCTGGTAAGCCAGCAGCCGATGGGCCGCGACCGGCTGGACCTTGCGCCGAGACTACGTGCGATCTTCAACGTCGAGACCAATTTCCTGCCCAATGTCGATTACGAAGAGTGTTTCCGACGTGGCATTCATGTGCTGGCACCCGGCGCGGTCTTTGCCCTTCCCGTGGCCGAGATGGCACTTGGCATGGCCCTGTCGCTGGTGCGCAACATCCACGGCGAGCATGCTGCCTTTCTGCGGGGCGAGGAGAAATGGCTGTTCGACGGGAACCGGCAGAGCGAGCTTCTGACCAAATCGACGGTCGGGATCATCGGCTTCGGCGACATCGGCCGGGCGCTGCACCGGCTGCTTATGCCCTTCGACTGCCGGGTGCAGGCGCATGACCCGTGGCTGCCTGCCGGGCATCTGCGGCGCCTCGGGGTCGAACCGGCCGGGTTCGAGACGGTGATGCGCGAGAACCGGTTCATCTTCGTCATGGCCACGATCACCACCGAGAACCGCAGCATGATCGACGCGCAGGCGCTGGGGATGATGCAGGCGGGCGCGAACCTTCTGTTGATGTCGCGCGCGGCGGCGGCCGATTTCCCCGCACTTTGCGCGGCGGCGGCATCGGGCCGGATCAGGGTGGCGACGGATGTCTTTCCGGTAGAGCCGCTGCCCCAGGGCGATTCGATCCGGTCCGTGCCCAACATACTCTTCTCGCCGCACAGGGCCGGGGCGCTGACGCTGGCCTTGCGCGAGATCGGTGACAGGGTGCTCGAGGACGTGGACCTGATCGCGCGCGGCCTCGCACCTGTCGCCTGCCGCAGGGCTGAACGCGAGACCGTCGCGCGCTTCCGTTCCATGCCGGTCGGCCTCCCGAAACCGACCTGACCTGTTCGCGGGACCGGCCGACTGTCGCCGCAGCATGACGCAGGCGGGGTCTTGATCGGCTTCCTCTCGCAAACGCCCTCGCCGTGATGCAGCGTCTGATTGCTTCTGAAAGAGCCGATGAGAGCGGCGTTGCTGTTTTCCTGAGGGTCGCTTCATCCTAGAGCGTGTTGCGTTCATTCGAATTCACTTTTCACCCCGAACGCGTTTGCAAGAGCAATCGCTGCCTCGGTGTGAAATGTGAATGTCTGAATCCAATCGAATGCAACACGCTCTAGCGGATTGATCGGAACAAATGAGTCCGGATTGGGATTCCCTTGTTTTGTTTGATATGCGATTCAAGGGGATGCGCACAGGGGTTCAGTTCATCGTTTCGGCGCCATCTTCGCCGCAAAAGCATGTCTGGCGGGCGAGGGTCATCTTGTTTTCCGCGGCTGGGATAGGCACGAGCGCAATCATGGCGCGGACGCGCAAGTCGAAGACCTGCGTCTGGCGCTGGCAGGCGCGGTTCATGTCCGAAGGCGTCGACGGGTTGCTGCACGAGAAGACGCAACTGCCCAGCATCCCGAAGACAGCGGTTGACAAGACGGCGGAAGTGATCCGTCCCACGCCAGAGCGTGATGAGGAAAAGTGGTCACCGGTTTTCCTCGGCAGTCACGCGACCACCAGAAATCTATAGCACGATGATGTTTCTATTGAACATCATCGTGCTATAGGCCCGCCGCCGCAGGACGCGACGCACTGGACTTTGCGGGCGATGGCGAAAGCTGTCGGGCTTGCCGCTTCGACGGTGCAGGGCTTCTGGAAATCGCACGGTTTGGCCCCGCATCGCTGGCGCCAGTTCAAGCTGTCGAACGATCCGGCTTTTGCCGAAAAGCTGCACGATGTCGCAGGACTTTAGGTGGCACCTCCTGCCCATGCGGTGGTGTTGTCAGTCTACGAGCCGTCGCAAATACAGGCCCCCGCCCTTGCTTCAGAGGCAGACCCAACCCAGCCCGGTCTGCCTCTGAAGCAAGGGCGGTGGCCGACGTCGCGTTGGAAACACGCCTTCGGCATGATGACGCATGATGACAAGCGACACGGCACCACGACGCTGTTTGCCGCGCTCAATGTGTTGACCGGCGAGGTCAAGGCCCGACACATGGCCCGACATATGGCCCGACACCGCCATCAGGAGTTCATCAGCTTCCTGAACCAGATCGAGCGCGACATTCCAAAGGCCAAGGCCATCCATGTGATCCTCGACAATTACGGCACGCACAAGCATGCAAATGTCCAAACCTGGCTTGCCCGGCACCCACGCCGGACCTTCCACTTCATTCCGACATCAAGCTCATGGATGAACGCCGTCGAGGGCTTCTTCGCCAAACTCACCCGCCGAAGACTGAAACACGGCGTGTTCCGATCCGTCTGCGAACTCGAAACCGCCATCAACAGCTTCATCGAGAACCACAACCACAGCGAAGCCAAACCCTTCACTTGGCGCGCCAACCCAGACGAAATCATCGCAGCCAGAAATCGGGGGTTCCAAATGTTGAATTCAATCCAGTAGCAACATCACCCACACACGCACCCCGTATCAGGCTCTCGGCCACAATCCGGGCCTTTACGTCAACCGGCCAACGCCGCCGACCAGTAGGGCCGTCCAAAATCTCGATCCGCGAGACACCCTTACGTTTGGGGGCCTCCATCCGGTGCTCATTTTGGTGATCCAATGCTTAACTCCCGCAAAATCCATATGCAGGCCGAAATGCCACAAATCCGTCAGCGCAAAAACCACGGGACCGACGAACCGCTTACGCGCCAACAAACTCGCCATCACCGTATTCGACACCTACGAAGAAATCGTCGATGCCTGCTGCAATGCGTGGAACTTCTTCGCAAACGACCCAGTGGCCATCGCTTCCATAACCTCACGTACTTGGGCACATGTCAGTTGAAAGAGCCGTTGGTATCACACCTCGTTCCCCATATTGCGGATCAGTTCCATCTGACGTTCGGTGGTGACAGGCAGGTAGGAGTTGATCGTAGTCGCGACATTTTCATGACCAAGGTTCATCGACCATGCCTTAAACGCTTCAGGGTACTTGCAAGGTTCGCTGCCCAAGTGCGTCAGTGCCTTGCGAAAGGTATGTCTTCAGACGAGACATCAACACCCGCCAGTCGCAACTGCCTCCCTGTGATGCGCGGCCCAAGCCCGGACAGGAATGCCATGGCCTTGGACGGCTCAACCAACAGGGGCGTATTGAACGCCGGCTGGGCGATCTGCGCGTGAAACATCGTCATACCTCCTACGGCGCAGCGTCTTGGGTTGGGTCCTGGTTGGGATCGGGCGCATTCTGGTCCTGCGCGTTTTGGTCAGTACCGTCATTCTGATCCGCCGCGTTCGGATACACTGCACCCGGTGCCTGTGCCGGGGAACCCGGGCGGCGGAAGTCGAGACCCACCCTTGTCTCTTTGAATTCTGCGATAGAGAGGCTGGCAGACAAGACCCCCTACGCATCCTTGGGTTTGCAACCCGTCTCGCAGCTTGGGGCTCGTCTGCCGTCCGTTTTAAACCTGAACAGTTGCCCGGGGCAAGGCCGCATGAACGGCTGATCCCGCAGAACAAGGACAGGATCATGACTTTGCCACAGAATATCATCGGCGTCGATGTTGCCAAAAACTGGATTGACGTATTTTACCTCGCCACCGCGAAGGCGGAGCGGATTGCCATGACAAAACAGGCCCTTGCGCGGTTTGCCAAGGGCGCGAAAGGCTGTCTCGTTGTGCTGGAAGCCTCTGGCGGTTACGAGAGACCGCTGACCGAGGCGCTGACCCGGTTCAAAGCCGACTTTTCCCGCGTCAACCCGCGCCACGCCCGGGAATATGCCCGCGCGACCGGCAAGCTGGCCAAAACCGACCGGGTCGATGCTGAAATGCTGGCGCGGATGGGCCGGGCGCTGGAGCTGCAACCGACCCCGCCCACCCCGCCCGAACGGGTGGAACTGGCCGAACTGGTGGCGCGGCGCGACGATCTGGTGGCGATGATCGGGGCAGAGCGGAACCGTCTGGATCAAAGCCACAACGCCTGGATCAGGACACAGATCACCAGCCATATCAAGGGGATGGTGCGGCACCGCAAGGCGGTCGAGGCCGAGATTGCCAAACTGACGGCCGCTGATGAGACCCTGGCCGCAGGCAGCCTACGCCTGCAATCCATGCCGGGGATCGGGCTGACCATCGCGGCGGTGATCCAGGCCCGGCTGCCCGAACTGTGCCAGTTGGACCGCCGCAAACTGGCTAACCTGGCGGGCCTTGCGCCCCACGCCACCGAGTCCGGCCAGCACCGCGGCAAACGCCGGATCTGGGGCGGACGTGCCGACCTGACCCGCGCGCTTTATCTCGCAGGCTTCGTAGCCTCGCGCTGTGACCCCACGCTCAGGGCCTACCGCAAGAAATTACAAGCCGCCGGAAAACCCACCAAAGTCGCCATCATCGCCTGCGCCCGAAAACTCCTCACGATCCTTGCTGCAATGATGAGGGATCAGACCGACTACGGCGATAAAAAAACCTGCGCAAAAGACAGTTGCTGCGTTCCCGGTCGCATTCGCGGGCGATTTCAGCGTCGACCTGCTCGGCGTCATAGCCACGTTCGGCAATGGCTTGGGTGCGCGATTTCAAGCCAGCTTCGATCTGGGCGATCTCGGCATTGGCATCTTTCAGGGGATCGACCCAATCCCATTTGGTCGGCAGCCAGTTGCAGGCAAGGTATTCCGCGCGGCGGCGGTCATATCCCGACAGCCGCAAGGCACCGGCCAGCACGGCGGTGTCCATAAAGCGCGCCCAGACCGGGCGGCACATCTGGAACACCATCACCGAATGCTGCCAGGCCGAGACGCCACGGCGGAATTCGATCAGTGACAGCCGCGAGTTCGAGAAGTTGCCCTTGGCCCCGTCGTTGCTGAGGTAGCCGTAGGGGATGCCCAGCGCGGCAGAGATTTGCAGCAGGGTGCGGTACTGGAAGGGCTCGTAGGTGGCTCCGGAATCAGCCGACACTGTTTGGACCTGTCGCGGTTTCGTTCCGGTCTTTTGAGAGCAATACTCGCCATAAAGGAGACCGGATATGGCAGCGATACACAGCGACGAGTTCAAGCGGGATGCGGTTCGCATCGCGCAAACGAGCGGCCTGACACGGCGTCATGTATCGGGCGCGCTGCACAGCCCATTCGTCGTTTTGCTCGAGCAGCAGGGCACCGACGAGTCGGGTGATGGCGGCATCGTTGGGAAAGATGCCGACGACATCGGTGCGGCGTTTGATCTCGCCGTTCAAGCGCTCGATGGGGTTGGTGGAATGCAGCTTGGCCCGGTGCTCTTTGGGGAAGGTCATGTAGGCCAGAACATCGGGCTCCGCCTCGTCCATGATGGTGGCCAGTTTCGGCACCCTTGGTCTGATCTGGTCGGCCACGGCCCGCCACTGACCGCTGGCGGCCTCGGCGGTGTCCTGGGCGAAGGCGGTGGCGATGAAGGTCGAGACGACCCGCCGCCCGCTCTTGCCCGCATGAGCCAGCACGTTGCGCATGAAGTGGGCGCGGCAGCGCTGCCAGGTGGCGCTGAGCACCTTCGAGACGGTGGCCTTGATGCCCTCGTGCGCGTCGGAGATCACCAATTTGACACCCCGCAAACCGCGCCGGGTGAGCTTGCGCAGGAATTTCGTCCAGATCGGCTCCGCCTCGGAAGTGCCTATTTCCAGTCCCAGAACCTCGCGGCGACCGTCGGTGTTGACGCCGACCGCGATGATGACCGCGACGGACACGATCCGCCCGCCGCGCCGGACTTTCAGGTAGGTGGCGTCGATCCAAAGATAGGGCCAATCGCCCTCGATGGGCCGGTCGAGGAAGGCCTTCACCTTGACGTCGATCTCCTCGCACAAGCGGCCGACCTGGCTCTTGGAGATGCCGGACATGCCCATGGCCTTGACCAGATCATCGACGGACCGGGTAGAGATGCCCTGAACGTAAGCTTCCTGGATCACCGCCGTCAGCGCCTTCTCCGCCATCCGCTGCGGCTCAAGGAACCCCGGGAAATAGGAGCCTGTCCGAAGTTTCGGGATGCGCAACTCCACCGTGCCAGCCCGGGTCTCCCAGTCCTGGTCGCGGTAACCGTTGCGCTGTGCCAGGCGGGACGGATTCTTCTCGCCAAAGCCAGCGCCAGTCGCGGCCCCCACCTCCGGCTCCATCAGCCGCTCAGCGGCAAAACCGATCATCTCGCGCAGCAGATCGGCATTAGGCGTCTTCTCAACAAGCGCCCGCAGGTTCATCATCTCGTCGGTCATCGGTGGTCCCTTCGGTTCTGGGTTGGCGTCAACAACCAGACCCTAACCGGAAATCGCCGGTGACCACCTCAACCAGAACCTACACCACGTCACGGGACACGATCCGTTGGTATTAGGGAATCGTTGACCGAAGATCATTTCAATCTTAATTATCCAAGGTACTTGGGAGAGGGACGACGTAGCGTTTCTGCCAAAATAGTGACGCACATAGTTTGGCGGCGCTTCGGTTCTAATACTTTCAATTCTTTAGCTGGCCTTCCCTCGGCCCGGGCAACGCTGTGCGCTGGATTAGGGGGATAAAATGTCTTTGGTCAACGACGCACCGGTGGCGGTGGCAGATGTCTTCACCGGTGATCCCGACGTGGTTTCGATTGCGTTCAGGAATGGCGTGCAGATGTTCACGAACGATGGGACCGGCACCTTTGTTGGTTCTGGTCAGTCATTTCCGGGATCTTCGGGCCTTTCGATCGCGCAGGGCGACCTGAACGGTGATGGCTTTGCTGACGTTGTTGTCTCGACCCCCGACGATGGGCCAACCCTGATCTACATGAACGACGGGGCGGGGCAACTGTCGGGTCCGCAACCAATCTATGCGGGGTCGCTAGCGGGCGGCAGCGCACTGACAATCGCCGATGTGAACGGCGACGGCAGTGCCGATATCGTCGAATCTGGTTCCCGTTCTGCTGAACAACGGCGCAGGATCGTTCGTTGAGTCGGCTCAGTCTTTTGGCGCGGCCATTTCGAGCGGTGTCGGGGACGTGAACGGCGACGGATTTGTCGATATTGTGACGGGCTGGTACAACCAACAAGGCCGGGTTCTTCTCAATAATGGGTCGGGCGTCTTCACCGACAGCGGGCAGGCGCTGGGTTCCAACGATTCCGGCTATGCGCGCGCGGCGGTTCTTGCCGATCTTGATGGTGACGGCGACCTTGATTTCATTCAAGGAAATTCCAATACCCCAACCAACAGCCCAAGTCGTATATTTTTGAACGACGGCACCGGAACTTTCACCGACAGTGGTCAATCACTGGCAACCGGCAATACCTACGATATCACCGTCGGCGACGTGAACGGCGATGGCAATGCCGATATCATTGCCACGGGCTACGGCTCTGGAACTAAAATATTTCTCAACAGCGGCTCCGGTCAATTCAGCGATTCCGGCCAAGCGCTGAGGGTTGGGTCAGACGGCACGATCGGCACCGATCTGGCTGATGTCGACGGCGACGGCGATCTGGATGTCGTGCAAGCGGTCGAGGTCGGGCCCAACCGGGTCTTCCTCAATAACGGCACTGGCCAGTTTACCGACTCTGGTCAGTCGCTGGGCGGCGCCGCCGAGAACCGCGACGTGGTTGCTGCCGATTTCGACCATGATGGCTACAGCGAAGATCGTGTCACGGCGCTGCGGGTTCTGGCCAACGACACCGACCCCGATCAAGGCGACGTGTTGTCGGTCAGCGCAGTCGGCGGCCAAAGCGCGCTGGGCGCTGCCCTGTCGATTTCGGCTGACGGCAAGACGGTGGTTTATGATCCGACCCAAGCCGCACAACCCCAATCTCTGGCTGCGGGTGAGAAGGCGACCGACACCTTTACTTATACCGTCTCTGACGGTCGTGGCGGCAGCGCCAGCGCCACGGCCACCGTCACCGTTGCCGGGGTCAACGACGCACCGGTGATTTCTTCGGATGGAGGCGGCGATACGGCCGCGACAAGTGTACAGGGGAATACCACAGCGGTGGCGACGGTCACTGCCACGGATAGTGAAGCCGCTGACACCCTCGTCTATTCCATCTCGGGCGGCAATGACGCAGGGTTCTTTGCCATTGATCCCAATACTGGTGCCTTGTCCTTCGTGAGTGCGCCGGACTTTGGTGCCCCCGCGGACAGTAATGCCGACAATATCTATGATGTGGTCGTCTCTGTTTCAGACGGCAACGGCGGCAATGACAGTCAGGCAATCGCAGTCACCGTGACCGAGGCCGCCGGTATTCTGGATACTTACGGTGCCGGGGTCGCTGGCTCGGTCGGCTATTTCAGCCAGTTCAACACGATCCGCGTCAGCCCACAGGCACCGAATGATCCGGTCAGCCTGATCGTCCAGGGCGCTTATGGAATGATGCTGGACCTGTCGGGTGCCCTCGGGGGGCGTGCCGCCTATGTCGGGATTCAGGACGCGATAAACGGCGTCACCACCGGATCTGGGAATGACACATTGGAGAGCGGGGCCAGCCTTGTCACATTGGTGGGTGGCGCGGGCGATGATGTCATCTACGGTGGCAGGGCGAATGATCTTTACGGCGGCGAGGGAAACGACAGGCTGATTGAGACCTGGGGTTCCCCGTCTGTTATGGACGGTGGCGCAGGCAATGATTTCATCTTTTCCTATGGCTTTTCGGCGATCGTCGGCGGCACCGGCAACGATACATTGAGCGCCTATCAGAACATCTCGGGCGCGACGATCTCGGGCGTGGAAGTCTTGCAGACCAACGGCAATACTGTGACGGGCACGGCGGCCCAGTTCAACGGCTTCGATCAAATCCGTCTGACCAGCGGGTCGGCATATGACGGCGACACGGTGATGCTGACGCTTGCCGGTCCCGGCACGGTCGACCTGACCAGCCAGCTTCTGGGCCGCGCCGTGGTCTTCACCGGCTCGGGCGGCGATGACAGCATCACCACTTCCAACGGCAACGACACCATTTACGGCGGTGCCGGCAATGACGCGCTGACG
>JAYUGA010000263.1:0-10012 GCA_043738565.1 Rhodobacterales bacterium
CAAATATCCCACGGGGGGTCTGGGGGGTGTGAAACCCCCCAGCCTTTCAGCCGAACCGCCGCCGGGCCTCCAGCGCCAGCCCCGCCCCAACCGAGCCCAGCATATCGCCGGTCGCAATCGCCACCCCCGGCAGCACCGCCGCCACGACGCCGCGCAGCACCGGCAACCCGCTCGACCCGCCCGTCATGAACACCGTGCCGATCTGCGCCGCCCGCAACCCCGCCTGCCCCAGCACCTCGGCAATCCGCGCCCGCACCCGTTCGACCGGCACCGCCACCGCCGCCTCGAACCGCTCGCGCCGCGCCAGCGGGTTCGGCCCGCCGGTAAACTCCGCCATCGCAATCCGCGCCACTACGGCATCCGACAGCGCAATTTTCGCCGCCTCCACCGCCATCGCCAGCGCGTGACCATGCCGCCCCGCCACCACCCGGCTCATCCGCGCGATCAGGTCTGGCCGGTCCGCCTCCTGCCCCAAGGCCTTCAAATCCGCAGCCACCCGCTGGGTGTACAGAAAGTTGATCCGGTGCCAGGTCGCCAGATCCAGATAGTAATGCCGCGGCATCAACGCCTTGCCCTGTCCGGTCGCGGTCAGATAGCCCAGATGCGGCATCACCTCCGCCAGGCTCAAAAGCCGGTCAAAATCCGTCCCGCCCACCCTGATCCCGTCATTCGCCAGAATATCCCCCGCCCGCTCTGCCGCCCGCGCCCGTTCCGGCGACACCCGCACGATGGAAAAATCCGACGTGCCCCCGCCGATATCGACGATCAGCACCAGCTCCTCGGCGCTGACACCGCGTTCGTATTCCAGCGCCGCCGCAATCGGCTCGTACTGAAACGCCACATCGCGGAACCCCTGCGCATGGGCGATGTCTTCCAGCACCGCCTGCGCCTTGGCATCCGCGCCCGCATCGTCATCGACAAAATGCACCGGTCGCCCCAGCACAACCTGGCTCATCCCGCCCGTCGCCGCATCCAGCCGCCGCTTCATATGGCCAAAGAACCGCCCCAGCACGTCCCTGAAGCTGACCGCCCGGCCGCCAATCGCGGTCTTTTCCTCAATCAACCCCGACCCCAGCGTCGACTTCAGCCCGCGCATCAGCCGCCCGTCATCGCCGCGCATATAGGCCGCAATCGTCGCCCGGCCAAACTCCGGTGGGCCGCCACCCACCTCCCAGAACACCGCCGACGGCAGCGTGACCTCGTCACCTTCCAGCGGCAGCAGCCACGACCGCACCCCATCCGCCAAGGAAACCGTCGAATTGGATGTGCCGAAATCCACCCCGCAAAACAGGTCCGCCATACCACTGCCCTTCGCCAAAACGCCGCAGCTACCCGATTTCAGCGCATCAAGGAAGCACCCACGACAGCAGAGGAAGCCGAGCCGCAATCTCGCCTCAACCGCGCGTCAACCGGGCTTCCAGCACGTCGAACGGCAGCCCCGGCGCATCCTTGGCCACCCGGATCACCAGCGAGGTCTTGACATTCGCCACATTCTCGGCCCGCAACAACTGCTCGGTCAGGAAATTCTGAAAGCTCGACAGGTCCGGCGCCACGCATTTCAGGATGAAATCAATCTCGCCGTTCAGCATGTGACACTCGCGCACCAGTGGCCAGGCCCTGCAGCGCCCCTCGAAGGTCGCCAGATCGGCCTCGGTCTGCGAATTCAGCCGCACCATCGCAAAGACCTGCACTTCGAACCCCAGTTCCCGCGCATTGATATCGGCGTGATAGCCGCGGATATAGCCCGCCTCCTCCAGCGTTCTGACCCGGCGCAGACAGGGCGGCGCGGAAATCCCGACCCGGCTGGCCAGTTCCACATTGGTCATCCGCCCGTCACCCTGCAGTTCCGCCAGAATGCGCCGGTCGATCGGGTCGAGTTTCGATACCGCCATCACAATCCCCCCTGTTGGCATATCTCGTAATACCTGCCTCCTCCCCGCGCAATAATATTTCACAACCGCGCAAGATTTTGTCGCAGCTCCACCGCAGACCGATTGCCGCCATGCGACGCCGGGGCTTTCCTCTGCCCCAGCCTTTGTCTATATCAGGTCGGCCACAGGCTAGGGGTAGGATGATGAGCGATACGCGGCATTCGAAAGTCATGATCATCGGCTCCGGCCCGGCCGGCTATACCGCCGCCGTCTACGCCGCCCGCGCCATGCTGGAGCCGGTGCTGATCCAGGGCCTCGTCCCCGGCGGCCAGTTGACCATCACCACCGAAGTCGAAAACTGGCCCGGTGACAGCCATGTTCAGGGCCCCGACCTGATGATCCGCATGGAGGCCCACGCCAAGGCGATGGGGGCCGCGGTGATTTCCGACTACATCACCGCGCTTGATCTGCAAAACCGCCCGTTCACCGCCACCGCCGATTCAGGCACCACCTACACCGCCGATGCCGTCATACTCGCCACCGGGGCGCAGGCGAAATGGCTGGGCTTGGCGAGCGAGGAAAAGTTCAAGGGCTTCGGCGTCTCGGCCTGCGCCACCTGCGACGGCTTTTTCTATCGTGGCCGCGAAATCGTGGTGATCGGCGGCGGCAACACGGCGGTTGAAGAAGCGCTGTTCCTGACCAACTTCGCTTCCAAAGTCACCCTGATCCACCGCCGCGATACGCTGCGGGCGGAAAAGATCCTGCAGGACCGCCTGTTCAAACATCCGAAAATCCACCTGCTGTGGCACCACGAAGTGACCGAGGTTCTGGGCACCGAAGCCCCCTTGGGCGTCACCGCCGTCCGCGCCCGCAACGTGCAGACCGGCGAGTTCACCGACGTGCCCTGCGCCGGGTTCTTCGTCGCCATCGGCCATGCGCCCGCCTCCGAACTGGTCAAGGACCAGTTGCCGCTGCACAACGGCGGCTATGTCGTGGTCGAACCCGGCTCGACCCGCACCGCGATTCCCGGCGTCTTTGCCGCCGGAGACCTCACCGACCACCATTACCGTCAGGCGGTGACCTCGGCAGGCATGGGCTGCATGGCGGCGCTCGACGCCGAACACTGGCTGGCGGAACACCCGATGGCAGAACAGTGACCCCGCTGGTAGAACCGCTGGCGGGCCGGTTCTACCGCATGCTTTTCGTCCAAGACCTGCTCCGCCTGCTCGATGGTGCCATTCGCCCGGAAGGGCGGTTTCATCACTCTGGCCAGCCGGCGCTTCACCTGTCCCCCAGCGTCGAAGCTGCCGGATTTGCCGTCGATATCTATGTCGGGTCCAATGATCCGCCCCGCGTCGTGCAACCCATGGTCTTGACCGGCGCGCGGATCATGGATTTGCGACGCCCAGAAGTATTCCGTCACTTCGGCTTGAACGGGAACGAGCCTTCGGTTCCATGGCTGCCCGAGCGCGAAGCGGGGATGCCTGCCACCAGTTGGCGCGCCTCTGATGCGGTTAGAAAAAGCGCGGTGGACGGCATGGTCTTTAGTTCTCGCCGCAACGCCGCACGCTGGCATCTGGTGCTGTTCCAGTGGAACGCCCTCGGCCACGCCACCGTCACCCGATGCGGCTCTCCTGTGGAATTCCATCCCTGACGCTGCGGTTTCTCGCGGCATTTTCGCCTTTTCCCAGCCATTCCGCCCAACGCCGCTTGAATTTCCTGCACCGCACCGTCAAAACCCGCGCGAACGGCGGCACTGGCCCGCCTCCTGCGTCGTCCCAAAAAGCGAGCCCCCGATGTCGATTTCCAAACTTGCCCCGATTCCCGAACTCTACCTTTCCGCCGACGCCGCCGCCGCGCTGAAGGTCGAGGCCGGCACGATGCCATCCTGGGATCTGACCGCCCGTCAGGTCTGCGATCTGGAACTCTTGATGAACGGTGGCTTTTCCCCGCTGAAGGGTTTTCTGAGCGAGGCCGACTATGACGGTGTCGTCGAAAACATGCGGCTGGCCGATGGTGCGCTGTGGCCGATGCCGATCACGCTGGATGTCTCCGAAAAGTTTGCCGACGGTGTGCCGGCTGGCACCAGAATCGCTCTGCGCGATCTGGAAGGCGTCATTTTGGCCGTGATGACCGTCACCGATAGATGGACCCCGGACAAGGCCAATGAAGCCGTCAAGGTCTTCGGCGCCGATGACCTCGCCCATCCCGCCGTCAACTACCTGCACAACACCGCAGGTCCAGTCTACCTCGGCGGCCCGATCGCGGGCCTGCAGGCGCCCATCCACTACGATTTCAAATCGCGCCGCGACACCCCCAACGAGTTGCGCGCCTATTTCCGCAAGGTCGGCTGGGAGAAGATCGTAGCCTTCCAGACCCGCAACCCCTTGCACCGCGCCCACCAGGAACTGACCTTCCGCGCTGCCCGCGAGGCCCAGGCCAACCTGCTGATCCATCCGGTTGTCGGCATGACCAAACCCGGTGACGTTGACCACTTCACCCGGGTGCGCTGCTACGAGGCGGTGATCGACAAATACCCGCAATCCACCACCACGATGAGCCTTCTGAACCTCGCCATGCGCATGGCCGGCCCGCGCGAGGCGGTCTGGCACGGGTTGATCCGCAAGAACCACGGCGTCACCCACTTCATCGTCGGCCGCGACCATGCCGGTCCGGGGAAAAACTCCGTCGGCAAGGATTTCTACGGTCCCTACGACGCCCAGACCCTGTTCAAGACCCATGAGGCCGAAATGGGCATCACGATGGTCGACTTCAAACACATGGTCTATGTGCAGGAAAAGGCCAGCTATTATCCCGCCAACGAAATCCCGGAAAGCGCCACCGTCCTCGACATTTCCGGCACCGAACTGCGCCGCCGTCTGCGCGAGGGGCTGGACATCCCGGAATGGTTTTCCTTCCCGGAAGTCGTCACCCAGTTGCGCAAAACCTCGCCCGCCCGTGACAAACAGGGCTTCACCGTGTTCTTCACCGGCCTGTCAGGCTCCGGCAAATCCACCATCGCCAACGCGCTGATGGTGAAACTGATGGAAATGGGCGGCCGCCCGGTGACACTTCTCGACGGTGACGTGGTGCGCAAACACCTGTCCTCGGAACTCGGCTTCTCCAAGGAACACCGCGACATCAACATCAAGCGCATCGGCTATGTCGCGTCCGAGATCACCAAGAACGGCGGCATCGCGATCTGCGCCCCGATCGCGCCCTACACCGCCACCCGCCGCGCCGTGCGCGAGATGATCGAGGCGTACGGCGCCTTCCTCGAAACCCATGTGGCGACCCCGGTCGAGGAATGCGAAAAGCGCGACCGCAAGGGCCTGTACAAGCTGGCCCGCGAAGGCAAGATCAAGGAATTCACCGGCATTTCTGACCCTTACGAAATTCCGACCCAAGCCGAGCTGGTGCTGGATACCACCGGGCTGGACGTCGATCATTGCGCCCACCAGGTCTTCCTCAAGCTGGAAAGCATGGGTCTGATCAAGGCTTGATCCCACCACGGAAACGCCGCTCTCAGGGGCGGCGTTTTTGCCTTGACCAAACACTTAGCCATTTTACTAAATTAACCCTTTACCCCAAAGCCGGATTGCCCAATGTGCAAGACGGCAGGAAATCCCGACCCCCGACCCGGCAGCTGTCGTGGCGTCATATCCTCCCGCACTCTGTCGCTGGTCCGTCCCATATCTTGTGGTCTGTCCGGCAGAGCCAGCCGGACCTGTCAATATCTTGCAAAATGTAGTGCCGCACAAGCAATCTGCCGAAAATCCTTGGTGGAATGTGTGCACGAATAAGGATTGATAGCTAAGGCAAAATCGGAAAGACTTTGCAACAAGGCAAAAGCCGCAGGCCACAAGAACAAGAATAAAAACAAACACCTGGGAGAAGTTCATGCCCGATGGGGGCCCCGACTGGGCCAACACCGTCCTTGATGTCAGGGGCCTCAAGACCGTATTCCGCACCCGCGGTGGCGAGGTGCATGCGGTCAATTCGGTGTCCTTCCACCTGCAAAAGGGTGAACTTCTGGGCGTCGTGGGCGAGTCAGGCTCCGGCAAATCCGTCACCATGATGTCGCTGATCGGCCTCCTGCCCTCGCCGCCCGCTGATATCCGCGGCGGAACCGTGATGCTGGGCGACCGCGACCTCCTGAAAATCTCCCCCGACGAATTGCGCGACGTGCGCGGCGCCAGGATCGGGTTCGTCTTTCAAGACCCGATGACCAGCCTCAACCCGGTGTTCACCGTCGGCAATCAGATCATGGAACCCTTGATCCGCCACATGGGCCTGACCAGGCCGCAGGCCCGCGCCCGTGCCGTGGAACTCTTGGAACTCGTCGGGATTTCCGATGCGGCGAACCGGTTGCAAAGCTATCCGCACCAGTATTCCGGCGGCATGCGCCAGCGCGTGATGATCGCGATTGCCCTGTCCTGCGACCCTGACGTGCTGATCGCCGACGAACCCACCACCGCGCTCGATGTCACCATTCAGGCGCAGATTCTGGAACTGGTCAAAGGTCTGCGCCAGAAACTCGGCATGGCGATCATCTGGATCACCCATGACCTGGGCGTGATCGCGGGCATCGCCGACCGGGTGATGGTGATGTATGGCGGTCAGGTGGTGGAACAGGCCCCGGTCAAGGAGTTGTTCGCCAACCCGCAGCACCCCTATACTCGCGCCCTGCTGAAAACGATCCCTTCGCTGACCGGCAAACGCGCCGCCCGCTTGCAGGTGATCGAGGGTCAGCCGCCGATCATGCTGGCCGAACCCACCGCCTGCCCGTTCCGCGACCGCTGCGCCCATGCCTTCGACCGCTGCGCCCGCGAGAACCCGGCCCGCCGCGCCATCGACGGCCGTCCGGTCGGCTACGGCCATGACGTCGCCTGCCACTGGACCCCGGAGTCCGCCGATGCGTGAACCGTCCGCTCTTCCGCCCTGTCAGGCGTCATCGCTCCAGCGCGAAGCGCCCGCAAGGCAGCGCCGAGCGCCCGGCGGCCGCCATGCTTGACGCAACCCCAACACCCTTGGTCAAAGTCCGTGACCTCAAGATGTATTTCCCCATCTACACCGGCATCCTGCGCCGCCACACCGGCGATGTGAAAGCGGTGGACGGCGTCTCCTTCGACATCATGCAAGGCGAAACCCTCGGCCTTGTCGGCGAAAGCGGTTGCGGCAAGTCCACCGTCGGCCGCGCCCTGCTGCGGCTATATGAACTGACCGCAGGCTCGGTGGAGATCGAAGGCGAAGACATCGCCAAACTCTCGCCCGAGGCTTTGCGCCGCAAACGCCCGACCATGCAGATGGTCTTCCAAGACCCGCAAGCCAGCCTCAACCCCCGCATGACCCTCGCCCAGATCATCGGCGAACCGCTGATCGAACACGCCAACCTCAGCGCCACCGACCGCGACGCCCGCATCTTTCAACTGATGGATCAGGTCGGCCTCAACCGCCGCTTCGCCAACCGTTTCCCGCACGAGTTTTCCGGCGGCCAGCGCCAGCGCATCGGCATCGCCCGCGCGCTGGCGCTCAACCCCAAATTCATCGTCTGCGACGAACCGATCGCCGCCCTTGACGTGTCAATCCAGGCGCAAGTCGTCAACCTGCTGGAAGACCTGCAAGACCGCCTTGGCCTGACCTATCTGTTCATTTCCCACGACCTCAGCATGGTCCGCCACATCGCCGACCGCGTCGCCGTGATGTATCTCGGCCGCATCGCCGAACTTTCCCCGCGCGACGCCCTCTACGACCGCCCGCTGCACCCCTATGCCGAGGCGCTGCTGTCCGCCGTCAACGAACCCGACCCCAACCTCGCGCGCCGCGAACGCATCATCCTGCAAGGCGACGTGCCTTCGCCCGCCAAACCGCCCAAGGGTTGCAATTTCAACACCCGCTGCCCGTACGTCATGGACATCTGCCGCAGCGTCAAACCCGAACTGGCATTGGTTGAACCGGGCCGTCTGGTCGCCTGCCACCTCTACACCAACAACCCGCACGCCGGATCAACCGGCGGTCCGAGGCCAACGAGCGAATTCAACAAGGAGTGACAAAATGAAATTCAGAACCGCCCTTCTGGGGGCAGCCTGCACCTTCGCAATGGCCCCTGCGGCCTTTGCCGAACGTGGCACCGACGGCGAGGTCAAACTGACCTTCCCGCAAGCCGTCTCGATCATGAACCCCTATCTGTCGGCGGGCACCAAGGACGTCTATGCCGCCTCGCTAGTGGTCGAGCCGCTGGCCGGTTTCGATGATCAAGGCGTGCTGGTCCCGAAGCTGGTCAGCGAGATTCCGACGCTGGAGAACGGCGGCATCTCGGCCGATCTGACCTCTATCACCTGGAAGCTGATCCCGGGTTTGAAGTGGTCGGACGGCAGCCCGGTGACGGCCGATGACGCGGTATTCACCGCCGCCTATTGCATGGACCCGGCCGGTGGCTGCGCACAGGCGACGAAATATGACGGCGTTGCCTCGGTCGTTGCGGTCGATGCCAACACGATCAAGGTGACCTTCACCGCGCCCAAGCCCAATCCCTATACCGCCTTCGTCGGCGCCCAGGCACCGCTGTTGCAAAAGGCGCAGTTTGCCGCCTGCCAGGGCGCCGCCGCGCCGACGTGCACCGATGCCAACAATATGCCCATCGGAACCGGCCCGTTCAAAGTCACCGGCTTTACCGTCAACGACACTGTCTCCTTTGAAGCCAACCCAAATTACCGTGACCCGGCCAAACCGGCCTTTGCCACCGCGATGATCAAAGGCGGCGGCGACGCCGAAAGCTCGGCCCGTGCCGTGATGCAAACCGGCGAATTTGACTACGCCTGGAACACCCAGATTCCGCCGGATTCGCAGGCCTCGATGATCGCCGCCGGCAAGGGTGAATTCGTCGTGGCCTTCGGCACCCTGGTCGAGCGGATTGAAATCAACCTGACCGACCCGTCGGCGGATCTGGCCGAAGGCGAACGCTCGACCATCAAGCATCCCCATCCGATCCTGTCGGACATCAGGGTGCGCACCGCCCTGTCCAAGGCGATCGACAGGTCGATCCTGGTCGACGTGGGCTATGGTGCGGCCGGTGCCCCGACCTGCAACGTCATCCCGGCCCCGGACGCCTGGGTCTCGGACAACACAGGCTGCCTCAAGCAAGACATTGAAGGCGCCAAGGCGCTGCTGGACGAAGCCGGCTGGGTGGTGGGTGCCGATGGCATCCGCGAGAAGGACGGCAAGAAGCTGCACATCCTGTATCAGACCACCGTCAACCCGGTGCGCCAGGACTTCCAGGCCCTAATCAAGGACTGGTGGACCGAGATTGGCGTCGATGTCGAACTTAAGGCCATCGACCCCTCGGTGTTCTTCGGCGGTGATGCGGGTTCGCCCGACACCTACCAGAAGTTCTATGCCGATGTCGAAATGTTCGCCAACAACTCGGACATGCCCGACCCGGAAACCTATCTCGGGCAATATCAATGCAGCAAGATCCCGGGGCCGGACACCCAGTGGCAGGGCGAAAACATGAACCGCTACTGCGACCCGGCCTATGAGGCGAAGTTCGCGGAGCTGACCAAGACCCGCGACATGGCGGCGCGCCAGGCTCTTGCCAAAGAGCTGAACGAAATGGTGACCAAGGGGACGATGACCGTGATCCCGCTGGTGCACCGCGGTGCGCTGTCGGCGCATGCGAATTCGCTGGGCGGCGTGTTGATCAACGCCTGGGATTCGCAGATGTGGAACATCGCGGATTGGTACCGCGTTAAGTGATCTGACCCTTGGGCGGGGCCGCTTTGTCGGCCCCACCCTTTTTCTTGCGACTTGCCCCCTGGACCCGAGGCGTCTCCCCCCATGCTCGTCTTCACCCTGCGCAGGCTTCTGGTGGCCATCCCGACGCTGCTGATCATCTCTCTGGTGGTGTTTCTGCTGGTCGACCTCGCCCCCGGTTCGCCGATGTCTGAAATCCCGCTGACCGTCCCCCCCGAAGTCCGTCTGAAGATGATCGCCGCAATGGGGGCCGATCAGCCGGTGTTCGTGCGCTATTTCCTGTGGCTGCGGCAGTTCTTCTGGGTCGAACCCGCCACCTTGTTCGACGGCGTCTTCGGCACCCATCTGGCGGGCGGCGAACAGCGCATCCTGTCGTGGCAATCGCGCAG
>JAYUGA010000264.1:0-3625 GCA_043738565.1 Rhodobacterales bacterium
GACAGCTCGTCCTATCTCAAAGCCCGCACCGCGCTGACGGTCTACCAGGCGCAGGAAAAACAGCTCGCGATCCAAAAGAAGAAGGGCACGCTGGTCGACCGGGCGCGGGCCGAGGCGCTGGTGTTTCGCCTCGCGCGGCAGGAGCGCGACACTTGGGTGACCTGGCCTTCCCGGGTTGCCGCGCTGATGGCGGCCGAAGTGGCAGCGGAGGTGGAAAAACAATCTGGAAAGCCGGAGCGACCGGAGCGACCGGTGATCATCGAGGCCGCGATCCTGCAGAGGGTGCTGGAAGCCCATGTCAGACAGCACCTCGACGCCCTTGCCGACCTCCGGGTTTCTCTCGGATAACGACGACCTGACGGACGATCTCGACCTTGGTTTTGACGGGGCCGAGGACATCTTGCGCCAATGGCGCAAAGGCATGCGCCCCGATCCGGACCTGACCGTATCGGAATGGGCGGATGCGCATCGCTGGCTGTCGTCGCGTGCTGCGGCAGAACCGGGGCGATATCGCACCGCGCGGACGCCCTACCTGCGCGACATCATGGATGCGCTGTCGCCGCGGCACCCTGCACAGCGGGTCAGCTTCATGAAGGCGGCGCAGGTAGGGGCCACCGAGGCGGGCAACAACTGGATCGGCTTTGTCATCCACCACGCGCCCGGCCCGATGCTGGCGGTGTTGCCGACGGTGGAAATGGCCAAGCGCACCTCGCGGGGCCGTCTGGACCCACTGATCTCGGAAAGCCCAGCGCTACGGGAAAAGGTCAATCCGGCGCGGTCGCGCGACGCGGGCAATTCGATGCTGTCCAAGGAATTCCCCGGCGGCATCCTGGTCCTGACCGGGGCCAGCTCGGCGACCGGCCTGCGGTCGATGCCTATCCGGCTTCTGCCGACGAGGAAGGCGACCCGATCACGCTTGCCGAAGCACGGACAATCGCGCAGCGTCCGGCGATCCATCCCGCAGGTCGCCGCCGCCGTCGCGCGGTCAACCCCCTCCACCACCAGCGCGATCGCCAGCATCCGCCGCGCCGCACGCGCATCCTTCGTCCGGCCCGCCGCAGCGCGCAATTCCACGGCCGTCAGTTCTCCCCGCGTGATCGCAATCCCTGCCATGCCCAACTCCTGTTCTTCAGGCTGCATTGATTCAGACTTCGCGAAGCTTGGGAATCCCAAAAGAGTCAGACCAAATGGCCGTTGGTATTACCGTTTTTCGGCAAGTAATTGAGACTGTTGGATGCGTTTTTAGCCGCTGATTCAGGGCGCAGGGTTGACCACGCACTTCGACACCAAGCCGGTTCCGCAGCACCGGGCGCAGGCAGGTGAAGGACGGCAGGATGGGCCGTCCTTCACCACTTCAGGCAAGGGCGCGCTGTTTCACGCACCTAGCCTCCAATGTATGACATCTCAATCTTCTCGACTGCAGGCAGAAGCCCCGCCGTCATAGCGCTTCTTAATTCCGAATATCGATCGCCCCGCGCCCGCCAAATATGGGCGATGGCGGTAGAAATTTCCTCATCCGAGCATCCGCCCCGCATCAATGTGCGCAGGTCGTGGCCACCCGTTGCGAACAGGCACGTGTAGAGCTTGCCTTCAGTCGAGAGCCGGGCACGGGTGCAGGAGTGGCAGAAGGTCTGGGTGACGCTGGAGATGACCCCGATTTCTCCACTGCCGTCTTGATAGCGCCAACGCACGGAGGTCTCCCCGGTGTAATTGGGGGCGATTTCTTCCAGTGCCATCTCGGCCATGATACGGCGCACGACTTCGGCCGAAGGGATAACTTCACCCATCTTCCAGCCATTCGTGGCGCCGACATCCATGTATTCGATAAAACGCAGAATGAAGGGTGAGCCTTTGAAGTGGCGCGCCATCGGCACGATATCCTGATCATTGACGCCCTTTTTTACCACCATGTTAATTTTAATCGGTCCGAGGCCCACCCGATGAGCGACATCTATGCCTTCCAATACTTCCGCGACTGGGAAATCAACATCGTTCATGAGCTTGAAGGTCGCATCATCCAGCGAGTCGAGCGACACGGTCACGCGCTTTAGACCTGCGTCTTTCAGCGCTTGTGCTTTTTTGGCGAGCAAGGCGGCGTTGGTGGTCAGGGTCAAGTCCAACTCGCGGCCGTCCGGTGTTTTCAAAGCGCTTAACATCTCGACCAATTTCTCGATATTTTTGCGTAACAGCGGCTCGCCGCCGGTCAGACGGATTTTTTCGACGCCATGCGTCACGGCCAGTCTGGCGATGCGGGTCATTTCGTCAAACGATAGCAGCGAAGTCTTCGGAAGGAATACGTAGCCTTTGTCGAAGACATCTTTTGGCATGCAATACACGCAGCGAAAGTTGCAGCGGTCGGTGACCGAGATGCGCAGATCGCGCAATGGGCGGTTCAGCGTATCAGTGACCAGGCCGACGGGGGCTTCAAGATTTGACGGGATGGCAGCCACCCCGTTGGAATAACGGTTCTCGGCGGCAGTGGCGGACAGGAATTTCGATTTGTCGTTCATTTCATCGGATTCCGTGGTGGGTTACGTTCGGGTCTTCAGACTGTCGACGGCGTGCACCGGAGGCGCGTCACCCTGCATCAAGTGGGCGATTGCGCCGTACACCAGTCGCTGGGTCGCAAGCATGCTCTTGCCGGCGAACACGGGCGACGTCACTTCAATGCTGAAGTGGCCGCCGCCGCCAGTGACTGTGGCCCGTGAATTGTGAATCTGCTGCTCGATGGCCTCGCGCAGCGCGTCGATGACGGAACCCTGGAAGTCGGTTGGATGGGATGACATGGTGGTCCTTTTTATGTGGCTGTGCCGTGATCAGTGCCTATGAGGCTTTGGAGCTCTCCCGACGCATTCATCTCGCGGACGATGTCGCAGCCGCCGATAAACTGCCCGCCGACGTAAAGCTGAGGGATCGTTGGCCAATCGGAGAATGCCTTGATCCCATCGCGCAACTCGGGTGAATCCAGCACGTTGACGGTTTCGTAGTTCGCCAGCAGCGTGTTGAGGATCCGCACGACCTGACCGGAGAATCCGCACTCTGGCATCTGCCGGTTGCCCTTCATGAACAGGACGACCCGGTGACTTGCCACGAGTTCGGAGATCTGTGTCCGCAGTGATGTGTTCAGTGCCATGGTGCTCATTGTTTTTCCTCCGGTTGGGATGCGGGTAACGTGCGGAGCCGTCGGTCTTCGACGGAGCCACCTAGGGTGAAGTGGTAGAAGCGCTGCCGGGCACCGGAGCTTGCGTGGCCGCCTGGAACCCGGCCTTTCCGTGGGCCCCGTCGCAGAACGGCTTGTTTGCGGACTGGCCGCAGCGGCAGAGGGCGTAGCCATTCTCGGATCTCGGGAACGGATTTCCGGCGGTGTCGAACAATTCGATGTCGCCCTTCACGATGTAGGGGCCATTCGCTTTCACGGTGATCTTGACGTTGGTCATCTCTTGTCTTCCTGTGGTTGCTGTGGGCGGCTCACCGTCGTGGGCGCGGCGGCGATCCTGATCGACGTTATCTCTGCTTCCTCACAACATGCCAAGCTGCAGTTGGGCGGCCTCGGACATGCGGCTTGCGTCCCAGGCCGGCTCCCAGACGATCTCGATGTCGACCTCGGTGACGCCGGCCACCCCCT
>JAYUGA010000265.1:0-9990 GCA_043738565.1 Rhodobacterales bacterium
ATCCAGCCCGCCGCCGTGGATGTCGAAGGCGTGGGGATGTCTAAGCCCCGCTTCAGAAAGGCGGCCCTCTGCCTTGGGCTTCTTCCATAGCAATTCCTCTGCCATCGCCGAGCATTCGATGTGCCAACCCGGCCTGCCCTTGCCCCAGGGTGATGGCCAGCCCGGCAGGTCGGCGTCGGAGGGTTTCCACAGGACGAAATCCATCGGGTCTTCCTTGAACGGCGCGACCTCTACCCGGGCACCGGCGATCATGTCGTCAATCGTGCGGCCCGACAACGCGCCATATTCCGTGTAGGACCGGACGCGGAACAGGACATGGCCTTGCACCGCATAGGCATGGCCGGAGGCGATCAGGCCTTCGATCATGGAGACCATCTGCGAGATGAATTCGGTGGCGCGCGGTTCGGCATCGGGGCGGAGCGCCCCCAGAGCGTCCATGTCGGCGTGGTACCAGCCGATGGTTTCCTCGGTCCGCTCAAAGATCAGCGCCTCCAGCGAACGCGGGTCGCCAGCGGCCTTTCGCGCCTGCGCTGTTGCGTTGATCTTGTCATCGACGTCGGTGAAATTGCGGACATAGGTGACGTGATCCGCGCCGTAGACATGGCGCAGCAAGCGGTAGAGGACGTCGAACACCACGACGGGGCGGGCGTTGCCGAGGTGGGCGCGGTCGTAGACGGTGGGGCCGCAGACATACATCCGCACGTTGTTCGCGTCGATCGGGGTGAAGATCTCCTTCGTCCGCGTCCTGGTGTTGTGCAGCTTGATCGTGACCATCGTTCCAGACCTTCTCGTGCGGGCAAGCGGGTGCCGCCGCGGGAGGAGCTTCGTTCGGATCAGGGAACAGAAGAACGCCCGCGGCCTCAAGTCAGCGGGCAATGCAGCCAATGCTGGGTGCGTTCATCTTCATTCGGGTCGGATAGCGCATTTGTGCGGTTTCGCCAAGCCTCTTGTCGCCAGGATCTGTGGCGGGCATCCTTTGCCAAATTCGGGGACCAAGGGATGCCGCTGCAAAACCGCGTATTGCCTTCCGGCGAAGTTATCGCCCACCCCGCGCGAGGGATTTTCACCGGCAATCGCGGGATCTTGCATGATGACCAGCGGCGGCTCGGTTCGGCCCGCTGGAAGAGCCGCGCCTGGATCATCTGTGCGCTGGAGTGGCAGGGTTGGCAGCGCCAGGTGATGACGCCGGGAACCTGGACCGAGTTGTTTTTTCTGGACGAGGCGGTGGCCCTGGCGGCGGGGCACCGGCCTTGCGCGCGGTGCCGGAGGGCAGCTTACAGCGCGTTTCGGGAGGCATTTGGTGGGTTGAAGGCGGTCGAGATGGATGCCGCCCTGCACGCGGCGCGGTTGGGGGCAGATCGGGGGCAGCGACATTTCATGTCTGAAACCAATGATTTGCCAGACGGTGCTTTCATCCTGCATGAAGATCGACCCTGCCTGATCCACCGAGGTCAGCTGCATCTTTACCGCCCCGAAGGCTATGCTGCGCCGCGCGGGCTGCCGCAGGGCCAAGTCGAGGTTATGACGCCGGAACCAACCGTTGCGGCGTTGCGGGCAGGGTATCGACCCGTCTTACACCCGAGTGCGGGCTAGGCGCGTTCCGACAGGGCCAACCATTCCTCCTCCGCCGCCGCCAGTTGGGCCTGGCGGGCGGCCATGGCTTCGGAGGCTTTGCGGAACTTCACCGGCTCCTTGCTGAAAAGGTCTGCCGATTCCAGCAGTTCCGCGAGCTTGTTGATCTCGATTTCCAGACGGTCGATGCTGCCGGGCAATAGGTCGAAGCGTTTGCGTTCGGTAAAGGTCAGGCCCCCGGCGGGTTTATGGGGGGCGGGATTGGCTTTGGAACCGCCGCGGGCGGAGGGTTTTTCCAGCACTTCCAGACCGTTGGCGCTGCGTTGTGCGGCATAGTCGGACCAGCCGCCGGGGTAGACGGTGGCATTGCCGCCACCTTCCAGGGCGATGGTGGAGGTCGCCACGCGGTCGATGAAATCGCGGTCGTGGCTGACCAGCAGGACAGTGCCGTCATAGTCACCGAGGATGTCTTGCAGAAGGTCCAAAGTCTCGACATCGAAGTCGTTGGTGGGTTCGTCAAGGATCAAAAGGTTGGACGGTCTGGCCATCAGTTTGGCCAGCAGAAGTCGGGCTTTTTCGCCGCCGGACAAGGACTTGACGGCTGCCCGGGCCTGGCGTTCGTCGAACAGGAAGTCTTTCAGATAGGCCACCACATGCTTGGGCGTGCCGCGCACCATGACCTGATCGGAGTTGCCCGAAACGGCCATCGTGGGGTCGCCCGTCAGGTTGTCCCACAGCGACATTTCGGGATTTAGCTGGGCGCGGGTCTGGTCGAAAACCGCGATGTCGAGGTTGGTTCCGAGGGTGACACGGCCTTGATCGGGGGGCAGTTCGCCCGTCAGCATCTTGAGCAGCGTGGTCTTGCCGATGCCGTTGGGGCCGACGAAAGCCACCCGGTCGCCGCGCAGGACGCGCAGATCAAAATCCTTGATGATCAGCTTGTTGGCGAACGTCTTTGACAGGCCGACAGCTTCAATGACGCGCTTGCCGGAGGTGGTTTCGGAACTGAGGTCCAGTGCCGCGGTGCCCTGACGGCGGATTTGCGCGCCGCGTTCGTCGCGCAGAACGGCCAATGCCCGCACCCTGCCCTGATTGCGTTTGCGCCTGGCCGAGATGCCCTCGACGGCCCATTTCGCCTCTGCCTTGATCTTGCGGTCCAGCTTGTGGCGGGCGTCGTCCTCTTCGGCCCAGACAGTGTCGCGCCAGTCCTCGAAACCTTCAAATCCTGACTCCCGACGGCGGACCTCACCCCGGTCGATCCACAGCGTAGCCTTTGATAACGCCCGCAAAAATGCGCGGTCGTGCGAGATCATCACATAGGCGGTGCGGGTGTTTGCAAGCTGGTCTTCCAGCCATTCGATGGCCTGAATGTCGAGGTGGTTGGTGGGTTCGTCCAAAAGCATCAGTTCAGGGGCTTCGGCCATCAGTTTGGCCAGTGCCGCGCGGCGGCGTTCGCCACCGGAGGCGATGGCAACCGGGGTTTCGGGGTCGAATTTCAGCCCCTCGGCGGCCATTGGCACCTTGTAGGCCTCGTCTTCGGGCAACCGCGAAGCCGCGTAATCACCGAGGGTGGCAAAGCCCGAAAGGTCGGGGTCTTGTTCCATATAGCCGACGGTCACGCCGGGAGAGACGACCCTAATGCCTTGATCCTGTTCGACAAGACCCGCCATGACTTTCATCAGGGTGGATTTGCCAGAGCCGTTGCGACCGATCAGCGCGATCCGGTCGCCGGGCTGCACGACAAGGTCGAGGCCGGCAAACAGGGGGTTGCCGCCGAAGGTCAGCGAGATTTGCGAAAGCTGGAGAAGGGGTGCGCGTGCCATGATGGGGGCAGGTAAGGCGGGCAGCGCGGGAGGTCAACAGGCGGTGTGGGGAAAGACGACAGGAATGGCGGATGACGGGCCTCGGATGGTTCTGGCGAATCGGGCAGAAAACGCCCGTTAATGCTGGCGATTTTGGCAAAAACCGCTGTCTTGCCGGCGTCTTTTTTGCGTCCTGCCTGCGTCTCTACGATTTGGGGGGATTGCGGGATCAATCGGGCGCTCGGTGGTTCGCGTCGAAGGGGGATCGGGGCCGCCCTACCCGGCCAAGGCGCGCAGGGCGCGGGCGCGGCCGGGCGGGATGGTGGCGATCTGGAGCCCGCTGAAGACGTGGAGCGTGTTCAACTCGCGGTCGATCACGGCATGGTCGGACACCCAGGCCCCCATCGCCAGATAGGTTTGCAGGAGCGCGGGCATGGCGGCACGATCGGGCTTGGCCGTCAGGTGGCGCAGGTCGATGGTGTCGCGGGCCTTGATGCCGGGCGACCATTGGGGCGGGGCGAGGTGGTGGGTGGCAAGATAGGACAAGGCTGGGTGGTGAGGTCGGGGATCGGTGCCCTGAAAGCTGGAGCAGCCGAACAGCAGTTTGGTGCCGGTATCATCCACCAGTCGGGTCAGCGCCGCCCAGGCGAGGCGCAGGATATCGGGGTCGTGGCAATCGGGATGCAGGCAGAAGCGGCCCAGTTCGAGAAGCGGGCCGGGGAAAGCTGCAAGGTTGGCAAGGCCGTAGAACTGCGCGGCATAGCTTTGGCCGATGGTGCCTCCGGTCAGGGCCATCACGCGGTAACAGCAAACCAGGCGGCCCGTGGCAGTTTCCGTCACCAGCATGTGTTGGCAGGTGGCGTCGAAACGGTCCGAGTCATGGCCGATTTCGGCTGCAAGTCCGCGGGCGGCGCGAAAACTCAGGTGGCGCAGGGCCTGCGCTGCGGCGACCTCGGCGGATGTGGCGGCCGGGCGGGCGGTATAGGCTCCGCGGGTCAAAGGCAGCATCTGGGACAAGATATCCTTCCTTTGGGTGCCGGCTTGGCGGCGGGGCGGCACGGACTTAAGTTCGGGCGCAATGCATATCAACCGCTCATCAAACCGAAGCCGGCTTTCTTCGCGGGCGTGAAGAAAGCCCGGACCGGGCTTGATGAACGTCGGCTTATCGTGGGTCAGGTCAAAACAAACCTCAGCAAGTTTGGGCCGCGTCCGGGAACTGTGCACGCTGCCTTTGCGAGCGGGGGCTATGCAAAGTCATGCGGCATGGCTGACGCATCTGGGCCACATGTTTCCCGATGGCCCAGCCCCCACCGGTCTGTGCAATCGTGTGAACAGCGGCGCACTGAAGTTCGAACCGAAGGACCGCGCTACTTGAGCAGGCTGTCGGCGTTCAGACGGCCGATGTTGCCGAAAATCTGCGCGAGCACGCTGCGGCCCTTGATATTGGTCGTGGTCACACGGCGCGACAACGGCACGATCTGACCGCGATCCAGCCCGAATCGCTCGATATTCGCCACGATGCCATCGGGGGTGAACGTGACGGCAACGACCTCGCGGGTGATCTCTTTTGGCGGGCGGGCGCCGTGGTTTTGCCAGCGGCTTTGCACGTAGTACCAGCCTTGGTCGTTCAGTAGGCCGGAAGCGGCGGGCCTGCCGATGGTGGCGGCAACGCTGTCGCGGGTGTCGCGGCCGACCTGCAACAGGGCAAGTTCATCATCGGTCGGCACATAGCCGTGGTCGGAATACAAGGGCGTGCAGGCCGCCAGCACCAATGCCAGAACGATCAGGCAGCGCCCAAACACCGACCGGCCACCCCTTTGACCCTGCCGCCCTGCCAATTTGACCGTCATCCTGCCCCTGCCCTGCCTGCCTGTCCCCGTGCAGCCCTGCGGCCGGAGACGCGATGGATGTTACGCCTTGTGCCGGTTTCAGCCGCCGCCCGGCCATTCTTTAAGTCCCTGACGCTATCGATTATAGAAGGAAGGCTTATTGAGCAAGAAAGGAACGCTTGACGACATTTGCCCTGCGGTTCAAAGCCAAGCCCGAGGAGTATGCTCATGCCGAAAAACCCTGAAACCGCCGCTTCTGTCGCGGCACCTGCGACCGCCTCCGCTTCTGCCGGTGATCTGCCATGCCTGCCGTTCCGGGTGGCAGCGATTGCCGGGCGGCGGTCGACCCATGTCCGTTTCGTGCCAGATGCTGCGGTGCGGGCGCGCATTGCGGCGGCGCTGGATCTGCAGGAGCTGCCCCAACTGAGCTTTGATGGCGAGATCACACCGCATGGCAAGCGCGATCTGCAGCTGATGGGCAAGCTGGTGGCAACCGTGGTGCAGCCCTGTTCGATCACGCTGGAGCCGGTCCGGACCAGGATCGCCGAGGCGGTGCGGCGATTGTATCTGGCGGACTACGCCGTATCCGAGGCCGATGAGGTCGAGATTCCCGGGGATGACACAATCGATCCCTTGCCCGAGGTGATAGATGCGGCGGCGGTGGTGATCGAGGCGCTGCTGCTGGCGCTGCCGATGTATCCGCGCGCGCCGGGTGTTGAACTGGGCGAGGCGATGTCCGCGCCGCCTGGGGCAGAACCGCTGCGGCAAGCGGATCTGCGCCCCTTTGCCGGGTTGGCGGGGCTGGTCGCCAAGGCGCAAGGCAAGCGCGGGGCGGAGTGAGCGGCTTTTGGCATAATTGGGCTTGCGCGTGGCGCAAATCTGACTATGTTCCGCGCCTCATTCACAGGCTGGAAGTTGGCGCGGCCTGACCGGAGTTGCCCGATCAAAGTGCCACGAAATCAGGGGCATGTCCCCAAGAACTTTAGGTGAGACATGGCTGTCCCGCAGAACAAAACGACCTCTTCCAAAACCGGCATGCGCCGGTCGCATGACGCGCTTGTCGCCGCCAATCCGGCGGAATGCCCGAATTGTGGCGAGTTGAAGCGCCCGCACCACGTCTGTGGCGCTTGCGGCCATTATGATGCCCGCGAAGTCGTGGCGACGGTGAAAGCTGCGGATCTTGACGAGGACGCGGCGTAAGCCGCGCCAGCAGGCCCCGCCCGATGGCCGGTGCGAGCGACCGCTCTTCTGCCCTTGAGCCAGCGCAAGCCGCACCGGATGCTGCCCCACGTTTTGTAATTTCGGTTGACGCCATGGGCGGCGACCGGGGAGCGGCGGCCGTTGTCGCCGGTCTGGCCTTGTGTGCCGACACCATGCCCGAGGCCGATTTCATCCTGCATGGCGACGAGGTGGAACTGGGCAAGCTGTTGGCCCGGCAGCGCGGACTGATGGGGCGGGTGCTGTTGCGCCATGCTCCCCGGGTGGTCACCATGCAGGACAAGCCGGCGCAGGTGATGCGGCATGGCGAGGGCACCTCGATGTGGTCGGCCATCGAATCGGTGCGCAATGGCGAGGCCAAGGTGGCGGTCAGTTGCGGCAATACCGGAGCGCTGATGGCGCTTGCCATGATCCGGCTGCGCAAATTGCCGGGGATCAACCGGCCCGCCATCGCCTGTCTGTGGCCGTCGCGCAATCCGGGCGGGTTCAACCTGATGCTGGACGCAGGTGCCGACATCAAGGCCGATGCGGCGGACCTGTTGCAATATGCGATGATGGGCGCGTCTTATGCCCGCAACGGCATGGGGATGCGTCGCCCGCGCATCGGCCTGCTGAATGTCGGCACCGAGGAACACAAGGGCAGCGCCGAGTTGAAGCAGGCCCATGAGATGATTGGTGCGGCGGCGGTGATCGGGGATTATGAATATATCGGCTATGTCGAGGGCGTCGATCTGCCCTCGGACCGGGTCGATGTCATCGTGACCGACGGTTTCACCGGCAATGTCGCGTTGAAGACCGGCGAGGGCACGGCGCGGCTGATCAGCGATTTCCTGAAGGATGCGTTCAACGCGACGGTTCTGTCGAAATTTGCCGCGCTGCTGGCGATGACTTCGCTGCGGCGGTTGCGGACCCGGATGGACCCGCGCCGCAGCAACGGCGGGGTTTTCCTGGGGCTGAATGGCATTGTGGTCAAGTCGCACGGCTCGGCAGACGCCACCGGGGTAGCGGCGGCGATCGCGATGGCGTTTCAACTGGCAAAATCGGGCTTTCGGGACCGGCTGGCGGCGCGGGTTGCATCGGCGCTTGCACCGGGGCAGAGTGCCGCCTCGGCTGGGTCCGATGTGGCAGCCAAGGCAGGAACAGGGCAACCGGAATGACATTGCGCGCCGTGGTGACGGGCGTCGGGCACTATCTGCCTGACCGGATTGTGCCGAATGCCGAGCTGGAGACTTTGGTTGATACCACGGACGAGTGGATTCGCAGCCGTTCGGGGATTGAACGGCGGCATTTCGCGGCAGAGGGGCAGAATACTTCGGATTTGGCGACGCGGGCGGCGCGGGCGGCTTTGGCGGATGCCGGGATCGGGGCGGCGGATGTGGATGCGATCATCGTGGCGACCTCGACGGCGGACCTGACGTTTCCAGCGGTGGCGACGATGGTGCAGGGCAATCTTGGGATGCGGAACGGCTTTGCCTTTGACGTGCAGGCGGTGTGCGCCGGGTTTGTCTACGCGCTGACCACGGCCAATGCGCTGATCCTGTCGGGAGCGGCGCGGCGCGTGCTGGTGATCGGGGCCGAGACGTTCTCAAAGCTGATGGACTGGTCGGACCGTGCGACCTGCGTGCTGTTTGGAGACGGCGCCGGAGCTTTGGTGCTGGAAGGCATCGAGCAGCCGGGCACATCGCAGGATCGCGGCATTCTGGCGGTGGATTTGCACAGCGACGGGCAGTTCGGGGATTTGCTGTATGTCGATGGCGGCGTGTCCACCGGGACCACCGGCCATCTGCGGATGCAGGGCCGCGAAGTCTTTCGCCATGCCGTTGAGAAGCTGACCTCGACCGCGCATGCCGCACTGGAGAAGGCCGGACTGACGCCGGAGGATGTGGCCTGGATCGTGCCGCATCAGGCCAATATCCGCATCATCGAAGGCACGGCGAAGCGGATGCAGGTGCCGATGGAGCGAGTGGTGGTGACGGTGCAGGACCACGGCAACACCTCGGCGGCGTCGATCCCGCTGGCCTTGTCGGTGGGCCGGGCGCGGGGCCAGATCAAGCGCGGTGATCTGCTGGTGACGGAAGCGATTGGCGGCGGGCTGGCCTGGGGTTCGGTCGTTCTGCGCTGGTAAGGCGATAAACTGCGTTCCGCCAAAAAGAGAAAATTTTTCGACGAAAAATTTTCGGCGTCGGCACTTGGTCGCGGGAGGGGTTGGCAGACCGGTCTGAACAAAGCCAAGGGATTTTCTCTGCGAAGACCCTGTGGAAAGAACGCTTTCCAAGTCACTGTTATTGACTCGCAATTTGTTCCGCCGCATCCTGCCCTCAAATCGCGGGGGATACTATGAGTGAAAAGACACTGACACGGATGGACCTGAGCGAATCGGTGTTCCGGGAAGTTGGCCTGTCGCGCAACGAATCTGCGGCGCTGGTCGAACAGGTGCTGCAACACGTCTCTGACGCGCTGGCTGCCGGTGAGACGGTCAAGATTTCATCCTTTGGCACCTTCTCGCTGCGGTCAAAAACCGCGCGGGTTGGCCGCAATCCCAAGACGGGGGACGAGGTTCCGATCTCTCCCCGCCGGGTGCTGACGTTCCGGCCGTCGCATCTGATGAAGGACCGCGTCGCGAAGGGCCGCAAGAAGTAAGGGATGGATGCGCGGATGGACAAGTCGCCCGAAGCCTTCCGCACCATATCCGAAGTGGCCGAGGTGCTGGAAACCCCGGCGCATGTGCTGCGGTTCTGGGAAAGCCGGTTTCCCCAGATCAGGCCGGTGAAGCGGGCGGGCGGGCGGCGCTATTATCGGCCCGCCGATGTGGCGCTGCTGGGCGGCATCCGGCATCTTTTGCATGACGAGGGCATGACGATCCGGGGCGTGCAGAAGATATTGCGCGAACAGGGCGTCCGGCACGTCGCGGCAATGGCGGGCGGGCCGGAGGTTGATTTCGACGCCGAGGCTCTGGTGGTGGATGTGCCCGAGGCGGTGGCGCCGGAAGCTGCAGGAACCGCGCAGGTTTTTGCCTTGGAAACCGCGTTGCGGCGCCCGGCGGCACCGTCCGAGGCCAAGCCGGTGTCGGCGGGACTGTATGCGCTGCATCCGGTTGCACCGCAGGCGGAGGCCGGGCCTGAGCCGGTGGCCCTGGTGGCACCTGCCGTGGCCATTGTCGCCCCCCCTGCCCCGCCAAAGGTGGTGGAAGACGCCCCTGAAGCGCCGCATATCTGGGTGGATGCCGAGCCGGAACTGGAACTGGCGGCCCCGGTGGCGCTGCACCCGGCTGCGGAAATTGCCGTGGCGGCGACAGGTGTGGCGGCGCGGCTGCGGGCCTTGCCAGGACCGGTTTCGACCGGTGCCGCAGCGGGTCTTGCAGAGCTGCACAGCCGTCTTGGCCTGTTGCACGCCCAGATGGCCGAAGCGCTGCGCCAGCGGCGCTAGCCCTTCATTCTCATGCACAAATCCGCTTGCCCCGGCCCGGAATATCGCTATGTATCCGGCCATTCGTCGGGCCATAGCGCAGCCTGGTTAGCGCGTCCGTCTGGGGGGCGGGAGGTCGAGAGTTCAAATCTCTCTGGCCCGAC
>JAYUGA010000266.1:0-9931 GCA_043738565.1 Rhodobacterales bacterium
CGGCGGGTGGAGAGCGAACATCAGGAGGGTGGCGATGGCTGAACTGTTGGGACTGGACGCAAGGAATGCCGAATTGCCGGGTTTGGGCACCACGGGCTGGGGTGCGGTCAAGGACCGGGATGCCTTGCGCAAAATCTGGAAATTCAAGAGCTTTTCCGAAGCCTGGGGCTTCATGTCCCGCGCGGCACTGGCTTGCGAAAAGCTGAACCACCATCCGGAATGGTCGAATGCCTACAACGTGGTCGATGTGACCCTGACCACGCATGATTGCGACGGGTTGTCGGCGCTGGACATTGAACTGGCCAAGCGGATGGACGCCTTTGCCGGGGCGGCGACCGTGGTGCGCGACCATTCCGAGCCGGTGGACTGTCTGTGCAAGGAACATGCGCGGGGCAGCTAGACGCTCTTCAGCTCTGACAGGCTTCACCGCTGGTGGCAGCGAGGAAGCCTGTCAGAGCTGAAGAGCGGCGGGTTACATCGCGTCCAGCAGGCCCTCGCCCGCCGAGATCGAACAGGCCCCGGTGCTGTCCTCGACGTTCAGCACTTTGACCACACCGTCCACGACATGCATCGCATAGCGCCTAGACCGGGGTGCACCGCGGGCGAAACCGGCGGCGTAGTCCAGACCGAAAGCGCGGGTCACCGAGGCGTCGGAATCGGCGGCCATCGTGATGCCAGCGGCACTGGCTCCGGTCGCCTCGCCCCAGGCTTGCATCACATGGCTGTCGTTGACCGAGATGCAGATCACCTCATCCACCCCCTTGGCCTTGAGGCGGGGCATGGTGCGGATGAAGCTGGGGACATGGGCGGTGGAACAGGTGCCGGTATAGGCGCCGGGCAGGCCGAAGATCACCACGGAACGCCCCGCCAAATAGGTGGCCAGCGGGATATCCCTGGCCCCATCGGCATCGCGCACCACCAGCACGCCATCCGGGATTTTGTTTCCGACCGCTACTGACATATTGACCCCTCGTGCGTTGCGTTTTCTGAGAGGCCCGATATAGGCTTTCAGCCAACAAACGACCAGTGCCAAGACCGGATGGGGGAATGATGTCGCATGTTGTGGTGGTAGGGGCGGGGCAGGCCGGGGCCGCGCTGGTGGCAAAGCTGCGCAGTCTGGGTCATGTGGGGCAAATCACCCTGATCGGGGCCGAGCCTGCGCCACCCTATCAGCGTCCGCCCTTGTCGAAAGCCTATCTGATGGGCGAGATGGACGAGGAGCGGCTGTGGCTGCGCGCCCCCGAGTTCTATGCCGAGCAGAACATCGCGCTGCGGCTGGGCGAGCCGGTGACCGAGATTGATCCCAAGGCCAAGACGGTGTCGCTGGGGGCCGAGAAGATCAGCTATGATGATCTGGTGCTGACGACGGGATCGACGCCGCGCCGTCTGCCGGCGCTGGTCGGTGGCGATCTGGCCGGGGTCTATATGGTGCGCACGCTGGCCGATGTCGACGGCATGAAGGCCGAGTTCATGCCGGGGCGGCGGCTGGTGATCATCGGCGGCGGCTATATCGGGCTGGAGGCGGCGGCGGTGGCGGCCAAGCTGGGACTGGATGTGACGGTGCTGGAAATGGCACCGCGCATCTTGCAGCGGGTCGCGGCGCCGGAGACCAGCGATTATTTCCGGGCTTTGCATGGCGCACATGGTGTGAAGATCCTGGAATCCACCGGGTTCGAGCGGATTCTGGGCGAGGACCGGGTGACCGGGGTTCTCTTGGCCAATGGCCGCGAGATCGAGGCGGATTTCGTGGTGGCCGGGGTCGGGATTCTGCCGATGTCGCGGCTGGCGGAGGCGGCGGATATTCCCGTAGAAAACGGCATCCGGACCGACAGCTACGGCCGCACCGCCAACCATCACATCTGGGCGGCGGGCGATTGCGCGTCGTTCCCGTGGAAGGGTGGCCGGGTGCGGCTGGAATCGGTGGGCAATGCCATCGACATGGCGGAGGTCGTGGCGGAAAACATCATGGGGGCCGACAAGGTCTATCAGGCGCAGCCGTGGTTCTGGTCGGATCAGTATGAGTGCAAATTGCAGATCGCCGGGCTGAATACCGGCTATGACCGGATCGTAACGCGCGGACCCGAGGGCGAGGCGGTGTCGTTCTGGTATTACCAGGGCGCGGAATTGCTGGCGGTCGATGCGATGAACGATCCGCGCGCCTATATGGTCGGCAAACGGCTGATCGAGATGGGGCGCTCGCCCGATCCGCTGGCGATTGCCGATCCGGCGACCGTGTTGAAAGCCTTGCTGAAGTAATGCGGATCATTGGCGGCAGGTGGCGCGGGCTGCATCTGGCGGATGTGGGTCGTGGCGACCCTGCCGCCCATCTGCGGCCGACGTCGGACCGGGTGCGCGAGGCGATTTTCAACCTGCTGATCCATGGCGGTTACGGCGACCCGGTGACGGGGGCGCGGGTGCTGGACCTGTTCGCGGGCACCGGGGCGCTGGGGCTGGAGGCGCTGTCGCGCGGCGCGGCGGCGCTGACGCTGGTGGATGACGGCGTGGCGGCGCGCGGGCTGATCGCACGGAATCTGGCGCTGTGCCGGGCGGAGGCGGTGCATCTGCGGGCCGATGCGACGCGGTTGGGGGTCAACACGGGGGCGGGGTTTGGCCTGATCTTTCTGGACCCGCCCTATGGCAGGGCGCTGGGCGCGGCGGCTTTGCTGGCGGCGCAGGCCGGGGGCTGGCTGGTGCCGGAGGCGCTGGTGGTGTGGGAGGAAAGTGCGGCGGTGGTGCCGCCGCCGGGGTTTGACCTGCTGGACCAGCGCCGCTATGGCGAAACCTGCGTAACCATCCTAAGGGCACCATGACACCTGCTGCCGTGATTTTTGACTGCGACGGGGTGGTGGTGGACAGCGAACCGATCGCCTTTGACATGCTGGCCACCGATCTGGCCGGTCATGGGCTGAACCTGCCGCGCCACCAGATGGAAACCGAACTGCTGGGCGGCACCATGCGCGCGGTCTGGGAAAAGGCGCGGAGCCTGGGGGCGGACCTGCCGGAGGGCTGGGTCGATGGGTTTTACGAAAAGCTGTATGCGCGACTGCAGCTCGGCACGCCTTTGGTGGCGGGGATCGAGGCGGTGCTGGATGCGCTGGACGCGGCTGGCGTGCCGTTCGCGATGGGGTCGAACGGCAGTCCGCGCAAGATGGAGATCACGATGGGCCAGCATGGCGGGTTGTTGGCACGGTTCAGGGGAAGGGCGTTTTCCGGGCAGGCGATGGGGCGGCCCAAACCGGCGCCGGACCTGTATCTGCATTGCGCCGCGATCATGGGGGTCGAGCCGGAGGCTTGCGTGGTGATCGAGGACAGTGCGACCGGGGCCCGCGCGGCGGCAGCGGCAGGGATGCGGTGTTTTGGGTATGCGCCCCACGGCAGCCCGCTTTTGGCGGCGGCGGGGGCGGTGCTGTTTGCCCGGATGGCGGATTTGCCGGGGTTGCTGGGGGTTTGACGGTTGGGTCTTTGGCTGGCCGCCGGGGGGTTTCCACCCCTAGACCCCAGGAGGATATTTAGAGACAGAAAATACAAGTTTTATGCAAATTGTAGGAGGCTAGCGTGTTATTTCGGCGCGGAGGATCTGCATCAGTTCGGCCAGGTCCTTGCCGGTTTGGGCGTCCTTGAGGTGGCCGTCGGGATCGAACGCCGCGCGCGAATGGGCGACCATGATTTCGGGACCGGGCAGCAGGCGGGGGCGGAACGGGGTCAGGGCGAGGCGCAGCGAGAACTGGGCGCGGTCGCCGCCGGCGCGGCCATCGGCGGCGGAGATAATGGCTGTCGGCTTGTCGCGCCAGGGCGAGCCTTTGGTGCGGCTGACCCAGTCAAGGGCGTTTTTCAACACGCCGGACAGCGCTTTGTTGTATTCGGGGGTCGAGATGACCACGGCGTCGGCTGCGGCGATCTGATCGGCAAGGCGCTGCACCTCTGGCGGGATGCCGGGGCCGGTTTCGATGTCTTCATCATAGAGCGGCAGGCGCAGGTTGCCGTCGATCAGGGTGGCGGGGCCGAAGGCCAGGACCGCCTCGGCCAGCAGCAGGCGGTTGGTCGAGGCCTGGCGCAGGGCACCGCACAGGGTGAGCAGGGTCGGGTCGGGCATGGGCGTTCCTATCAGGTGAAGGGGGCGGAGGCGGCGCGACAGCAGCTTTCGCCATGGCAATGGCTTTGCCAAGGCGGGCTGGCGGTGCAGGTGTAGCGCATGACGCGGCGCAGGCAATGGCCGCCGAATGGGGCTGTCGGTCGGGTCATTTGGGAACACTGGGCGGTGCGGCTGGCAGGGTCAAGCGACGACATGTTGTGGATAAGGCCGCTGCTATCGCCATAGGCTGGGGAGCCATGCTTGACTCGGAGCCCAAGCGCCCTAAGCATGGCCATCTGACGGAATCATGGGTGGAACGCTTTGCGCCTGACGCGGCTGCGGCTTAACGGTTTCAAAAGTTTTGTCGACCCCACGGATCTGGTGATCCATGAGGGGTTGACTGGCGTGGTCGGGCCGAATGGCTGCGGCAAGAGCAACCTTCTGGAAGCGCTGCGCTGGGTGATGGGCGAAAACCGCGCCTCGGCCATGCGTGGCGGCGGGATGGAGGATGTGATCTTCAACGGCGCGGCCAGCCGTCCCGCCCGCCATTTCGCCGAAGTGGCACTGGTGATCGACAATGCCGACCGGCTGGCTCCGGCAGGGTTCAACGATGCCGACACGATCGAGGTGGTGCGGCGGATCACCCGGGATGCCGGGTCGGCCTATAAGGCCAACACCAAGGATGTGCGGGCGCGGGATGTGCAGATGCTGTTCGCGGATGCCTCGACCGGCTCGCACTCGCCCGCGCTGGTGCGGCAGGGGCAGATCACGGAACTGATCAACGCCAAGCCCAAGGCAAGGCGGATGATTCTGGAGGAGGCGGCGGGGATTTCGGGCCTGTACCAGCGGCGGCACGAGGCGGAATTGCGGCTGTCGGCGGCGGAACAGAACCTGCTGCGGGTGGATGACGTGCTGGAGGGGCTGGCGCAGCAACTGTCAATGCTGACCCGGCAGGCCAAGCAGGCGGCGCGGTATCGGGAAATTGGCGAGGAATTGCGCCGGGCCGAGGGGATGCTGCTGTATCGCCGCTGGCGCGAGGCCGAGATTGCCCGGGCCGAGGCGGATGGGGCGTTGCGGCTGCGGCTGACGGCGGCGGCCCAAGGTGAAGCGGCGGCACTGGCGGCGGGTCGGGCGCGGGAGGCGGCGGAAGATGGCTTGCCACCCCGGCGGGAGGAGGAGGCGATTGCGGCGGCGGTGCTGCAGCGGCTGACCTTGCAGCGCGATGCGTTGGGCGATCAGGAAACCCGGGCGCAGGCCACGATTGACACGCTGAAGGCGCGGATTTTGCAACTTTCGCGGGATATGGAGCGCGAGGCCGGGTTGAATCGCGACGCCGGGGAGACGATTGCGCGGCTGGATTGGGAAGTGGCGCAACTGGTGCGCGCGTCCGAGGGCCATGACGAACGGCTGAGCGATGCTGCCGAGGCGGCGCGGGAGGCGGCGGCGCTGCTGGGTGACCGCGAAGGCCGGATGGCGCAGGTGACCGAGGATGCGGCACGGCTGGCGGCGCGGCACCAATCGGCGCAACGGCTGCTGGCCGACAGCCGGGCCGTGCTGGAGCGGGCGGAGGCGGAGGCTTCGCGGGCGCGGGATGCGGTCGAGGCGGCGGCGGTTGCGCAAACTGCGGCGGCAGAGGCGTTTGACGAGGCGGAGGAGGCGCAGGAGGCGGTGCTGGCGCTGGCGGAAGCGGCGGAAGCGGCGCTGTTGTCGGCAGAAGAGGCGCGGGCGCTGACGCAGGGCCGCGAGGCCGAGGCGCGGGCGGCGCGGTCGTCGGCGGAGGGCGAGGCGAATGCGATCAGGGCCGAAGTGGCGGCGCTGGCGCGGCTGGTGGCGCGCGAGGCGCTGGCGGGGACGCAGGTGCTGGACCGGCTGGTGGTGGAGCCGGGCTATGAGGCGGCGCTGGGCGCGGCCTTGGCCGATGATCTGCGGGCACCCGAGGTGGCGGGTGCGGCGCGGTCGGGTTGGGTTTTGGTCGATCAATATGCCCAGCCTTTGACCATGCCGGAAGGGGCGATGCCTTTGGCCGCGCATGTCGGTGCGCCGGCGGTTCTGGCGCGGCGGCTGGCGCAGATTGGCTTGGTGGCGGCGGGTGACGGCGCGCGGTTGCAGGCGCGGTTGTTGCCGGGGCAGCGGCTGGTCAGTCTGGAGGGCGATCTGTGGCGCTGGGACGGCTTTCGATCTGGCGCCGAGGATGCGCCATCGGCGGCGGCGCTGCGCCTGCGGCAGTTGAACCGGCTGGTGCAGTTAAAGCGCGATCTGGAGGATGTGGCGGCGCGGGCCGAGGGGGCGGCGCAGGCGCATGATGCGTTGCAGGCGCGGCTGGCGGATCTGTCGCGGGCCGATCAGATGGCACGCGAGGCGCGGCGGGCGGCGGATGGCCGGGTGACGGATGCCAACCGGGCGGCGGCGCGGGCCGAGGCGGACCGGTCCATCGCTGGCGGCAGGCTGGAGGCGGCCCGGCTGGCGGTGGCGCGGCATGCCGATGATGCGCTGGCGGCGCGGGGGCGGCTGGCCGAGGCCGAGGCCGGGGCGCAGGGCTTGGGCGATCTGGACTCCGCGCGGGACGCGGTGGAACAGGTGCGCATGGCGGTGGAAGCGGCGCGGATCACCATGATGGCGCGGCGGGGGGCGCACGACGAATTGCGCCGCGAGGGCGAGGCGCGGCTGCGGCGGCGGCAGGAGGCGGTGAAGGAGTTGTCGGGCTGGCGGCACCGGCTGGACACGGCCGAGCGGCGGAGTGCCGAACTGGCCGAGCGGCGGAGTGAAGCCGAGGGCGAAATGGAAGCGGCGGCGGCGCTGCCGGAAGAGATTGCCGACAGGCGGGCGGAACTGGCCGAGGCGATGGCGGTGGCCGAGGCGCGGCGGCGGGCGGCGGGCGATGCTTTGGCCTTGGCCGAGACGGCGTTGCGCCAGGCGCAGGATGGCGAACGCGAAGCGGAACGGGCGGCGGGCGAGGCGCGGGAGGCGCGGGCGCGGGCTGAGGCGCGGACGGAAGCGGCGCGCGAATCGGCGCGGTTGGCGGCGGAGCGGATTGGCGAGGAGGCCGGGGCGACACCGGATCAGTTGCTGGACACGCTGAAGACTGACCCGGACCGGATGCCGAATGTCGAGGCTTTGGAGGCGGATACCGCAAGGCTGAAACGCCAGCGCGAGGCTTTGGGCGCGGTGAACCTGCGGGCGGAAGAGGATGCCAGGACGGTCAGCGCCGAATATGACGCGCTGCTGGCCGAAAAGCTGGATCTGGAAGCGGCGATCAAGAAGCTGCGGGCCGGGATTGCCGGGCTGAACCGCGAGGGCCGGGAAAGGCTGCTGACGGCGTTCGAGCAGGTCAACGCCAATTTCGCCACGCTGTTCACCCATCTGTTCGGCGGCGGCGAGGCACGGCTGGTGCTGGTCGAAAGCGAGGATCCGCTGGAGGCGGGCTTGGAGATTCTGTGCCAGCCGCCGGGCAAGAGGCTGGCCGTGCTGTCGCTGCTGTCGGGCGGCGAGCAGACTTTGACGGCGCTTGCGTTGATCTTTGGCGTGTTCCTGGCCAATCCCGCGCCGATCTGCGTGCTGGACGAGGTCGATGCGCCGCTGGATGACGCCAACGTGACGCGGTTCTGCGACCTGTTGGACGAAATGACCCGGCGGACCGAGACGCGGTTTCTGGTGATCACCCACCACGCGGTCACGATGGCGCGGATGGATCGGCTGTTCGGCGTGACGATGGCCGAAATGGGGGTCAGCCAGCTGGTGTCGGTGGATCTGAAGAAGGCGGCGGCGCTGGTGGCGTGACGTCGGCCCAACTCAACTAAGCCAGTCTATAGCTTTTGTTAACCATCAAATTCTAGGCTCGCCCTGCCGCGACCCTTCGCGGTGCAGGGGGGTGATTGAACTGGATGAGAACGACTATCGTAAATGGGTGGTGTTGATTGCAGCGGGAACGCTGCTGGTTGCCGCCACCGCCTTTGGATCGGGAGCTAACCCAGAAATGAAGAAAGCCCGGCGGAGAGGCAACTCCGCCGGGCCGTTATCAAGGTGATTTAACTGAACGAGTAGACTATCGCAGGCCTATGATGATGCGCATTTATTGCCAAAAAGTAAAGGGCCCGCTGGCTCCGACGCGTTTACCGCAGCAGTTATGCCCCCAACTTCAGCGTGTGTTCGCGCAGCCAGGCCAGAAACCCGCGCGGGTTGCCTTCCCATCTGTCCAGCTCGCTGGCCGGGATCGGGGTGCCAATGTGCGGGCGCTGCGGCTTGAACAGGGCGCGCTTGATTTCGTACAGCAGCAGCCCTTGCCGCAGGGTTGCCCCCAGCTTGTTGGCGATCTGATAGGCGCGGGAATTCTGGCCGGTGAAATGGATGGGCAGGATCATGGCCCCCGAGCTGCGGATCATCTTGTGGGTGAAGACGTTCCATTCCGCCTCGACCGCCGGGCCGAACCAGCTTTCCGACGACGCGACCCTGCCCGCCGGGAACAGGATGACCACGCCGTTGTTTTTCAGATGCGCCATCGTAAGGTTGCGCATCTCCAGCCCCAGTTCGCGGGCATTGGGTTCGTGCGGGAACGGCACCGGGATCATGAATTCCTCGATCTCGGGGATGCCGGTCAGCAGGCTGCGGGTCAGGATGCGGAAATCGGGACGCACCCGGCTGACCATCTCGGCCATGATCATGCCGTCAACCAGACCGTGCGGGTGGTTGGCAACCACCACGACGGGCCCGGTGGCAGGAATCCGGGCGATTTCATCGGGTGGCGTGTCCAGCCGGATGCCCATGTGGCGGATTGCCTTGGTCCAGAAGGTGACGCCCACCGGCGCGCCCGTGGCTTCAAAGCTGCGGATCATCGACAAAAGCTTCAGCTTTGCCGTCGTCCATTCAATCGCCCGAATCGTACCGACCTTGAACGGATTGGTAAATGTGCCGGCATAAGACAGGCGGCGCATGTCATATTTGGTATCGCCTCCCGCTTTGGGGGCAACTGGCGCAAGCTGAAGGCGCCGCCGCGTCACGCTTTTTTGAATGTCGCTCACGACACGTTCGCCTTCCTCGCCAGCCTGCTTGCGCTTCAGCGGTCTTCGCCAAAACAGTCCGCTACCAACGCCTTGAGGGCAGCAGCAAGTTCTGCTGCCTGAGGACCACTGGTTTCCACCTCAATAGTGGTTCCGCGCGAAGCTGCCAACATCAAAAGCCCCATGATGCTGTCGCCAGACACTGACACGCCGTCGCGACTGACTTGTGCCGCAGCGTCATAGTCCTCGACCACCTCGACGAATTTGGCCGATGCACGGGCATGCAGGCCTTTTTCGTTGACGATGCTCAGGGCCATCCGGACCATCGGTCAGGCCCCGCTGCCAAGATCAAAGCTGTTGATGTATTTGCGCCCGGCTTCCAATGCAGCAGCGACGGCATCCTTGACGCCCAGACTGCGGGATTTGGTCAGCTTGATCAGCATGGGCAGATTGGCCCCATAGATGATCCGGCGTTCCGGCCCCCCCGCACAGGCCAGCAGCGACAGGTTGGAGGGTGAACCGCCGAACATGTCCGTCACCACCACCACACCGCCGCCATGGTCGACCGCATTGGCGGCAGCGCAGATTTCGGCCTGTTTCAAACTGCGGTCACAATCATCTTCGATGGCAATGGCCTGCATGTCAGCTTGCTTGCCGACCACATGCTCGACAGCAGACATGTATTCCCGCGCCAATCCGCCATGAGCGACAATCACGATCCCGATCACGCGCGCATTACCTCGATATCGTTCATGGCCGGTAGGGCCACCCTGCGTTCCATCTCACGATGTCGTTTTGACACCTGCCAGCCCGCTTCTGCAAGCACCTTGGCCAATTTTTCTGCAACTGCAACCGACCTGTGTTG
>JAYUGA010000267.1:0-24083 GCA_043738565.1 Rhodobacterales bacterium
AAATCAAAGCCGCCTGATCAGACCGTCACCAACTTTCGGTCATAGCTCCGGGGCGTCAGGATCATCCACCACTTTCAAGGCGAAGTTGTAGGCAGCCCGAAAGTCACGCATGGCCTTGTTGGCGACGGTGGCCCCGTGGTCAACCGTGATCCGGCGGTGTTCCTCGCGCGCCGCATTGCGCTTGATTTCGGTGACAGGCAGGGCGCACCACTGGGGCAGGTATCGGTCCAGCCGCTCCATCATGTCGGTGATGCTGCGATCCACGCAATCACGGGTCCGCATGTCCGCCCCGTATTCCTCATACATCCGCTCGACGGTCCAGCCGCCCGCGTCTGCGCTGGGCTCCGGCGGCGGGGCGTTAGGGTCAATCCCGCGCTTGATCAGGTCCAGCATCGCCGTGGCCTTGCTGCGGGCATCGTCCAGCGTCATTTCCTCGGTGCCGCCCAAGGTGTGGCGCACGGTCTTGACCAGCACCTTGCGCCCGCGCTGGCCCTGCCAGAGGTCGCGCTGAACCTTGTAGGACTTGCCCGTTTTGTTCACCGCAACGAGGAGGCCCGTCACCTTCGCATCCCGCACGATGGCGGACTTGCCCTCATAGGTCAGCGCCTTGATTCTGGCTTCCGTCAACTTCTCTGGTATCGCGCATCTCCCTGCGAACCGTGTGGCAGCCTGCCTACGAACCGTAAACGAACCGGGGGCGGAACGGGCGGGAACGGGCAGCTTAGGGAGAGACTGCCGCCAAATGCCTGAAAAAGCTACTGTTTAGGGTGGGCCTGAGGGTTGAAAAGGGTTACAGTATGCCGACTTGTAAGTCTGGGGTTGGGGGTTCAAGTCCTCCCGGGGTCACCAAATCAGGTGTTAGTCGGTGCGCCACCCTCGAACCGATTGCCGTGGCTGTAGTCGCAGGGCGCTTCCTGCATCTGCAAATGCAGCCCGGTGCCGGTGTAGGGATGGGCGCGGGCGACATCTTCGTCAAACTCGATCCCCAATCCGGGGGCTTCGGGTGGGATGATATAGCCATCTTCCCATTTGATCGTGTTTTTGATCAGCTTCAGATGGAATGCGCCGCCGGTCTGAATGGTTTCCGCGATCAGCAGGTTGGGGATCGCTGTGGCGAAATGGATATTCGCCGCCCATTCCACTGGTCCGGCATACAGATGCGGCGCCATCTCCGCGTTGTAAACTTCAGCAATCGCCGCGATTTTCTTGGCCTCCCAAATGCCGCCGACCCGGCCAAGTGCTGGCTGCAAAATCTTCACCCCGCCTGCCCGCAGCAACATCCCGAATTCGGCCTTGGTGGTCAGCCGTTCCCCCGTCGCCAGTGGAATCCGCACCGCTTTCGCCACTTCGGCAAACTCCAGCAGATTGTCCGGAGGGATCGGCTCTTCATACCACAGCGGATTGAATGGCTCCAACTCGCGGCCCAGTCGGATGGCCCCCGGCGTGCTGAACTGGCCATGGGTGCCAAACAGCAGGTCGGCGCGGTCCCCCACTGCCTCTCGGATCGCCTTGCAAAACGCGACCGAGCGGCTGATGTCGCGCATCGCCGGTTCATGGCCGCCGCGGATCGTATAGGGTCCGGCGGGGTCGAATTTGACCGCGGTAAAGCCCAGGGCGACACAGCGCGCCGCCTCAGCGGCCTGCATGTCCGGGTTGACCCAGAACTCTGACGCGTCCTGATGCGCCTCAGGGTAAAGATAGGTGTAGGACCGGATGCGTTGGTTCATCCGGCCGCCGAGCAGCGCCCAGACCGGGCGATTGCGGGCCTTGCCCAGAATGTCCCAGCACGCAATTTCCAGCCCCGAGAACGCCCCCATCACGGTCGGATCGGGCCGCTGCGTGAAGCCGGCGGAATAGGCGCGGCGGTACATCAGTTCGATATCTTCGGGGTTCGACCCCAGCATGTGCCGCGCGAACACATCCTCGATCACCGCCTTCATCGCCGCTGGCCCGACGGTCGAGGCATAGCATTCACCATAGCCCGTGATGCCATCATCCGTCGTCAGCTTGGTGAAAATCCAGTAGCGGCCACCCCAGCCGGGTGCAGGGGGGGCCACGACGAAAATTTCGAGATCAGTGAGTTTCATGGGCACCTCCGCTTTGGCGGCAGCCTAGGGCCTGAACTGCGGCTTGGGAGGTCTGATTGCGACTTCAGCGATGGCCGATTTCGGCCAGGAAGGTTTCCAGCAGCGCCGCGTATTCGGCGGGCTTTTCCACCATCGGCACATGCCCCGCCCCGCGCATCAGGGCAAAGCGGTGGCCGGGGATCAGTTCGGCGGTTTCCCGCACCAGATCAGGTGGGGTCGAGCCATCATTGGCCCCGGCAATGGCCAAAGCGGGCAGGCGAAGGCTGGCCGTCGTGGTGTAGAAATCGGTGCCGGCAATGGCTGCGGCGCAACCGAGCCAGCCCCCGGGATTGGTCCGGGTCAGCAGGCCGCGCAGATAGGGCATGGCGGGATTGCCGCGAAACCGCGGCCCCAGCATCCGCTGCATCGCGCCATCGGCATAGGCCTCCAGCCCGGTCTTGCGGATCTCGTCCATCCGCCCCTGCCACGTCTCCGGCGTGCCGATCCGGGCGCCGGTATTCGACAGAACCACGCCGCGCACCAGATCCAGCCGCTTGACTGCCAGCCCCTGCGCCACCAGCCCGCCCAGCGAGACGCCGATGACGACGGCATCTTTCAGCGCGAAATGCTCCATCAACCCTTCGCAATCCCGCACCAGCGCCCCCATCGCATAGGGTGGGGCAGGGGTGTCGGATCCGCCATGCCCGCGCAGATCAAAGGTCAATACCCGATAGCGCCCGGACAGGTGCGACAATGCGCCATTCCAGATCGAAAGGTCGGTGCCAAGCGCGTGGACAAAGACCAGCGCGGGCGCATCGGGCGGCCCGTCAACGCGGGCGTTGAGGCGGATGTCGGGTACGTAGATCAGCGGCATTGTTTGATTCCATCAAGGATAGGCGTGGGCCGGAACCATGTGGCACTAGAATCGTTCGAAATTTGTCAGCCCGCAAAACGCTTCAACGCAGTCTGAAAGATCGCAGGCGCCACGTTGCCGCCCGATGCGGTGCAGATGACCGTGTCTGGCAGGTCACTGCGGAACAGTGCCGCGGCCAGCGCCACCGCCCCGCCGGGTTCCACCACGATCCGCAGATGGGCAAAGGCCAGCGCCATCGCCCGCAGCGCCTCGTCATCCGACACAACCAGTCCGGGGCCACACAGCCGTTTCAGGATGGGAAAGGTAATCTGCCCCGGCTGCGGCGTGATGATTGCATCGCAGATCGAACTGCCAAGCGTCGCATTGCGCTCGATCCGCCCCGAGGCCAGCGACCGGGCCGTGTCGTCAAACCCGGCAGGCTCGGCGGGCCGCACCCGCAGCCCCGGCGCATGCGCCTCCAACGCCAAGGCGATGCCAGAGGTCAGGCCACCGCCGCCACAGCAGGTGATCACATCGGCGGCGGCAATCCTCGCCGCCGCCGCCTGTTCGGCAATCTCCAGCCCCACCGTGCCCTGACCTGCAATCACTTGCGGCTCGTCATAGGGCTTGATCAGCGTCAGCCCGCGCTCGGCAGTCAAAGCGGCCCCGATCACATCCCGGTCCTGCGTCAGCCGGTCATACAGCACCACCTCCGCCCCATAGGCGCGGGTGTTGGCGATCTTCACCGCAGGCGCATCAGCAGGCATCACGATCACTGCAGGAACCCGGTGCAACGCGGCAGCCCAGGCCACGCCCTGTGCATGGTTGCCCGACGAAAACGCGATCACACCAAGCGCCCGCACCTCTGGCCTCAGGGCCGTCAATGCTGACCATGCCCCGCGAAACTTGAAACTGCCGGTCCATTGCAGACATTCCGCCTTCACAAACACCCGCCGCCCGGCGATGCGGTCCAGCAGCGGCGCATTCAGCAAGGGGGTGCGGCGGACGTGACCCTTCAATCGCAGGGATGCGGCCTCGATCATCGCAATATCGGTCATGGCAGGGATTTCAGGAAAAGATTAATAACTTCAAGGCTTTCGGGTTCATCCAGAAACGGCACGTGAGCGCGGTCAGGGACGGTGGCAATCCTTAAATCGGGGCGACGGCGGCGCATTTCAGCGAGGGTTTGCGGGCTGAAAACGTCAGAGTTGGCACCGCGTATCACCGCCATCGGCAACCCCGCGCACAGGTCGAACAGCGGCCATGCGTCACCGCTCATTGCGGCAAGCGCGGTCAGGAAAGCCTCGCGCAGGCTGGGGTCATAGGTAATCTCCAGCCCGGTTTTGCCTGGCTTGGCATGTTTGTGCGCCTCGTCCAGCCAACGGCTTGCGGGGACATTGGCAAAGCCCGCATTGTTGCGCGACAGGCTGTCGGCAAAATCCGCATGGGTACGGGCTGTGGGATTGCGCCCGACATAGGCGGCGATCCGCTCCAGCCCCGGGCGGTCCACGTCAGGGCCGATGTCGTTCAGGCAGATGCCCAAAAGCCGATCCTTGGCGAGATGGGCCAGCAGCATCCCGATCAGCCCGCCGCGCGAGGTGCCCAGCACGGCGAACCGCGTGACACCAAGATGATCCATCAGCGCCACGGCATCCTGCGCCTCTTGCAGCACGGTATAGCTGGCCGCCCCGGTCCAGTCGCTGCCACCGCGCCCCCGATAATCAATGCGGATCACGCTGGCTCGCAGATGGGGCAGCACATAGTCGAAATCCGCCATTGTCCGGGTCAGGCCGGGCAGGCACAACAGCGGCACACCTGTGCCGCTAACATCAAAGGCAAGGCGGGTTCCGTCGGGCGTAGTGAAATGCTGGGTCATGGCGCGGGCAATCAAGCACGGCTGGCGTCGCAGCGAAAGGGGCAGCGCTTGCGGTGCGCGCACGGCAGGCATAAATGCTGCGGGCGGCAAGCGAGGGTGACAGATGGCGTATCAGAACGGCAGCGAAGACCGGGCGAAGTCGCGGCAAGTGGGGGCTTTGCGCGGGCTGGCACCGTTCATCCGGCCCTATCGCGGCATGGTGATCGGGGCGGGGCTGGCGCTGGTGGCCACCGCTTCGGTCAGCCTGATCCTGCCGTTGGCGGTGCGCCGGGTGGTCGACGGCTTTGGTGCCGAACGAGCGGCGCTGCTCGACCGGTATTTCGGCGCGGCGATGGGGATTGCCCTGATCCTCGCGCTTGGCACCGGCATCCGCTATTATTTCGTCACTCGCCTTGGCGAAAGGGTCGTCGCCGACATCCGCCGCGCTCTGTTCGACCGGGTCATCGGCATGAGCCCCGCCTATTTCGAAAACATCATGACGGGCGAGGTGTTAAGCCGGATCACCACGGACACGACGCTGATCCTGTCAGTGATCGGCTCGTCGGTTTCGGTGGCGTTGCGCAATGTGCTGATGCTGGTGGGCGGGCTGGTCTTGCTGATGCTGACCTCGTCCAAGCTGACGCTGCTGGTGATGCTGGTGGTGCCCGCTGTCGTAGTGCCCATCGTGGTGCTGGGGCGGCGGGTGCGGGCATCGTCCCGCGAAAATCAGGACTGGATCGCGCAATCCTCCGGCAAAGCGTCCGAAGCGCTCAGTGCGGTGCAGACTGTGCAGGCCTTCACCCATGAGAACCAGACCCGGGCCGATTTCGCCTTTGTTACCGAAAAAAGTTTCGACTCAGCCCGCAACCGCATCGGCACAAGGTCGGTGATGACCTTCATCGTGATCTTCCTTGCCTTTGCCGGGGTGGTTGGTGTGCTGTGGATCGGGGCCAAGGATGTGCGGTCGGGCGCGATGACGCCGGGCGAACTGGTGCAGTTCGTGATCTATGCCGTGCTGGTGGCAGGCGCCGTCGGGGCCTTGTCGGAAATCTGGGGCGAATTGCAGCGGGCCGCCGGGGCGACCGAGCGGCTGGTCGAGATGCTGAATGCCCGCGACCCTGTGCAGGACCGTGCAGAACCCAAACCGCTGCCGCGCCCGGTGCGCGGCGAGGTGCAGTTTCGCGGCGTAGGCTTCGCTTATCCTGCCCGGCTTGGCACCTCTGCTCTGCACGATGTGACGCTGACCGTCAATCCGGGGGAGACCGTGGCGCTGGTCGGGCCGTCGGGCGCGGGCAAATCGACGATGTTCCAGCTTCTCTTGCGGTTTTTCGACCCGCAGCAAGGCGCGGTCCTGCTAGACGGCCTCGACCTGCGCGACCTTGCCCGCGCTGATTTCCGCAGCGCCATCGCCCTGGTGCCGCAAGATCCGGTGATCTTTGCCACCTCGGCCCGCGACAACATCCGCTTCGGTCGCCCCGATGCCACCGATGCAGAGGTGGAACAGGCCGCGAAGGCCGCCGCCGCGCATGACTTCATCCTGGCGCTGCCCGAAGGCTATGGCAGTTACCTGGGCGAGCGTGGTGTAATGCTGTCCGGCGGGCAAAAGCAGCGCGTGGCAATCGCGCGAGCCATCTTGCGCGATGCCAAAGTGCTTCTGCTTGACGAAGCGACCTCGGCCCTTGATGCCGAAAGCGAACGCGCCGTGCAGCAGGCGGTCGAACATCTGGCGGTCGGGCGCACCGTGCTGGTGGTGGCGCACCGCCTGGCCACGGTCAAACGCGCCGACCGGATCGTGGTCTTTGATCAGGGCCGCATCGCAGCCACCGGCACCCATGATGCGCTGGTGGCCGAGGACGGGCTTTATGCCCGGCTGGCGCGGCTGCAATTCACCGATGGGGCGGTCTGACGGTTTCGCGCAGCGTGGCCAGAAAGACGCGAACGGCCTTCAGCTCCGGCCCGGTTTCCAACGCCGACAGATCGGCTTCCCCACGCTGCCAGTCAGACGCAAGGGCCTCCAGCAGGCTTTGGCGGGCCTGTTCCTTCTCGGCGACCAAAGTCAGACGCCCCGCCTCGCGCAACAGCAATACCGCCTCGTGCAGTTTCCGCATTGCCCGAAACGCTGCGGCCATCGGCCCCGACAGCGCCGGTTCGTTCCGCCAGCTTCTCCCGGCAAACACCTCCTGCGTCACCCGCTGCCCGGCCCCGTGGCAATCGAACTGCACGCAGCCGGAAAACCCATCTGCCAGCCGGGCATGAATGGCACAACGGTTGCCACCCGACAAATGGCGACACGGCTCATCTGCCGCCTTGTCAAAGCCAAAGGCGTCGGACCTGTCGAACGGCAACACCACGCAACACAAGGCGGCGCAGCGGCTGCAATCTGCGGACAGGTCGATTTCAGCCATTCGCCACTTCCTCCTGGTCCCTGGATAATGCGGGTTTTGCGAGTGCAGGCAATCCGGCGCATGCAGGCGGGCGGTTTGCTTTTTCTTGGCAAACGCCGCATTTAGCCGCATCCTTGCCAAAACGATAGGCTCCAAATGGAGCCACCGGGGGGAAGATGGGCAGTTTCAGCAATCTGGCGGATATCCGGGCGATCGAGGCCGAGGCACCCTATGCCGCGCTCGACCTTCCGCACACGATGTACGAATTTCTGACCCGCGCCAAAACCGCCCACGGCGACCGACCCGCCATCAGCTTTCAGTTACAATCCGGGCCAAAAGACCGGGCAGAGACGCTGACATGGGCCGCGCTGCATGGCAAAGTGACGCAGGCTGCCAACCTGTTCCGCGGCCTTGGCATCGGGCCGCAAGATGTGGTCGCCTATATCCTGCCTAACGCGATGGAAACCGCCGTGGTTCTGCTGGCTGGAGCGGTGGCCGGCATCGTCAACCCGATCAACCCGCTGCTCGAACCGGACCAGATTGCTGCAATCCTGCGCGAAACCGGGGCCAAGGTTGTAGTCACCCTGCGCGCCTTCCCCAAGACCGAACTGCCGCAGCGGGTGGCCAAGGCGGTCAGCATGGCCCCCAATGTGACCACGGTGCTGGAAGTTGACCTTGCCCGTTATCTGACTTTCCCGCAGTCGTGGATCGTGAACCTCATCCGCCCCAGCAACCCTTCCCCGCATTCCGCCAAAGTGCTGACCCACAACGCCGAATGCGCCAGACAGCGGGCAGATGCGCTGGATTTCCCCGACGATCCAGCCGACCGGGTCGCCGCCTATTTCCACACCGGCGGCACCACCGGCATGCCCAAGGTTGCACAGCACCGCGCCTCCGGCATGATCTACAACGGCTGGATCGGCGCAAAGCTGCTGTTTCGCAACACTGACACCGTGCTGTGTCCGCTGCCGCTGTTCCATGTTTTCGCCGCCTACCCGGTCCTGATGTCGATGATCGCCTCTGGCGGCCATGTCGTCTTTCCCACCCCGGCGGGCTATCGCGGCGAAGGCGTGTTCGACAACCTGTGGAAACTGATTGAGCGCTGGCAAGTCACCTATCTGATCACCGTGCCGACCGCGCTGTCCGCCCTGCTGCAACGGCCCGTCAATGCGAACATCGACACGCTTCGCAGTGCCTTCTCCGGTTCCTCCCCGCTGCCGGTCGAACTTTTCAACCGGTTTGAAAAAACCACCGGCGTCCAAATCGTCGAAGGCTACGGCCTGACCGAAGCCACCTGCCTCGTCTCGGTCAACCCGCCGGAAGGGGCCAAGAAGATCGGCTCGGTCGGCATTCCCTTCCCGCATACCAAAGTCCGCATCCTGATGGCCGTAGGTGCCGCCTGGCGCGATTGTGCGCTGGACGAGGTAGGAGAGATCTGCGTGTCCAACCCCGGCGTCTACCCTGGCCACACTTATACCGAGGCGGACAAGAACAAGTCGCTCTTTGCCGATGGCACTTACCTGCGCACCGGCGATCTGGGCCGGCTCGATGCCGATGGCTATCTGTTCATCACCGGACGGGCCAAGGATCTGATCATCCGGGGCGGCCACAACATCGACCCGGCGGTGATCGAAGAGGCGCTGATGGGCAATCCCGCCGTGGCCTTTGTGGGTGCCATCGGCCAGCCTGACGCCCATGCGGGCGAGTTGCCCTGCGCCTATGTCGAGCTGGTCAAGGGGGCCACGCTGGATGCCGCAGCCCTGACCGCCTATGCGCACAACCACATCACCGAACGTGCGGCGGTGCCCAAGCATATCGAGGTGCTGGCCGAACTGCCCAAGACCGCCATCGGCAAGGTCTTCAAGCCCGAACTGCGCCGCCTTGCCATTACCCGCGTGCTGAACGCGGCTTTGGCCGAGGCCGGACTTGCCGCGCAGATCCAGTCGGTGGTCGAGGACAGAAAACGCGGACTGGTGGCCCTGATCGTGCGACAAGGCCCGGTGGATGACGCCGTCGTGGCCACGACCCTTGGCCAATTTGCGATTGCATGGGATTGGGCAGTCTGAACGGCACCCGCCGCAGATCCGGCGCTCTTTTTCTGCCCCGCTCACGAAGGCGTGATTTTTCATTTGCAGGAATCGCAACCTTCGCCAATTCTGCTTGGCATAGCGAATGGGAGGGTTGTGGAATGAAACTTTGGCAAGTTGGCGCGATTGCGGGCTTGGTGTGGTTTGCGGCGTTGCCAGCCTTGGCGGACAACACCGATGTCCTGTACCAGTACAAAAGCTGGATGGTGGAAGGCGTCACCTTCGACGATGGCACCTATGCCTGCCTCGCCGAAGTGACCGATCCGGGTGAAAGTTTTTCGATCTGGGCTTTCCCGGACAAAACGATCCGGCTGCAATTCTATTCCGAAGAGTGGGACTTTGGCGAAAGTGACACTGCCAATCTGGAGGTAGAGGTGGATCACCGTTCGCCCTGGACGCTGACCGGCGCGAACCTGACGCAGAACTCGGTCCTGTTCGATCTGCCCGACCAGGATCAAAGCGTGAATTTCGTAATGGAAGTCGCAAAAGGCTCGACCCTGCATCTGCGCAGCGCAAGCGGCGAGAAAATCCGCGACTACTCGCTGTCCGGGTCGTCCGCCTCGATCCAGCAACTGGTCGATTGCGGCAATTCGATCGCGGGCGACAAGAACCCATTCAACTGAGCTATCCTGTCAGGGTGCGGCAGCGCCCCGCCAGATCCTTTCGCGGTCGTCTTTGACCAAGCCGACGGCGATGCCGGCCCGGATGGGCTGGGGAACCCTTCTCACAACTCGTTCGCCCAAGGCGGGTTGGCCCCGGGGCGCGAGCAGGTGACGGCCGCAGCGCGGGTGCCCAGCGACAGGGCATCGCGCAGGGCATCGTCCGACAGGTTGGCAACCGCGGCTTTGGTCAACAGCCCCGCCCGGTCCAGCGCCGCCAGAAAGCCCGCGTTGAACGTGTCGCCCGCGCCCACGGTGTCTGCCACCACGATCTTGGGCGCTGCCACCGAAACCTTGCCGCGCGCGGTATAGGCGGTGGCGCCCTTGGCCCCCTCGGTCATCAGCACGACCTTCGGCCCCTTGGCCAGTATCGCCTGCGGACTTACCGCGCCATACAGCCATTCCGCATCCTCGTCCGACACTTTCACGATGTCCGACGCCGAAATCATCCGGTCGATCCGCGCCGTGTAGGCTACGCGATCCTGCACGAAACTGGGCCGCACATTGGGGTCGATCATCACCACCCGCTTGCCCGCCTCGCGCAGCAGCATCGCCTCCAGCGCCGTGCCGACAGGCTCAACTGCCAGCCAGATGCCGCCGCTGAAATAGGCCCCGATCGTCTCGGGCAGCGCCGGCATTTCGGCCAGCGTCATCATCCGTCCGGCGGTATTTTCATCATAAAAGATATAGCTGGCCGAACCGTTGGTCAGTTTCACGAAAGCCAGCGTTGTCGGTCGGTTCGACACCACCGCATAGTCCAGATTGACTTTGGACGCCTGCAGGGTCTGGCGCAGCACATCGCCCATCAGATCGCTGGAAAGCCCGGTCAGGAAGGCCGATTCCGACCCCAACCGGCCCAGGGCAATCGCGGTATTCATCACCGCCCCGCCCGCATAAGGCGCGAAACACGGCTCACCCGCCGGGCTGGTGCGCGGCAACATGTCGATCAGGGCTTCGCCCGCACTCAGAATCATTCCATCCTCCCCGGATTTTCCCAACCATAACGGTTTCGCGCCCGTTAGCGCAAACAGACGAGCGTTACTTCGTGAAATACGGCGCCAGGTGCGCCCGGATCCGGTCAAGCGGCGTGGCAAAGCCGGTGTCGGGCACAAAGGTCTGACCGGTGATCGCTTCATAAGCGTCGATATAGACCTTTGACGTGGCTGCAATCATCGCTGCCGGAATCTCCGGGATCGGGTCATTATAGGGATCACACCGCGCCACAACCCAGGCCCGGATTACATCCTTGTCGAAACTCGGCGGGCGGTGGCCCCCGGCAAACGCCGCTTCATAGCCGTCGGCAAGCCAGTAGCGGCTGGAGTCCGGTGTGTGAATCTCATCTGCCAGCAGGATGTTCCCGGCTGCATCGGTGCCGAATTCGTATTTGGTATCGACCAGAATCAATCCCCGCTCCGCCGCCATCTTCTGCCCCCGCGCGAACAGCGCCAGCGCCTTGGCCGAAACCTCCTCCCACTGCGCAGCGGTCAGCAGGCCCTGCGCGAGAATCTCGGCCGCCGTCAGCGGCTCGTCATGGCCGCCGTCAAAAGCTTTGGAGGTCGGGGTGATGATCGCAGTTTGCAGGGCCTGATTGTCACGCAGGCCGTCCGGCAACACATGGCCATACATCGCCCGCGCCCCCTTGCGGTATCGGGTCAGAACCGACGTGGACGTGGTCCCCGCCAGATAGCCCCTGACCACGATCTCCACCGGCAGAATGGTCAACCGCTGGCCAATCACCACATTGGGATCAGGATAAGACAGCACGTGGTTGGGGCACAGATCGGCGGTCGCATCAAACCAGAACCGCGCTACCTGGGTCAGAACCTGGCCTTTGAATGGAATGGCCGCCAGAATGCGGTCAAAGGCCGAAATCCGGTCGGTCGAGATCAGGATGCGCGACCCGTCGGGCAGGTCATAACAATCGCGCACCTTGCCGAAATAGGGCTTCGGCAGTTCGGGGATGCGGGCGTGGTCAAGGATGCGCATGAAGCCTCCGTCAAACGTGGCGCGGCTATCGCGCAGAGGTGGGGTGAAGTCAACGGCGGGTCGGCACCTATTGAAAAGCGGTCGGATCGTTCAGGTAATACGCATAGGCCGCAGCCCCCGCCACAATCAGCACGCCAAGCACCGCGAAGGTGATCTTCCACACCGACCACGGCCGCTCGCCCTGCACTTCACCAGTTTGGCCATTGACCAGAAAGCGATAGCTTTTGCTGCCGTATTTGTAGGCCGCCATCCAGACCGGCAGCAGGACATGCTTGAAAGTCTCGTCCTGATAATCGCTGTCGATACTGTCGACCCGCTGCTCGTCGCCGCCAATGTCGCGGCGGACATCCTGATCGATCACCGCGGCCATCTTGGCCTTGCCGGTCTGATGGCCGTCCGCCAACGCGACCGTATAACCCTCGGCCTGAAACCCCGCCAGATAATCCGGCCGGTAAGCCTGCATCGCCGCCAAATCCCACGGCTCCAACCCGTTGCCCAGCCGCATGGGCAGGCTGGTCGCGGCGATGACCAGCACATCATCAAACCGCCGCGCCACGTTGCCCGACGCCGGATACCACTGGGTGCGCTGCACCTGTTCCTGGCGCTGCTCGTTGCGCCCGTTCACGTTGACCGTCACCGTGCGCGTCTCGTAATAGTGTACGCCCTTGGCCCCGTGATAACGGCTGTGGGTATTGGCATCAAAGGTCCAGTACGGCACATAAACCCCGTCCATCGCCCGTCCGGCGCGGGTGAACTCCAGCAGCCGGTTCGGCGCGAACCAGAGGCTGCCCAGCCACGTGATCAACGCCTTGCGCGCCGTCGGTTCATCCAGTTGGAACGGGATCACCGCCTGCGGCTTGATCCGCCGATGGCTGCCGGTATCGACCACCACCGGAGTGCCGCAAAACGGGCACAGGGTGGCATGGCTGGCCCCCTGAAACGCCACCACCGCGCCGCAATTCGGGCAATGGGTAGAGCGGACATCTTCACTCGCCGTGTCGGGCAGATCGTCCGCCAGCCCCTTGGCCAGATCATGTTCGGCGAATGTCGTGGTGGCACTGCTGCCGGTGGCCGCGGGGATTTTTTGCACAAAGCCGCAATAGGGACATTTCAGAACGGTTTGACCGGGGGCAAACCGCAGCTCCGCCCCGCATTGCTGGCACGGAAAGCGATATTCTTCCGAAACGGCAGCCATAACCTACTGGCCGGGCGGCGGTGGCGGCGGGACCATCGCGAACAGCCGTGACAGGTCGGTTTCCCCCGCCGCTTTCCAGCCCTCCTGCCCGGCTGTCCAGACCTGCGCTGCCTTGGTCAGACCGCCGGAAGAAACCATCGCGGCAATCTCGGCCTCGCTGAACGGCCCTTTCGTCGCCCCGTTCTCGGCCACATGCCATGCCTTTCCCGCAGGCGGCGGCGGTGGCGGCGGCACCGCAGCCGCCGGAGCCACCCCCCAGGGTCCAGCCGTCTGTTGCCCCATGCCAAACCCCATGCCGGCACCCATAGCAGCCCCCATCGTGGCCCCCATCGCCGACCCCGGCTGCGCCATCCCCTCCGCCGCGTTGAACTGCATGTATTTGTTCAAGTCCCCGGCGATCCCCATCGAGGTGCGCTTGTCCAGCACCTTTTCCACCTCTTCCGGCAGGCTGACATTCTCGATGTAGAACTCCGGCAGCACCAGCCCATAGGCTGCAATCGCCGGCGCAATCGCGGTCGAAACCAGCTTGGCCAGATCGGCAGTGTTGCCTGCCATGTCCAGGACCGGGATCCCCGACTTGGCCAGAACCTGACCCATCTGCTGCAAGATCACGTTGCGGATCTGGTTCGAGATTTCGTCCGAGGTGAACTCGCCATCGGTGCCGACCACCTCTTTCATAAAAACGCCGGGGTCGCTCACCCGCATCGAGTAGTTGCCGAACGCCCGGATCCGCACCGGCCCGAATTCCGGGTCGCGGCACATGATCGGATTCTGGGTGCCCCATTTCAGATCGTTGAACCGCGTGGTGTTGACGAAGTAGATCTCGCATTTGAACGGCGACTGGAAAGCCGAACTCCAGTTTTGCAGTGTCGTCATGATCGGCATGTTGTTGGTCTGCAACTCGTACAGGCCGGGCTGGAACACATCCGCCAACTGGCCCTCGTTGATGAAAACCGCAGCCTGCCCCTCGCGCACCGTCAGCTTGGCGCCGTATTTGATCGCATTATCCCGCCGCTCAAACCGCCAGACCATCGTGTCGCGCGTGTCATCCAGCCAAGAGATTACGTCGATGAATTCGCCCTTGAGGAACCCGAAAACCATGTGATCACTCCTTTGCCGCGTCAGCGCGGTCAACTCTCGCCGCCCGTCAGACGGCTTGCAAGCATTTCGACAATCGGCCGCGCTTCCGTCTCGGTCATGCCGGGGCGCAAAGCGGGGTTGTATAGAATCCGCAGCATCAACTCGTCCTGCCGCGTCAGCAGCGCAAATTCCTCGTCATCGTTGAAAATCGACGGGCGGGCCGCGTTGCTGTCATTGGGCAGGCCCAAAGCCTGCGCCAGTTCCTCGTGGATGCAGGACAGGCGCAACAGGTCGGGCTGTTCCGACGGGATGACGGCGACGGCGGCGACATAGGCCGACGTGATCGGGTTGGATTGGGTCAGCACCTGGCAATAGGTGTCGCGGTCCATCGCCGTGACGCTGGCGATCTGGCCCGGCGTCAACTCGCGCAACTCCGACGACAGCATCGGCCCGAGCGCCTGCCGTTCATCAATCGACGCGATATGCACCCAGAAATTCGGATTGCTGTCGTTCAGCGCAATCTGATGCCCCGTCAATAGCGACAGCCGTGCCAGATAGGATGCCACCCGCAAGGTATCCGTCGCCCGCCTGTCCTGCGGCACCGAGTCGCCAAAGATCAGCTTCATCCGAACCGGCTGGTTCCAGCGCAGCAGCCGGATTGGATTCACGCCGCGCACCGTGCTGATCTGGCCACGGGCGTATTCCTCATACAGCGCGATCTTGAGGAAATTGTCGGTCAGGTTGCGGTCGGTGAATGGCGCATCCGCCCCGCCCATATCGGTGCGCAGCAAGCCCTGCGACAAAAGTGCCGACTGCACCTGACCATAATAGGCGCGAATCGCCGCACTGGCTGCGGTTTCGGGGATAGGCTCCGGTGGCGGGACTGGCGCGGCAGGTGGCACTGGCACGGACTGCGCCACCGGCGTCGCTTCGCAAGCCGCAAGCGCCGTCACCGCAGCCACAAGGGCTGCGGTGACGGCAGAGTGCAGGCGCAAACGAACGCTCATCAGCCTTGCAACGCGCCCCCCGTGGCTTCCCCAAGCCCGGTCTTCTTGGCGCGGGCCGACGCCAGCGTGTCTTTCAGATCGCTTTCCATCTTGGTCAGTTCCACCTCGGCCGCCGCACGACGCGCCTTGCCCTCATCGGCAATTTGCAGGCTTTCCTCGATGGTGGCGATCAGCGAGGCATTGGCGCTCTTGACCGCTTCGATGTCAAAGACGCCACGCTCCATCTCGGTCCGCACGATCTTGTTGCTCTCTTGCAGGTTCCTGGCGTTTTCGGTCAAGAGTTCGTTGGTCAGGTCATTGGCATCCTTGATCGCCTCTGCCGCCTCGCGCGACCGCTGGATCGTCACCGCCTGTGCCAGTTGGGTTTCCCACAGCGGCACGGTGTTCATCAGGGTCGAGTTGATCTTGCCGACGAGGCTTTTGTCATTCTCCTGCACCAGCCGGATCGACGGCAGCGATTGCATCGTCACCTGCCGCGTCAGTTGCAAATCATAAACCCGGCGTTCCAGATCATCCCGCGCCGACCGCAAGTCGCGCAACTCCTGGGCCTTTTTCATCTGATCCGGCTCGGGCGCGGCCTTGACCTCAGCATCCTTGGCCGGGATCGTGGTGCCGTCCAGTTCCTTCTGTCTGGCCTGACCCGCCGCGATATACAGGCCCAGTTCGTCGTAAAACGTCAAAGTCTTGGCGTAGAGAATGTCCAGCGACTTGATGTCCTTGAGCAGCGCCGTCTCATGCATCATCAGATTTTCGGTCACGCGGTCGATCTGGGTCTGCACCTGTTCATACCGCGCCATGAACTGCGCCAGTGGCGCCGCCGCCCCGGTCAGCTTTTCCCACCACGACCGCTCGCGGTTCACATCCAGTTCTTCGCCCGAAAAGCCCCGGATGGTCGAGACGATCTCGCGCAAGCTATCCCCCGCTGGCCCCACATCCTTGTTCTTGACGCCTTGCAACATCGCCTGACTGATCACCTGCAATTCCGCTTGCGCGCCGGAACCGAAAGAGATGATCGACTGGGTGTTGCCCATATCGAGTTCCGCCATCCGCTTCTTGATCGCCTCTGCCTGCGGCGCAGAGGCGGCCTCAAGCGGCACAATCGCCGTGCCGGGTTCGGGCAGGACCGAGGCGGTGACCTTTTCAACTTCGGAAAGTGCGGTGGCGGCCTGATCGCGGATGCTGTCGGTCATGGTCATTCTCACTTTACATGCCCATGCGGGCGGTTTGGGTCTAAACGCTAACTCTCCAGCTTCAATCGGTCGCGCAGCACCGCAATTTCAACGTCCAGATCGGTGTTGTTATTCGACAAAAGCGCCTTGGTGCGGGCGGCGAAATTGGTTTCCAGATCGCCCAGCAGCGCTTCGTAATCCGCCCGCGCCTTGGCGTCACGGTTACGGGCATAAACATCGGCGAATTTCACCGTCGCATCCCGCGCCCCCATGAGGTAAATCGACAGATACTTCCGCGCCGCCGTCAGATCACCCGGATCGCCTTCAATCGTGCGGAACAGGCTCCGCGCGATGGTGGCAAAGCCATCCACCCGCGCCTCCAGTTGCCCGTCATTCGCCCGCAGGATCGCGTCCTTCATGCCGGTTAGATACTGCTCGCCCTCATCCACCGCCCGCGCCACGCGGTCGACCTGAAACTGGTCCACCCCTTCGACTCCCTTGGCCTTCATCGGGTCCAGCCCGAAGGCTCCCAGGTGCAGCAGAGCGCCCAGCATGCCGAACAGGAACGGCGACATCAAATTGCCCTGCCACCCGATCGTGGCCAGCAGCAGCGCTGCCCCCGTCAGGCCGGCCGCGAACAGCTTGCGCGGTATCGCGGGGCGGCGCGCCACCTTGCGCGCATCAAATTCCGCCTGCGCCTTGATACCCTCACGGGTCAGCCATGCCGCCAGCAACAGCAGCGCCGCCGTGCCCAGCCCAACAAACAGCCCGTAGGACGGGCTGAAAAAAGCCCTGACGATGAACGGAAACGGCAACGCGAACAATAGATTGGCCTTCAGCCCGACCCCTGAAGCAGCATCCGCCATCACCATCGGCTGCGCTGCCGGATCACTCGGCGAGCCGGATGGGTTCGGACTGTATTTGCCGCCATAGCGCTGCGCCATCTAAAGCCCCCCACCAAACGCTACATACAGCGTCAGGCCCACCAACAGCACAAATGACAGGGTTTGAAGTGCTTTGGCCGACATGACTGCTCCCATCCCAAACCCGTGTTGCGCCAAACTATAGGCGACTGCCCCGGTCCGTGGCTATAGGCCAAAGACTGGGAAAGCCCGCGATTATTCCCCCCGCCGGGGTTTTGGGCCTGGCCTTGACGGTGGCGCGCTGCGCGGTTTGGCCGGGCCGGTGGCGACCCTCGCGCTGTGGCGCTTGGGGCTATCGCCGGTGGCTGGTTTGGCACCTGCCGGGCGCGGTGGGCGGGTCGCCTCCTGCCAGGCGTCGGATAGCTTCTGCAATCCCTCGCCGGGTTTCAAACGCGGGCCGGTGCCGCGCGTCACCAAGCGCTTGGGCTTGTCCGCATCGTCCAGGGTCCGGCCTTCGCCCAACTGTTCGCGCAGAACCTTGCCTTTGATTTCCTCGACCTGACCCGGCTCCAGATCGCCCAGACGGAACGGCCCATAAGAGATGCGGATCAGGCGGTTGACCGTCAGGTCGATCGCAGTCATCGCCCGGCGGATTTCGCGATTCTTGCCCTCGCGGATGCCCACCGTCAGCCAGGCGTTCGCACCCTGAATCCGGTCCAGCACCACCGACATCGCCTGAAACTTCTCGCCATCCACCGTGATCCCCTTACGCAGAGGCTCCAGATCGGGGTCGGTCGGGTTGCCGTTGACCCGCACCCGGTATTTGCGCAGCCAACCGGTCGAGGGCAGCTCCAGCCGCCGCTTCAATTCGCCGTCATTGGTCAGCAAGAGCAGGCCTTCTGAATTCAAATCCAGCCGTCCGACCGACATCACGCGCGGCATGTCGGGCGGCAGGTTGTCAAATACGGTCTCGCGGCCCTTTTCGTCGGAGTTCGAGGTGACAAGGCCATCGGGCTTGTAATACAGCCAAAGCCGCGCCGGTTCGGGTTCCGCCAACAACTCCCCCTTCACCATGATCCGGTCCTTGTCGGTCACATTCAGCGCGGGCGAGGTGATGACGCGGCCATTGACAGAGACTTCGCCAAGCTCGATCATCCGCTCCGCTTCCCGGCGCGAGGCGACGCCAGCGCGGGACAGCACCTTGGCAATCCGCTCGCCCTCATGGATCTTTGCAGCGGGGGGCTTGGTTTTTGCGGCCATAAACGTCATCCTTGGGCGCGGGTGGCCAACCCCGGTGGCCGTCTGCCCCCGGACCCCCGAGAGTATTTGAGCCAAGATGAAAGAGCAACGCAGCTTCCGGTCCTACATGGATATTGCGCTGGAAGAGGCGCGGGCGGCAGCTGCGCGGGGCGAAGTGCCGGTAGGTGCCTGCGTTGTTGTGGCGGGCGATGTCGTGGCGCGGGCCGGCAACCGGACGCGCGAACTGGCCGACCCCACCGCCCATGCCGAGATGCTGGTAATCCGCGCGGCCTGTGCGGCGGCAGGGTCAGAGCGTCTGGCGGGTGCCGATCTGTATGTGACGCTGGAACCTTGCCCGATGTGCGCCGGGGCGATTGCGGCGGCGCGGGTCGCACGGCTGTATTACGCTGCGGCAGACCCCAAGTCGGGGGGCGTTGCCGCCGGGGCGCGGGTGTTCAGCCATCCGCAATGCCATCACGCGCCAGAGGTCTACGACGGTATCGCCGCCGTCGATGCGGAAACTCTGTTGCGCGACTTCTTTTCCGAACGCCGCTGATCCTGTGCTGGCTTGGCCACAGCCAAATGCCCGACACGGAAATCGGATTGCTATTTTTCGCCGCTGCGTAAAAAGGTCGCATCCACAACGATCCAGCAGGAGGGCGTGCCATGTTGAACACTTATCACAGCCCCCGCTGCGGCCGCGGTGGCATTTGTCTGGCTTCGGGTTGGCGCGTCTGACGCGGCCCAACTGATCTGACCAGAACCTGAGCCGGTCCTTCCGGCTTGCTCCCAACCTCGGCACCTCCCGGCCCCCATGACGGGTCACTCCGTCTTCGGCCCGGGATAATTCCTCCAACAGCAAACCCCGCTTTTGCGGTGAGGAGTTTTACCATGAAGACGTCTTTCGCCACCCAGGATACCAAACCCTTGGCCAGCATCGAAGCGCTGATCTTGCGGCACGGTGCCATCGCCATCGGGCTTGCCTATCTGCGTGCCTCGCTGGCCCGCCGGAACCATCCGCCGAACGCCCATGACATCTGGGTCAGCGACCACATGCGCCGCGACATCGGCCTTGGCCCGAAAGCCGCTACGTTGCGCGGCCATGACCGCTTCCGCTTCGGCGGCATCGAGTGAGGTCGGTCCCGCGATCAGCAATCCGGGTTGGGTGCATATTGCGCATCCAACCCGGATCAAGCACCGCTCGGTGCGTTAAATGCCGCCAGTCGTCCAAAGTGTATAGACGGATAGAAGACGCAATGAAGACGGTTTCAAGACAAGGATTATCCAGCTATTTCAGCCTATTAACCTTGAGTTTCAGGGCTGATTCGCCCTCCCGCCAATTCCTGTGGATCGAAGGTTCAGATAGTGATCGCCACCATCACCTGCGGCTCGATCACATTCACCCCAGGCAACCCATCGCGCAGCACATCGGCATTCTGCTCCAGCAGCGGAAACGTCCGGTAGTGGCAGGGGATCACCGTCCTGAACTTGAAATACCGCCGCGCCGCATAGGCCGCGCGGGCCATGTCCATCGTGAAATGCCCACCCGCCGACAGAATGCCAATATCGGGCTTATGGTAGTCGCCCATCCAGTCCATATCGGCCATTATGTCAGTATCTCCAGACACATACAGGACATGCCCTTCGCCAGAGATCATAAACCCGCACTCTGACCCAACGGCTGCGGTGCCAGTGTCAGTGCCCGCAGTCGAGGAGTGGCAGGCATTGACCAGCGTGACCTTCACGCCGTTCAACTCCACCGTCCCACCCTTGTTGAAGCCCAGGATCTGCACCCCGTCACGGGCTTGTAGAAACCCGGCCAGATCATAAATGCAGACCACTGGCGCCTTGATTGCATTGGAAATTCCCGCCACATCTCCCATGTGATCGCCATGCCCGTGGGTCAGCAGGATATGGCTGACACCCCTGATCGCCTCTGCCCTGCGATCCGCCGGAAACATCGGATTGCCGCTAAACCAGGGGTCGATCAGGAACACAGCGGTCCCAATTTCGAGGCGAAAACCGGAATGGCCCAGCCAGATGATATTCATGGTGTTCTCCCCTTGTTTGCGGCAAATCTAGTGCCGCATCTGCCAATGTCCAAAGCTGTTTCGCTGGCTTGCACCCAATGCCATGCCCCTGCTAAACGATAGCCGATCTTTCGTGGAGAAACCCCATGTCCATCGACATCGACACAGCCCGAAAAGTCGCCAAACTGGCGCGAATCCGGGTGGAAGAGACCGATCTACCGCGTCTCGCAGGGCAGTTGTCGGGCATCCTGGGCTTCATGGAACAGTTGAACGAGGTTGATGTGACGGGGGTGGCGCCGATGGTGTCTGTCACGCCAATGCGCTTGAAAAGACGGGAAGATGTGGTGACGGACGGCAATATCCAGCCGCAGATTCTGGCGAACGCGCCGGATGCGCGGGAAGGCTTTTTTGCGGTGCCGAAGGTGGTGGAATGAACTCGAACGAACTGACGATTTCCGCCGCGCGTGACGCCTTGCGCAAGGGGGAGCTGAGCGCCGTTGACCTGACAATGGCCTGCATGACCGCGATAGATGCGGGCGATGATTTGAACGCTTTTGTCCACAAAACTCCGGACATCGCCTTGGCTCAGGCCCGTTTGGCGGATGGGCGGATCGCGTCGGGCGAGGCCCCGGCGATGTGCGGGATTCCGCTGGGGATCAAGGACTTGTTCTGCACCAAGGGTGTGCCTTCGCAGGCCGGGTCGAACATTCTGAAAGGTTTCAGGCCGGAATACGAAAGCACCGTCACCACCAAGTTGTTCGCGGCTGGTGCGGTGATGCTGGGCAAGCTGAACATGGACGAATTCGCGATGGGTTCGTCCAACGAAACCTCGTGCTACGGCAATGCCGTCAACCCGTGGCGGCGCGGCAATGATGAAACGGCGTTGACACCGGGCGGTTCTTCGGGCGGGTCAGCGGCGGCAGTTGCGGCGGATATGTGTCTGGCGGCAACCGGCACCGATACCGGCGGCTCGATCCGCCAACCTGCGGCTTTTACCGGGATTGTCGGCATCAAGCCGACCTATGGCCGGGTGTCGCGGTGGGGCGTTGTGGCCTTTGCCTCCTCTCTGGATCAGGCCGGGCCGATGACCAAATCGGTGCGCGATGCGGCAATCATGCTGGGGGCGATGGCCGGGCATGATGCGAAGGATTCGACCTCTGCCGATCTTGCGGTGCCGGATTTCGAAGCGGCACTGACCGGTGACATCCGGGGCAAACGCATTGGAATCCCACGCGAATATCGCATGGACGGCATTCCGGTTGAGATTGACAAGCTCTGGGCCGACGGTGTTGCCATAATGAAGGCTGCCGGGGCGGAGATCGTCGACATCTCGTTGCCCCACACCAAATACGCTTTGCCTGCCTATTACGTGATCGCGCCTGCCGAGGCTTCGTCGAACCTCGCCCGCTATGACGGGGTTCGCTATGGCCACCGCGCGAAACTGGCGCAAGGCGATGGCATCACCGAGATGTACGAAAAGACCCGCGCAGAAGGCTTTGGCCCGGAAGTGCAGCGCCGGATCATGGTTGGCACTTACGTGTTGTCGGCAGGCTTTTATGACGCCTATTACAACCGAGCCCGCAAGGTCCGCGCCCTGATCAAGCGCGATTTCGAACTGGTGTTTGCCGCCGGAATTGACGCGATCCTGACCCCCGCCACGCCGTCTTCGGCCTTTGGTCTGGGCGAGATGGCCAATGCTGATCCGGTCGAGATGTACCTCAACGATGTGTTCACGGTAACGGTTAACCTCGCGGGATTGCCGGGAATTTCGGTACCCGTTGGGTTGGATCGCAAGGGTCTGCCTTTGGGGTTGCAACTGATCGGGCGGCCTTGGGACGAGGGGGATTTGCTCAATCACGCTTATGTTCTGGAGCGCGCTGCGGGCTTTGTGGCAAAGGCCGCAAAATGGTGGTAAGGGCTGCGCAAAGTGGAAAAACTTCGAGGCAGATGATGCGCGCGCCCTTTCTGATGTTGCTGGCTTTCGTGCTGGCGGCTTGCGGCACCAAGGTTCCTGAATCGGGACCGGGTGTCGGATTTGGTGACTACAACAGTGTCATACGCAACAGCACGAATGGCATCCCTGCCACACAATCCGGCGCGGCTGGACCGCTAACTACGGCGCCCACCACACAATTTTCGACCGATGTGGCGGCTTCGGCGATCGCTGCGGCTGAAGCGGGGACGACGGCGACCGGCGCCGCGCCACTGGATGCTCCGGGTCTGTCCGCCGACCGTCCGCGCGGCAATGCGCCGGCTGGGATTCAGGAAACCACATCCGAGATGAGCTATGTCACCGGCGGCGTTTCGGACGAGCAGGATTTCAACGCAGTAAAATCACGCGAATCTATTGAAAGCGACAAAGCCCGGATTGAGGCGAACCGGGCGCAATATGTGGTGATCCAGCCTGGCGCCTTGCCGCAGCGCACCGGGGATACCGGACCCAATATTGCGGAATATGCGATTGCCACCAACAATCCGGTTGGGGTAAAGCTGTACCGCAGGCCGTCGTTCTATCTGGTCAACGTCAAAACGGCCTGCCTGAAATTCAGCTCGCCCGATCTGGCGCAACAGGCGTTCCTCGCCGCAGGTGGCCCGCAAAAGGACAGCAGGGCGCTGGACCCCGATGGCGACGGTTTCGCCTGCGACTGGGATCCGCGCCCGTTCCGCACCGCGTTGCAGTGACCGCCTGTCCCTCGCCAAATCATGGCGAGCGGCGGGCTGGGGTGGTGCCTTCGCTGGTGGTGCTGCACTACACCGGAATGGCCAGCTTTGCCGAAGCGCGGGACCGGCTATGCGATCCGGCGGCAGAAGTTTCGGCGCATTGGTTGATTGGTGAATCCGGAGTGACACAAGCGCTGGTAGGGGAAAGCCGTCGCGCCTGGCATGCCGGGGTGGGGGAATGGGCCGGAATTGCAGATGTGAATTCGCATTCCATCGGGATTGAACTGGCCAATCTGGGGGCGCAACCTTTCCCGGAACGGCAGATCGTGGCGCTGGAATGGCTGCTTTCGGGTATCAGGGCGCGGTGGAAAATTGCGCCGCACCGGGTGATTGGACATTCCGATATGGCACCGACACGCAAGGGCGATCCGGGGGCCAGGTTTGACTGGCGCAGGTTGGCTTTGGGTGGTTTTTCAATTTGGCCTGTGATGCAAGGTGCTGATCCGGCAAGGTTTTTCCCCTCACTTCATGCCTTTGGTTATCCAGATGTCGCGCAGGATGCCTTGGTGAGCGCCTTCCGTTTGCGGTTTCGGCCTTGGGCCAGGGGGTCCGTCGATTCGGTGGATGCGGGGATGGCCGCCGATCTTGCCCGCCGCTTCCCGGTTGACGCATCGACCCCCACAGCGTAAGTCCCGCTTTGCGCGGATGGCTGGGTGATCGCGGGGGCAACCCCCGAGGAAAGTCCGGACTCCATGAAGCAAGGGTGCCGGGTAATGCCCGGCGGGGGCAACCTCAGGGAAAGCGCCACAGAGAAAAGTCTGCCGTGGTGTCAAAGGCTTAGGCCAGAGACGCCAACCACGGTGATGGTGAAACGGTGGGGTAAGAGCCCACCACGGACCGGGCAACCGGGACGGTATGGCAAGCCCCACCCGGAGCAATGCCGAATAGG
>JAYUGA010000268.1:0-9820 GCA_043738565.1 Rhodobacterales bacterium
GGGCGCTTGACCCATAAGACCTCCGCAAGGGGTTGCCGTGGGATGCGGCACCGGAAACCAAGATCAACAACGGGAGCTAACGGAATGAAAAAGTTGCTAATTCTATCGACCGCCCTGACAGTCGTGGCCTATGCCGCGCAGGCTGAGGTCACGGTCATGTCGTGGGGCGGTGCTTACGGTGCCGCGCAGAACGAGGCGCATGTCAAGCCATTCACCGCCAAGACCGGGATCGCGGCCAAGATGATCGACAGCGACAACCCGGCCACGCCGATCAAGGCGATGGTCGAGGCCGGCAACGTCACGGTTGACGTGGCCAACCTTGAATATGCCGATGCGATCCGGCTGTGCGACGAAGGCATGTTGGAGCCGATCGACATCGCCAGCCTGCCCGCCGGTTCCGATGGCGTGGCGGCGAAAGATGACTTCCTGCCGGGCGCTGTGACCGATTGCGGGGTTTCGACCGACATCTGGGCCACGGTCTTTGCCTATGACAACACCAAGCTGACCGGCACTGTCCCGACGACCGTTGCCGACTTCTTCGACCTGACCAAATTCCCCGGCAAGCGTGGGTTGAAAAAGGGCGCGAAAGCCGTTCTGGAATTCGCGCTGATGGGTGACGGCGTGGCTCCGGCGGATGTCTACAAGACCCTGTCGACCCCGGAAGGCGTGGTCCGGGCGTTCAAGAAGCTGGATACCATCAAGAAGGACGTGGTGTGGTGGGAAGCCGGCGCACAACCGCCGCAGCTGTTGGCGGATGGTGAGGTCACGATGACCACCGCCTACAACGGCCGGATTTTCAACGCGGCGATCTCCGAAGGCAAGCCTTTCACCATCGTCTGGGACGGTCAGGTCTACGAGAACGAAATGTATGCGATTCCGAAGGGCGCGCCGAACAAGGATGATGCGCTGAAGTTCATCCAGTATGCGACCTCGACCGAAGGTCTGCGCGCCCAGGCCCAGCAGATCAGCTATGGTCCGGCGCGCAAATCGGCGCTGAAGGATGAGCTGATCTTCAAGGACGGCAAAACCGTCATGGCGCCGAACCTGCCGACCGATCCGACCAACATGGCGAATTCGCTGGCCTCGTCTGCGGAATTCTGGGTCGACAAGGATGCCGAGCTGAACGATCGCTTCAACGCCTGGCTGGCCACGAACTAAGCCTTTCCGGGCGCGCAAGGTGTTGTGCGCCCGGACCTTCCGACAGGGAAATCCTATGGCCGATGTGACGCTTGCCACCCCCGTGCTGACCACCTCGGACGGCCGCCCGTTGAAGGCGGCGCTGGCGATGGCGCAAAGGCGGGCGAAGTGGCGGGCGTTTCTGCTGGTGCTGCCGCTGTTGGCCTTTGTCGTCGTGACCTTTATCATTCCCATTCTCAAAATGCTGGAACGCTCGGTTTATCACGAGGGGTTCTCGTCCACCGCGCCCGGTCTGGTGGCGTGGTTCGCCGCGAACCCACCGCGCGGCGATGTGCCCGAAGCGGCCTATGCCGCGCTGGTCAGCGACCTGCGGCAGATGCAGAAAGGCAAGACCGCAGGTCTGGCGGGCGCGCGGATCAACTACACGGTGCCGGGCACGATTTCGGTGTTCAAGGCGGCGGCCCGTTCTGCCGAAACCTTGCAACCGCCCTACAAGGCGGCGCTGATCGCGGCCAACCCGATCTGGGGCCAGCCCGAGACCTGGGTGGCGATGCGCAATGCGGCGTCGCCGTGGACTTCGGATTTCTACATGGTCTCGACCGATCTGAAACGTACCGCCGACAATGGGTTGCAACGGGTGGAGCCGGAGCAGCGCATCTATCTCTATCTGTTCGTGAAAACCTTCGTGCTGTCACTGGTGATCACGGTGTTTTGCCTTTTGTTGGCCTTCCCGATTGCCCATCTGCTGGCGGTGTTGCCGATGGCGAGATCGAACCTGCTGATGATCTTCGTCCTGCTGCCGTTCTGGACCTCGCTGCTGGTGCGCACCTCGTCGTGGATCGCCTTGTTGCAGGAGCAGGGCGTGATCAACGACCTGCTGGTCTGGCTGGGGGTGCTGAACGATCAGGGCCGGGTCAGGATGATCTACAACCAGATCGGCACGATCATCGTGATGACCCATATCCTGCTGCCGTTCATGGTGCTGCCCTTGTATTCGGTGATGAAGGTGATCCCGCCCAGTTACGCCCGCGCCGCGCGGTCGCTGGGGGCGACAAGCTGGACCACGTTCCGGCGGATTTACCTGCCGCAGACCATTCCCGGCATCGCGGCGGGGTCGCTGTTGGTGTTCATTCTGGCGGTGGGCTATTACATTACCCCGGCGCTGGTGGGCGGCGCGGATGGCCAGTTGATCTCCAACCTGATCTCGTTCCACATGAACAAGGCGAACTGGTCGATGGCGGCGGCGCTGGCCGCGATCCTGCTGGCCGCGGTGCTGGTGCTGTACTGGCTGTATGACCAGTTGATCGGCATTGACCGCCTGAAACTCGGGTAAGGAGGCGAAATGGCCGTCCCCATCTACGCCTCGCCGCTGGAACGGGTCTGGTATTATGCGTTCCGGGTGATCTGCACGCTGGTCTTTCTGTTTCTGGTCGCCCCGATCCTGATCGTCATTCCGTTGTCGTTCAATGTGGAGCCGTATTTTTCCTTCACCCAGAAGATGCTGGCGCTGGACCCGAGCGGGTATTCGCTGCGCTGGTATGACACTTTGCTGACCCTGGGCGTCAATACGCCAAACGACGCGGTGCGGGATTCCGGCTGGTGGGCGCAGGTCTGGCAACAGGCGACCTGGGTCAGGGCTGCCAAGAACTCGCTGTGGATCGGGGCCTGGGCGACGCTGCTGGCGACGGTTCTGGGCACCACAGCGGCGCTGGGCCTCAGCCGCCCGGAGATGCCCTACCGCCGCCTGATCATGGCGCTGCTGATCTCGCCGATGATCGTGCCGATCATCATCATCGGGACCGGGTTGTTTTTCTTCTACTCCAGCGCCTGCCTGGCCACCGCAAGCGGGCCGGGCTGGCTGCTGTCGCCGTTCCTGTCGGCCAAGGGCTGTCTGGCCAACACGTTTCTCGGCATCATCCTGGCGCATGCCACGCTGGGCATTCCGTTCGTGATCATCACCGTTACCGCCACGCTGACGGGGTTTGACCAGTCGCTGATCCGCGCCTCGGCCAGTCTGGGGGCCAACCCGCGCACCACGTTTTTCAAGGTCATCATGCCGCTGATCCTGCCGGGGGTGATTTCGGGGGCGCTGTTCGCCTTTGTCACCTCGTTTGACGAGGTGGTGGCGGTGCTGTTCATCGGCGGGCCGGACCAGCAGACCATCCCGCGCCAGATGTGGAACGGGATACGGGAGGCGATCAGCCCGGCGATCCTGGCGGTGGCGACGATATTGGTGATTGTGTCGATCGGGCTTCTGGCTTCGGTCGAACTGCTGCGGCGACGGTCGGAGCGGTTGCGCGGGGTTACACCGGCCTGAGCGGGGGAGACCAAAATTTTTCGGCGAAAAATTTTGGCTGCTTGGGCTGCGGCGCAAGCATTTGGGTTTGAGGAGGTTGCATGGCACATGGCTATGAGAGTGGTCGACTGAACTTGCCGTTTGTCGGGATTGCGACCTTTGGCAAGCGGCCCTATGTCGAGGATTGGCGCCGCATTGATGCCGATGTTGCGGTGATGGGCGCGCCCTATGACTTTGGCACCCAGTTCCGGGCGGGGGCAAGGTTCGGGCCGCGGGCGGTGCGCGAGGCATCGACGCTGTTCAGCTTTGGCCATGCCGGGGCCTATGACCACGAGGACGATTGCACCTATCTGCCGGCCTCGGTCCGCATCGTGGACATTGGCGATGCCGACATCATCCATACGGACACGGTGACAAGCCACGCCAACATCCGCACCGGTGTTGCCGCCATGCTGGATGCGGGGGCGCTGCCGGTGGTGATCGGCGGCGATCATTCGGTGAATATCCCCTGCATCGAGGCGTTCGAGGGCCGGGGCGACATCCATATTCTGCAAATCGACGCCCATCTGGATTTCGTCGACGAACGCCACGGCGTGCGGTTCGGCCACGGCAGCCCGATGCGGCGGGCGGCGGAGAAGCCGTGGGTCAAGGGGTTGACGCAGGTTGGCATCCGCAACGTGTCCTCGACGGCGCGCGAGGGCTATGAGGCAGCCCGCGCGATGGGGTCGGATATCCTGTCGGTGCGGCAGGCGCGGGCCCTGGGGGCAGCGGCGGTGATTGCGCGGATTCCCCGAGGGGCGCGGGTCTATGTCAGCATCGACATCGATGGCTTTTGCCCCTCGATCGCGCCGGGCACCGGGACACCGAGCCACGGCGGGTTTCTGTATTATGAGGTGCTGGAACTGTTGCAGGCGGTGGCGCAAGGCCATGCGGTGGTGGGGATGGATCTGGTCGAGGTGGCACCGGATTACGACCATTCCGGCAGCACGGCCATTCTGGCGGCGCAGGTGTTGCTCAACTTCCTCGGCTTCATCTTTCAGGCGCGGCGGGCGCGGTAGCCGTTCATCCAGCGTGGCCGCTTTCTTCGCTTGCGCGGGCGAGGAAGCCTGTCAGGGCTGAGAATCGGTGGTTCAGGGTAGAACTTGCAGCCAGAACCACGCGGTGAAGATCGACAGCGCGGTGGCAATCAGCACAGCAGAGGCCGCCACCCGCCGCCCGGTGCCATACATATGCGCGAATAGATAGGCGTTGACCCCCGGCGGCATCGCGGCCGTGACCACCGCAGACCGCATCGAGGCGGTGTCGATGGCAAAGACCCAACGCCCCAGCCCATAGGTCACAATCGGATGCAATACCAAGGTGATGGCGCAGACCAGCGCGATCAGCGCCTTGTCACCCTCGGGCTTGTAGCGCAGCAAAATCCCGCCCAGTCCGAACAGCGCTGCAGGCAGGCCGGCGCGGCCCATCATGTCGGCAGCGGCCCCCACCGATTCCGGGATCGGCAGCCCGGTCAGATTGACGAAAACCCCCGCGACAATTCCGATGACCAGCGGTTGCGAGAAGATCGACCGGATGACCTGACGGCTGAGGGCAGCCCCCGACAGGCCCTGGCCGCGGCTGCGCACCGATTCCATCAGCCCAATGCCGAAGGCGTAGAACATCGGGGAATGCATGGCGATGATGGCATAATTTCCGGCAAGCGCCTCGGGACCATAGGCGCGTTCGGTGATCGACAGGCCCAAGAGCAGCGAGTTCGAAAACATCGCGGCAAAGCCGATGGCGATGCTTTCGTCGAGCGGTCTGGCAAAGCCTTGGTGCGCCCCGAAGAACCCGACGGCAAAAGCCACAAAGGCCCCGATATAGAAACTGAGCAGCAGCCCCGGGTTGAAGGAGGTCGACAGGTCCAGCCCGGCGACCGAGCGGAACAGCAGGCTGGGAATCGCAAAGTTTTGCGAAAAGCGCATCAGCCCGTCGATGGCGCTTTCCGACAGCAGTCTGGCGCGGGCGGCGGCATAGCCAAAGCCGATGATCAGGAATACCGGCAGGACGACGTTGATCAGGATTCCCATCTCAGGGCTGGTTTTCGAATGTGATCACACGGCCATCGAAGGCGGGGCTGACCGTGGCGGGCAGTTCGTGCAGCAGCGTCTCGTAGTCGAGGTCGAGGTGCATGTTTGTGATCACGGCTTGGGTCGGTTTGGCGCGGGCGATCCACTCCAGCGACAGGGCGAGATGGGCATGGGTCGGGTGCGGTTTGCGTCGCAAAGCGTCCAGCACCCAGCATTCCAGACCCTCCAGCAGCGGCCAGACGGCGTCGGGAATGGCCAAGACATCCGGCAGATAGGCGAGGGGGCCGATGCGGAACCCCAAAGCGTCCATCGAACCGTGATCGACGCGGAAAGGCTGGAAGGAGATCGGGCCGCCGGGGCCATCCACGTGGAACGTTCCGTCGATCGAGTGCAGGTTGAGGATGGGGGGATAGGGCGAGCCTTCGGGCTGCATGAAGGCATAGCCAAAGCGCGAGATCAGGGCGTTTTGCGTCGGCGCATCGGCCCAGACGGCCAAGCGGCGTTTCATGTTGAACACAACCTGGCGCAGGTCGTCGATGCCGTGGGTGTGGTCGGCATGGGAATGGGTGAAGACGACGCCATCGAGGCTGCCGATCTGCGCGCCCAGCAGTTGTTCGCGCATGTCGGGCGAGGTGTCGATCAGGACCTGGGTGATGGCATCCCCGGCGATGCGTTCCACCAGCACCGAACAGCGGCGGCGGCGGTTTTTCGGGTTTTTCGGGTCGCAGTCGCCCCAGTCGCCGCCCAGACGGGGGACACCGCCAGAGGAGCCGCAGCCGAGGATGGTGAAGCGCAGGGTGGCCATCACGCGGGCCTTGCGGCGCGGGTGAACAGGCGGTCGAAATTGGCGCAGGTGGCGGCGGCGAATTCTGCCTCGGTGATGCCGTAGATGGCGGCTCCGGCCTTGGCGGTGAAGGCGGTGTAGGCCGGTTCGTTGCGACGCCCGCGATGCGGGGCCGGGGCGAGGTAGGGGCTGTCGGTCTCGGTCAGGATGCGGTTCAGCGGGGCGGCGGCGAAGATGTCGCGCAAGGCGGCGCTTTTGGGGAAGGTCGGGATGCCGGACATCGAGAGGTAGAAGCCCATCTCCAACGCGGCCTGGGCAAGGGCCGCGCCGGAGGAAAAGCAATGCATCACGCAGGGATAGGGGTGTTTCTTCATGCCTTGCATGAGGATGCGGGCGACATCGTCGTCGGCGGCGCGGGCGTGGATGATCAGCGGCAGTTGGGTTTGCTGCGCTGCCTCGATATGGATATGCAGCGAGGTCTGCTGGATCGCGGCAGTTTCGGCGGTGTAGTGGTAGTCGAGGCCGGTCTCACCGATGCCGACGAATTTTGGATGCCGCGCCAGAGCCACCAGTTGCTCCACCGTGGCAAGCGGTTCCTCGGCGGCGCTCATCGGGTGGGTGCCTGCGGCGTAGAACACGCCGTCATTGGCCTCGGCGATGGCGCGGACACTGGGTTCGTTGCGCAGACGGGTGCAGATCGTGACCATGCGGGTGACGCCAGCGGCGCGGGCGCGGGCAATGATCTCGGGCAGTTCGCCGTTGAAATCGGGGAAGTCGAGGTGGCAGTGGCTGTCCACCAGTTGGAGTCGGTCGGCCATCACACCCTCTGGGCGAGCATTCCCGCCGTCTCGTCGATCTTCAGGACCATATCCATGAGAAGGGCGGCAGGGTCAAGGTTGACCGCCTTGCCACGTCTGGCGCGGACGCCAAGCGATTGCGCCAGATCGGCCCAGTGGCGGGCGACCGCAGGGGTGGGGGCGAGGCGTTCGAGCAGGGCGGCTTCGCCCTTGGCGGCTTCGGGCGGCAGGGCGTGCAGGGTTCCGGCGCGGGCGGTGCGGGCAAGGAACAGGTCGATCAGGGTGACGATCAGGTCAAACTGCGCCTCTGCCCCCCGGCCAGCCCCGGCCTCGGCCAGTGCTATCGCCATCGGTCGGTCAAGGCGGGGAAGGGTGGATAACAGCCGGATCAGCGTCGAATACAGCTTCAATCCCTCCAGATTGGTCAGCCGGAACGCCTCTCCCACCGAACCGCCCGCCAATTCGGCCAAGGGGATGCGCTCCTCTGGCGCAACCTCGCCACCGGCCTGGGTCAGCGCATCCGACAGTTCGGCCGGCGACAAGGGTTGCAACCGCAATTCGCGGCAACGAGAGCGGATGGTGGGCAGAAGCCGCCCCGGTTGGTGGGAAATCAGCAGGATCGTGACCTTGGCGGGCGGTTCCTCCAGCAATTTCAAAAGGGCGTTGGCGGCCTGATTGGTCATTTCGTCTGCAGAATCAAAGATGGCAACGCGGTGGCCGCCGTCGGCGGCGGACAGGTTGAAGAAGTCCTTAGCCGCGCGCACATCCTCGACCGAAATCACGTTCCGCAGCTTCTTGGTGTCGGGGTTGATCGTGCGGCGGACCAGATGCAGGCGTGACTCAGACAGGGCCAAAAGGCGGCGGGCGATGGGGTTGGTGTCGGGGATGTCGAGGGTTTCAGGCGGAGGCGGCGCGAACATGCCGCCGTGCCTATCCGGCGAGGCCAGCAGAAACCGCGCAATCCGCCAGGCCAGTGTCGCCTTGCCCACGCCGCGCGGGCCGGTGATCAGCCAGCCGTGGTGCAGACGTTCGGAATTGTAGGTACTCAGGAACGCCGCCTCAGCCTCATCTTGCCCAATCAGCCGGGCCGTGGCACGTGGATGCGGCGCGCCGTCGATCTGGTCGGGTTCGGTGTCGTCGCTCATGTGAGGTGAACTGTGGCTAGGGCGGTGACGTCGCTAGCCACCTCGGCCGGAGCGCGGTCGCCGTTTATGACGCGAAAGCGAGTGGGATGGGATTTGGCGAGGGCAAGAAAGCCGTCGCGCATCTGAGCTTGGAAAAGACCACCAAAGGTTTCGAAGCGATCTTCAGGCATCCTTCCCTCCCTTATCAAAGCGGCCGCTCCCTTCAGCGCCTTTGCTTTGTCGCTTGCTTCGCGCGAAATTGCCTCCGTCATTTCTGACGACATAATCAGCCCTTGGGATTCCATGGCTTCAGCCTGAGTGTGTTTGCTTCGTGCGAACGTGGACTGTTCATCGGCAAGTCGCTTAAGACTACGTTCAAGCGCCTTCTTGGGGGCCATGTCGATCAGAAAGGTCAGGTCGGGCTCCACCCCGATCATCAGATCATGCAACTGGTCCACTACCACTGCCAGATCGCCGCGCGAAATGCCCTGATACATCCGGGTCGAATCGGCGAAGCGGTCGGTGATCACCACATCGCCCCGCGCCAAAGCCGGGCGGATGGTCTTTTCCAGATGATCGCGGCGGGCGGCGGTGAACAGCAGGATCTCGGTTTCCGGCGACCAGCGGGAGGGCGCGCCTTCCAGCACCAGACGGCGGATTTCCTCGGCCCCCGGACTGCCGCCGGGTTCGCGGGTCAGGGTGACGGCATGGCCGACCTTGCGCAAAGCATCGGCCAACAGCCGCGCCTGCGTCGATTTGCCGGAACCGTCCACGCCTTCAAAGCTGAGGAACCGCCCCGCCGCCAAGGCCTAGACGCCGCTCAGATAGCGGTCGCGCAACTGGTTGGCGGCGGTGATCAGCCGTTCCAGAAAGCCCGCCTGCTGCACATCGCTTTCGGCGATCAGATCGACGCGGGATTCGGGCATGTCGGGGATGCGGATCACCAGATCGGCGAGCTTGGTGCCCTTGGTGATCGGGGCCTGCAACGGGCCGGTATAGACGACTTCCGCCGCGATGCCGCCCTGGGCCAGCGCCGGCAACAGCAGCCGGAGATCGGCGGCAGGCACCAGCCCGACCTTGGCGGCCGCGCCCATGTAGACATCGGCCTCTGCCACCCGGGCACCGGCCTTGATCACGGTTTTCAGCGTGAACTGGCGAAAGGCCCAGGAGGTGATCCGTTCAGCCTCATCCGCGCGTTGCTTGTCGGTGGTCATGCCGTTGAACGCAAAGATGATCCGGCGGTCGCCCTGCTTGACCGAGCCGACCATGCCATAGCCCGCCTCGTCGGTATGGCCGGTCTTCAGCCCATCCGCGCCGATGTTCAGCTTTAACAATGGGTTGCGGTTGTTGGCGTTGGCCGGAGCGCGGTTTTTATAGTTGTATTCGGTTTGCGAAAAAGTGGCATAAAGCTCGGGGTAGGTGGTGATGATATGCATCGACAGCAGGCCCAAATCCTGCATGCTCATCCTTTGGCCAGGGTCGGGCCAGCCGCTGGAATTGGCGAAGGAGGAGTTGACCAGACCCAGCGTTTTCGCCCGTTCGGTCATCTTGCGGGCAAACTCCGCCTCTGACCCCTCCAGCCCTTCGGCGACCACCGTGCAGGCGTCGTTGCC
>JAYUGA010000269.1:0-9816 GCA_043738565.1 Rhodobacterales bacterium
CCGGAAAGCTGGAACAACAACAGATACTTGTCATAGATCAGCAACCCCAGCGCCCGCGTATTCTCGACCTGCGCTGCATCCGGCGTGACCGCCTGATGCAGCCCCAAGGCACCCTTGGCCTGCACCCAGGCCCCGACACCCAGTGCCAGTTGCATCAGCACCACGACGCCCACCAGCATCCCCAAGGGCATGTAACGCGCCATCTCGCCCTTCAACTCGGCAAAGTCGACGTCCAGCATCATCACCACGAACAGGAACAGCACCGCGACCGCGCCGACATAGACGATGATCAGCAACATCGCCACGAACTCGGCGCCCAAGAGCACGAACAGGCCGGCCGAGGACAGAAACGCCAATATCAGCCACAGCACCGAATGCACCGGATTGCGCGACAGCGTGACCATCAGCGCCGCCGAAATGGTGACAATGGAAAAGGCATAGAACGCGAGGTCTGCGATGGTCATTCCGGTGTCTCCTCGGTTTCCGCAAAGACCACCTGCGCGATCTCCAGCGCCTTTTGCGTGGCTGGCAGCCCGCCGAACATCGACATCTGCCAGATTACTTCCGCAATCTCACGCTTGGTTGCGCCCGCCGCCAAAGCATTCTGCACCGTCAGCCGCAGCTGCGGCTCGCCCACCGGACCCAGCACGGTGACGGCGGCAATCGTCACCAGAAACCGCGTCCGCGCATCCAGCCCTTCGGGGTTGAAGGTCTTGCCAAAGAACGCCTCGAGCATCTCTTTCGGCATCGCCGGGAACAGCTTTTCAAACGCCTTGGGATCAATCCCGCCAATACCCGGCGTGAAAGCGCGGGCCATCTGCTGGCCCTGCTCCATGAACGCTGCGAACATTTTGGCGAAATCGTCGGTCATTTGTAAGGTGCATCCATTTCCAGATTGCGGGCAATCTCGGCCTCCCAGCGGTCACCGTTGTCCAGCAGCTTGGCCTTGTCGTATAACAACTCTTCCCGCGTCTCGGTGGCGAATTCGAAGTTCGGCCCCTCGACAATGGCATCGACCGGGCAGGCTTCCTGACAGAAACCGCAGTAGATGCACTTGGTCATGTCGATGTCATAGCGCGTCGTCCGCCGCGAGCCATCCTCGCGCGGTTCGGCGTCAATCGTGATCGCCTGCGCCGGACAGATCGCCTCGCACAGCTTGCAGGCAATGCAGCGTTCCTCGCCATTGGCATAACGCCGCAGCGCGTGTTCGCCCCGGAACCGCGGGGAAAGCGGGCCCTTTTCATGCGGATAGTTCAGCGTGGCCTTGGGCGCGAAGAAATACTTCATCCCCAGCCCGAAGCCCTTGATGAAGTCGAACAGCAGGAAATACTTGACCGCCCGCCGGTAATCCGTGGTCTGCACCGGTCCCATCGTCATTCCCCGTCTTTCATTATGGCTTCGACCTTTGCACGGAAGGCCGAACGCTGGTCGGTCGGAAATAGCTCGTCGAACTTCGCCAACTGCGTTTGCTGTTCAGCCGTGCCAGAGTTTACTTCCGGTTGCCAACAATCAATCGGCGTGTCCAAGACTACGACCGTTTCCGCAAGGCGGAGTTTTTTCTGGTCGTCTTTCGACCAACCATCAAAGGTCATTGCCGCTCCAACATAGGTCGCAACAGCAAGGTTCCAGCGTTTGCCAACCTTTTGCAGCGCAACCGACATCGGCTCACCAATACTCTCCTCGACTGCGGGCGGCGTCAGTTCCACCCAACGCGCGGCCGCAGAGTCGCACTCGACGGAAGCCACGGCCTGACCTGTCAGCCCAAGACTGAGAATAACTGCAGTCCGAAACACGCTCAGGCTCCCATCTTCTGTTCGAGATGTTCGACACGCTCGTCAATCTGGCCAATCACGCTCGCCAAGCCAAAAAGCATCGTCTTCTGCGCCATGAAATCACTGTGAGCCTCGGCTTTGAACTCAGCCAAGTCCACTTTCAATGACCCAAGGTCCTCACGGATCAGACGCAACTGTTCCAGCACCAGGTTATCGACCTCAGCCATCCCTCACCCCCCCATCGTCCATCTTGCCCAGAAGCCACCCAGCACCTCGAACTTCGCCAGGAAGGCCACGATCACCACCCAGCCCAGCGACATCGGCAGGAACACCTTCCAGCCGATCCGCATCAGCTGGTCATAGCGGTAGCGCGGCACGATCGCCTTCACCATGGCGAACATGAAAAAGAAGAACGCCATCTTGCCGACCATCCACAGCACGCCATCCGGCAGGCCGGGGATCGGTGACAGCCAGCCGCCGAAGAACAGCAGGCTCATCAGCGCGCACATCAGGAAGACGGCGATATATTCGCCTGCCATGAACAACAGGTAGGGCGTCGAGGAATATTCCACCATAAACCCCGCCACCAGTTCCGATTCCGCTTCGGGCAGGTCGAACGGCGGGCGGTTGGTTTCGGCCAAAGCCGAGACGAAGAACAACACCACCATCGGCAGATGCGGCAGCCAGTACCAGTTGAACAGACCGAACGACCCGCGCTGCGCTTCGACAATCGCCGAGAAACTCATCGAGCCGGTCGAGATGATGATGCCGATGATGATCAGCCCCAGCGAGACTTCGTAAGAAATCATCTGCGCCGCCGACCGCAACGAGCCAAGGAACGGGTATTTCGAGTTCGACGCCCAGCCGCCCATGATCACGCCATAGACTTCCAAGGACGACGCAGCCAAGACGAACAGGATCGCCACGTTGATATCCGCCAGCACCCAGCCTTGCGCGAACGGGATCACCGCCCAGGCCAGCACCGCCAGAACGAAGGACAGCATCGGCGCCAGCAGAAACACCGCCCGGTCGGCCCCGGCGGGAATCACGATCTCTTTCACCACATATTTCAGCGCATCGGCCACCGATTGCAGCAGACCGAACGGCCCCACCACGTTCGGGCCCCGGCGCATCTGCACCGCCGCCCAGATCTTGCGGTCGCCATAGACAAGGAACAACAGGCTGATCATCACGAAGGCCACGATCAGCACCGATTGCGCGATGATCAGAACCGCCGTCCCCAGCCCGGTTTGAAAGAATTCCGTCATTCCCCGTCCCTCATACCGCCCACTTCATACCGTGGGTATTCCCTGCGCCCCGCAGTCGCGCACCGTCACTTCGGCGTCGATGGTGCGCAGCCCGTCAGGCAGTGCCGTCGAAATCGTGTAAACCGCATCTCCGCGCCAAGTTCCACCGCTTTGTGCGATATTCGTCCGCAGATGCCGCGCAAATCCGGCGCCCCGGATCAGCGCATATTGCGCCGCCGCACAACGCGCATAGGCCGACACGTCGTCCCTGTCGCGCGCCCCTTTCATCGCCACCCGGAAATCCACCAGATCGCCGTCGAGAAGGATGGTCTCGATCCCCAGATACTCCGGCTTGAAATCGGCAGCCACCACCGGCACCGGGTCGCTCGCAACCCCTTGCGTCACCGATTGATCCCCGCAAGCCGACAACGCCACCGCGCCTGTCAGTCCCGCGAGGATCAGACGCATGGCCATCGCCTACTCCGCCGCCAGTTTCATCTTGGCGCGGTCCGCCTCCAGCGCCGCCAATTCGCCCATCACGGCAGAGGCCCGCGCAATCGGGTTGGTCAGGTAGAAGCCCTTGAAGGCATTGCGGAAAGAAGCCACGCCCATGTCGCGCAGCTCCAGCGGTGCCCAGACATTCTCCGCCACTTCGTCGATCCGCCCCAGATGCGGAAACTCACCCACGATCTTCGCCCGCAGCGCCGCCAGCGAATCCCACGGCAGCACCGCCCCGATCTCGCCCGACAAGGCCCGCAGGATCGCCCAGTTCTCCTTGGCCTCGCCCGGCGCAAACCCGGCCCGCATCGCCAGTTGCGGCCGCCCCTCGGTGTTCACGAACAGCCCGTTTTCCTCGGTATAAGCCGCCGCCGGCAGAATGATATCGGCCCGGTTCGCCCCCCGGTCGCCGTGGCTGCCCTGATAGATCACGAACGCACCCTTGGCGATCTCGACCTCATCCGCACCCAGGTTGTAGATCACCTCCGCGCCCTCGACCGCAGCGGCCAGACCACCCTCGGTCACAGCCCCCACATCCATCGCACCAACCCGCGCGGCGGCAGTGTGCAGCACCAGCAGCTTGACCCCCATGATCTCGCAATGCCGCATCGCCTGCGCCAGCACCGCAGCACCATCGGCCTCGCCAATCGCACCTTGGCCCACGATCACCACCCCCGGCTTGCCATCGGGGCCTTGCGTCTCTGCCAGCGTGATCAGATCAAGCAGCGCTTTGCGGTCGGTGCCGAAATGATGATACTCATAGCTCAGGTCGACCGCTTCCCCGATCAGCCCGATCTGTGCCCCTTGGCTCCACGCTTTGCGAATCCGGGCGTTCAGAACCGGCGATTCCACGCGTGGGTCGGTCCCGATCAGCAAAATCCCCTTGGCGCTGTCGATATCCTCGATCTTCGCCGTGCCGACATAGCCAGACCGGTTGCCGGCAGGCAGTTTGGCCCCGTCGGTCCGACACTCGACCTTGCCAGCCAGCCCCTCGATCAATGCCTTCAGCGCATAGACCGCCTCGACCGGCACCAGATCGCCGACCAGCCCGGCAACCTTGCGGCCCCGCATCGCCGCCGCAGCCGCCGCCAGAGCCTCGCCCCAACCGGCTTTGCGCAAGCGTCCGTTCTCGCGGATATAGGGCGTATCCAGCCGCTGCCTCCGCAAGCCGTCCCAGACAAAGCGGGTCTTGTCGGAAATCCATTCCTCGTTCACGCCGTCATGGTTGCGCGGCAGGATCCGCATCACTTCGCGGCCCTTGGTGTCCACCCGGATGTTCGCGCCCAAAGCGTCCATCACGTCGATGCTTTCGGTCTTGGTCAATTCCCAGGGCCGCGCGGTAAAGGCATAGGGCTTCGAGGTCAGCGCCCCCACCGGGCACAGGTCGATGATATTGCCCTGCAAATTGCTGTCCAGCGTCGCATTGAGATAAGTGGTGATCTCGGCATCCTCGCCGCGCCCGGTCTGGCCCATCTGCAAGATGCCGGCCACTTCCGAGGTAAACCGCACGCAGCGCGTGCAGGAAATGCAGCGGGTCATGCAGGTTGCGACCAGCGGACCCAGGTTCAGATCCTCGCTCGCCCGCTTCGGCTCGCGGTAGCGCGAGAAATCCACGCCATACGCCATCGCCTGATCTTGAAGGTCGCACTCGCCACCCTGATCGCAGATCGGGCAATCGAGCGGATGGTTGATCAGCAGAAACTCCATCACCCCTTCGCGGGCCTTCTTCACCATCGGCGTGTTGGTCTTGACCACCGCCGGCTCGCCATTCGGCCCGCCGCGCAAGTCCCTGACCTGCATCGCACAAGAGGCCGCAGGCTTCGGCGGCCCGCCCACCACTTCGACCAGACACATCCGGCAATTCCCGGCAATCGTCAGCCGCTCGTGATAGCAGAACCGCGGAATTTCCACCCCGGCCACTTCGGCGGCCTGAATGATGGTCATTGCGCCATCAACCTCGATCTCGATGCCGTCGATGATCAGTTTCTTCAGCGGTGCCATGCTCAATTCTCCGAAAAGTCGCGCCGGGCCGTGACAGCAGGCCAGGGCAGGATCGCCAGCAGCAGCAGGGGGATCACCGACAAGGGCACTGCCAGCCACGGCAGTGTCATCATCACCGACATCCCGAACGGCCCGCCTGACATCATCGCCCCCATCCCGTACATTGCCGCAATCGTGGCGACAAAGGGAGCCACGACCAGCACCAGCCACAACCCGCCGAACCCCGCCTTGCGCAACACGATCAGGTACAGGATCGCCGCCACAAGATTCCCCACGAAAGGTAATGCCATCATCGTCATCTTTGTCCCTTCGCCGTTAAGGCCCGGTGCCTGAATGGTCCCAGAATTCTGCCCGTCGTCGCCGCGATCCGCCGAGCCGAGGGTGCCACACCGCCCGCAAAGCACCCGACCCGGGCCGCAAATCCACCCCGAACTGCCGCGCCCGCTACTTCCGATTTATCCGCCGCAAAGGCAACGCCTTTCGCGCACGCACGGGTGTCGCGCAGCATGTATTTCGGATCAACGCTGCCGTAACACATCGCCCCTACTCCGCTGCCCGTGGCGTGCAGGCCCGTTCCTGCCACAGCCGCGCCTCTTTCAGCCAGGCCCAGCCGAAAGCCGCGTCACTCGCCCCATGGTCGCGCAAGTGGTCAAGCCGCGCCAGCGCTTCATCCAGCGTGGGCCGATGGCCTTCCGGCACCCACCACAGCACGAAATGCATCTTGCCCAGCACCTCGAACCACTCCGCCCGCCGTTCGTAGAACTGGCGATGCACGGTGTTCCAGACGAAAGCCTCCAGCGTCTCGACACTTTCCCAGACCGTCAGGTTCGACACGTACTGCGGATCGCCCGCAATCTTGGCCTCGGTATTCCGGGTTCCGGGCGCGCCCGGGCCTTCCATCATCCAGACAAAGCCCGGCATCCGCTTGCCCAAGCCGTTGATCCGGTCGAGCGCCGCCATGAACTCACCCCCGCGCGGGTCATCGGTCGGGGCCAGCAAGCGTCCAACATTCAACTCCGCCAGATGGTAGCCCGGTCTGCGCATCCTTATTCCTTCAACAACGAACCCAGCAGCGTGCCGTTGGCAATTTCTGCCCGGCCAGCCCTGCAATAGCTTTGGCCATCCCCCTCGACCGCCCCGACACTCGCCAGATAGGCCACCGCCGTCGCCTTGACCCGCGCCTTTTGCTCCTTGTCCCTGAGGAACAACTTGACCTCGGCTTCCGTGTAACCCTTGCCTTGCGCGTAGGATTTCAGCGCCAGCATCTTGTCGAACACCACAAACATCCGCGCCGAGATTGCCGGGCAGTTGTTGCGGATCAGATCGCCCTCCGCCGCCGCGATCAGTTGCTCGTTGATATGCTGCTCTTCGGGCAGCGGCACCTTGGCCTCTGCGCTTGCAGAAGCCGCCAGCGACATCAATGCCGAGGCGACAACGGCCCCAAACCAGATTTTAGACATAGGCGTAACACCCTTGATCCGTCGCACCCGGGCCGCATCCATCCGGGTGCTGTTGCGTAGCGGCAGGGCCAAGGCTGACGAATACCCGCCTGACATGCCATAACATGGGTCTGTCATGCGATAGGCTTGGGCGAAGACGCGCTTGGGGGTCACTGGCCTACTCACTGGCAGCCACCGTCAAAGATCCACGACGCCGGGGCCGAAAACATGCCATAGGCCGCAGGGTTCACAGCCCGGCCGTATTGGCCGCAATATGCCACCGCCACCGCCTTGGCCGTGATCCCGTCAGAATAATCAAGGTCCGGCCCGCCCGCCCGCGTCACCCGCAGCACCATCCGGGCCGATGCGGCGGCCATGTCCTGCCGCCCCACATCGTAGTGATACGCACCAAGTTGCACCTGCTCCGCCCGGCCATCCGCCGGCGGCATCGACATCGGTTGCAAAGGCACCGCAGCGCAGGCCGACAGCGCCAGCCCGACCCCGATGATCCCGGCCCCATAGCCCGCCCGACCCACAGCCGCTTTGCCGTTCAGCGCGACAGGGAACGGGCCAGTCAGCATCGCCTACTCCGCCGCCATCGCGCCCATTCGGCCACTGCGCTTGGCCTTGATCCGGTCCTCGATCTCGCCGCGGAACGCCCGCACCAGCCCCTGAATCGGCCAGGCCGCCGCATCGCCCAGCGCGCAGATCGTGTGGCCCTCGACCTGCTTGGTCACGCTCAGCAACATGTCGATCTCTTCCACTTCGGCATCGCCGCGCACCAGCCGGTCCATCACCCGCATCATCCAGCCGGTGCCTTCCCGGCACGGCGTGCATTGCCCGCAAGACTCGTGCTTGTAGAACTTCGACAGCCGCCAGATCGCCTTGATCACATCGGTCGATAGATCCATCACGATCACCGCCGCCGTGCCCAGACCCGACCTCTGCTCGCGCAGCCAGTCGAAGTCCATGATCGCGTCTTCACACTGCGCCGCCGTCAGCAATGGCACCGAAGAGCCGCCCGGAATCACCGCCTTCAGGTTCTTCCAGCCACCGCGCACCCCGCCGCAATGCTCGTCCAGCAATTCCCGCAGCGGAATCGACATCGCCTCTTCCACCACACAAGGGTTGTTCACATGGCCCGAGATGCCGAAAATCTTGGTCCCCACATTGTTGGGTCGCCCGAACGAGGAAAACCACTCCGGCCCGCGCCGCAAAATCGTCGGCACCACTGCAATCGATTCCACATTGTTCACCGTGGTAGGACAGCCATAGAGGCCACTGCCCGCCGGAAACGGCGGCTTCATCCGCGGCATCCCCTTCTTGCCCTCCAGGCTTTCCAAGAGCGCAGTCTCCTCGCCGCAGATATAGGCCCCGGCACCGTGGTGCAGGTAAATGTCGAAATCAAACCCCGACTTGCAGGCGTTCCGCCCCACCAGCCCAGCGTCATAGCATTCGTCAATCGCCGCCTGCAAAGCCTCGCGCTCGCGGATATATTCGCCGCGAATGTAGATGTAACAAGCGTTCGCCCCCATTGCGAAACTGGCGATCAGACAGCCCTCGATCAGCGTATGCGGATCGTGCCGCATGATCTCGCGGTCCTTGCAGGTGCCCGGCTCGGATTCGTCGGCGTTCACCACCAGATAGCTGGGACGCCCATCCGAAACCTTCGGCATGAAGCTCCATTTGAGCCCGGTCGGAAACCCCGCCCCGCCGCGCCCGCGCAGACCGCTGGCCTTCATCAACTCGACAATCTTGTCGCGCCCCTGCGCCAGGATCGCCGCCGTGCCATCCCAATGGCCGCGCTTCCTGGCCCCCGCCAACGAGCGATCATGCATCCCGTAGAGGTTGGTAAAGATGCGGTCCTGATCCGTGAGCATCGCCCGTTCCTTTTCTTCTGCCCCGCAAGGCCCGTTAACCCTGACGTTTCCGCCAAATCCGATAGGTCGCCACCAGCGCCCAGACAAACGCAGCCAGCGCCGCGAGGTCGCCCAGAAAGATAAACTTCGGCGGCCAGCCCATCTGTCCGCCCAGCCACTGAAACCCCATCCAGCCAATCATCGCCCCGGCAATCACCAGCGCCACCAGCCGCACCTCGGCCACAGCCGCGCGATCTTCGGGACGGGCGGCCACCTCAGTAATCATTCGTCTTGGCGCGGCGCAGGAATTCCGCGACCCCGACCTCGCCGATCAACTTGGCCTGCCGCACCCATTTGTCACGGCTGACCCGGCCCTTGAAGCCTTTGAGGTTGCCGTCCATCCAGGCTATCTCGCCCGCACCCCAGCCCGCGATCTGGTCGAAATGGAAAATCCCCAACGCGTGGCACAGCTTTTCCAGCCCCGGCCCGATGCCTTCGAGCACCTGCAAATCGTCGCCCTTGCCCTCCCGTGGCCCGGTCAATGCCGTTGGCTTTGACGCGACGGCACCAACCACCGAAGCCGCTGGTTCCGGCGCCGCCACAGGTGCGGCCACCACCGGTGCAGTGACAGTTGCCGCAGCCATCACCGGCGCAGCGGCAACTGGCGCAGCGGCAACTGGCGCAGCGGCAACCGGCGCAGCGGCAACTGGCGCGTGCCCATGCCCGTCATCGTGCGAATGGTCCTGCCCATGATCATCCTGCCCGCCAGAGGCCGGAGCACCCCAGAACATCCCCAGCAGCACGCCGAACACCAGAAACACGAAAATCCCGGCCAGCACCGCCGCCGCCATGCCGGTATCGCCGATCCAGCGCACCAGAATCGCCGCAATGACCCCCGCCACCGCCGCGATCAGCCAGCCGTTTGGCCAGCCGCCGTCTTCATTGCTTGCGCCCGACATGCCTCGCCCCCCTTACGCCTTGACCTTGTCCTGCAACCACG
>JAYUGA010000270.1:0-9722 GCA_043738565.1 Rhodobacterales bacterium
GTGGCGATTGCCGGGGCGGCAATGGTCGAGGCCGATTGCGCCGTGGTCAGGAGGTTGTAGATCGTATAGGGTTGCCGCCCGACCTCGGTGGTGATCCAGCCTGCCAGAACCGCGACAAAGCCCGCAGGCCCCAGCAGAACCGCCACCCGGTGCAGCCCGCGCGTATCGTAGAGCCGCCCGCGTGTCCGCGCCCACAGGCCCCAGAGGCCCAACCCCAGAATGGCAAAGCCCAGGCCGACCATGACCCGAAAGCTCCAGAACAGCACTGAAACGGGCGGCTCCTGGTCTTCCGGGATCGTGTCGAGCCCGGCCAGCGGACCATGCAGGCTGCGGGTCAGGATCAGCGAGGACAGGTCGGAAATCTCCACCGTAAAGTCGATGCGCTTTTCGGCGGGGTTGGGGATGCCGAACAGGATCAGCGGTGCGCCATCGGGGTAGCTGTCATAATGCCCCTCCATCGCCATGACTTTGGCGGGCTGATATTCCAGCGTGTTCAGCCCTTGGGCATCGCCTGCCACAATCTGCATCGGGGCGACGACGGCAGACATCCACATTGCCATCGAGAACATCACTTTGGCACCGATGTTGCTGCGGTCGCGCAGCAAGTGCCAGGCACCGACTGCACCCACCACCAGCGCGGTGGTCAGATAGGCCGCCAGTACCATATGGACCAGCCGGTAGGGGAAGGACGGGTTGAAGATCACCGCCCACCAGCTGACCACGGTGAACTGGCCTTGCGCATTGATCGCGTAGCCCGCAGGCGTCTGCATCCAGCTGTTGACCGACAGGATCCAGAAGGCGGAAAAGAACGTGCCCGCCGCCACCATCAGGCTTGCGAAGAAATGCAGCCGCTCACCGACCCGCTGCCGCCCGAACAGCATGACACCCAGAAAGCCCGCCTCGAGAAAGAAGGCCGACAGCACCTCATAGCCCATCAGGGGGCCGATGACCGGGCCGGCCTTGTCGGCAAACACGCTCCAGTTGGTGCCGAACTGGTAGGACATCACGATGCCCGAGACGACACCCATGCCGAAGACTATGGCGAAGATCTTTTTCCAGTAGTTGAAGAGGTCGAGGTAAACGGGTCGCCCGGTTGCCAGATGCAGCGCGTTCAGCACGGCCAGATAGCTGGCGAGGCCGATGGAAAAGGCCGGGAAGATGATGTGAAAGCTGATGGTAAAGCCAAACTGCATCCGTGCCAGAAGGAGCGGGTCGAGCGACATGATCTTGTCCTTTTCTGCGATCGGGGCTGCGCAACTATTGCCGGAATTCGGGCAAAAAGACAGCACCACGATTTGTCGCAGGCACAGGATGAGCGGCCCTAAAGCGTCACGACCTGCCCGGAGCGGATGCTTTCGTCGGCGGCCAGACAGATGCGCAGCGATGGCACCGCGTCCCGCATATGGCGGTCAAGGTCGATATCTTCTGCGATCGCCCCCAGGACATGGGCCTGTTCGGCGTCGCACAAGCCCTGATGACCGGGTTCGTCCGGCATCTTGATCAGCCGGTCGCCGTCCGGGCGATGCAGCAGGATGCCGCCGACTTTGGTATGGCCTTCCAGATCGGACGAGCCGCCCTGTGCGCCGCCAACAATCGACACGGCACCGTTCGGGCTGATGATATCCTTCACGAAAAACGCGGTTTCCGACATCATCGGACCCCAGCCCGCCTCGTATCAGCCGACCGAGCCATCGTCGAAGATCACCTGGAACTGGCGATAATTGTACATTTCGGGGGCGATTTCAGAGGTCAGCCGCAGGCCCATGCCATGCACGCGCAGAGGCCGGGCGTCGGTAATCTGGCACATGACATCGACGTAATGCACGCCGCAATCGACGATGGGCGAGGTGGTCTGCAACAGCGCCTTGTGAACCTGCCGCACGGGGCCATGCGACTGCTGGTTCAGGTTCATCCGAAAGACATAGGGCCCGACCAAGGCTCGCGCTTCTGCGATCAGGCGCTGCCAGGACGGATGGTGGCGCAGGATATAGCTGACAACCAGTTTGCGGCCGGTGCGGCGGGCGGTGGCCACGACATGCTCGGCATCGGCCACGGTGGTGGAGAGCGACTTTTCGACAAAGACATGGGCACCGTGTTCCATCGCCTGAACGGCCAGATCGGCGTGGCTGTCGGAATAGGAGGCGATCACGACCAGATCAGGTTTCGTGTGCAGACCTTCTGACAGGGTGCGGAAACGGGGGTAGGATTGCAGTTCGGGCGGCAGGTCGATGTCGGAGCGGGTGACGAGGCCGACAATCTGCGCTTGCGGGGTGTGGTGGTGGGCCAGCGCGTGGCTGCGGCCCATGTTACCCAAGCCGATGATCAGAACCCGGGTCGTCATGGACTAGCTCCGCTCGGTCAGGCGGAAATACAAGGCGGTGGCGGCGAGGTTGATCAGGCCGAACAGGATGCGCCGCGCACCTTCGGGCATGTGCAGCAGGGTGAGCATGGTGGTCAGCACGGTCAGGATCAATGCGCCGACAATGGTGCCGCCATAACCGCTGCGGCCGCCGAAGATCGAGGTGCCGCCGACCACTGCCGCCGCGACCGAGGGCAGATCCAACGGAAGCGCCAGTGACAGCGCCGGGGTTTTGACAAGGCCCAGATACAGCAGCCCGGTGACCCCGGCGATGACGCCGGACAGGGAATACAGTGCCAGATAGACCTGCCAGCCGTGTACGCCGGACAACCGCGCCGCGTTCTCGTTTGATCCGATGGCATAGAGCAGGCGCCCAAAGCCGGTGCGCCTTTTGCCTCAGATCAGCAGGGCGGCGAAGGGCACGAACAGCACCAGACCATTGAGCATTCCGACAGTGCGGCCAGTGCCGAACCAGACCAGAAAGTCCGGGATATAGGTTCCGGTCGAGATAACATAGCGCTGATAAACCAGCAGACAGCCGGTGGCGATCAGCCCGGTGCCCAGCGTCGTGATCAGCGGATGGACCCGGCAGATTGCCACGCCAAAGCCGTTGGACAGACCGATGAGGGCGGCACAGGCTAAGGCTACCACCACGGCTACGGGCACGCCGATCAGCGGCGAAAGGGTTGCGATGACATAGGCCGCAATCGCCGCCGCCGTGCCCGCCGACAGGTCGATGCCGCCGGTCAGCATGGTCAGGGTCTGACACGAAGCCAGCATCGCCAGCGGGCTGGCGAGTTTGATGGCATTGGCCAGCCAGAGCCGGTTGATGATGCCGGGGTTCATCGCCTACAACAGGCCCAAAAGCGCGATCAGCAGCAGGATCAGCGGGGCCAGCGGGTTGTTGGCCAGGAAGCGGCCAAGACGGGCGAGGGGCGGGGCGTCGGTCATCGTCATGCCTTGCGCCCCCTTGTTGCCAGCACGCCGCCGAACATCACCACGACGACCATGACCGAGCCTTCGACGATGGTGGTCACGTTGGGGTCCACCGACAGCAAGGTCAGGTCCATCCGCACCAGCCGCAGCACGAAGACGGCGAGGATCGGGCCCAGCAACCCTCCACGCCCGCCGCCCAGAACGACACCGCCCAGAACGACACCGCCCAGCACCAAGCCGCCCAGCACCACGGCGGCGACGGTGGCCAGAAGATAAGGGCCGGGGATCGGCTCGCCAATGCCGGTGGACATGGTGACGGACAGGCCGCCCAGGGCGGCAAAGAGGCCGGTGACGGCATAGGCGGCGATCTTGGTGCGCCCGACCGGCACGCCAGCGCGGAAGGCGGCCAAAGCATCCGAGCCGATGGCGTAGAACATCAGGCCCAGTTTTGCGCGGCGGATCGGCAGCCAGATCAGGGCGAGACAGGCCAGAAGGAAGACCAGCGATTTCGGCAGCCATTGGGTCAGGGCAGCGGGGATGCCAGGCAGGGTGACGCCGCCGACGATCAGGTCGCGCGGCCAGGGTGCGGCAGAACCGCCCGCCGCGTTCAGGATCAACAAGGCGGCACCTTGCCAGACGAACAACATCGCCAGCGTGACGACGATATCGGGCACCCGGGTCACGACGATCAGCGTGCCGTTGAGCGCCCCCATTGCAGCGCCGAGGAGCAGAACGGAAAGAACGACCGGCGCCGATTGGCCAACCGTCGCGCTGTCCATCAGTTGGGCGGCGCTGGCGCTGCACACCGCCATCATAGAGGTGAGGGACAGGTCGATGCCGCCGGCGATCACCGCCACCGGCATGCCCAAAGTGGCCAGCGCAAAGGGCGAATCGGCGCGGCCAAGTGAGTCCGGCCCCGACACGCCGAAATCGGGCTGGATCAGTTTTGTGGCCAACAGCAGCAGGGCCAGCAGAGCACCAAGGCCAAGGGTCCAGCCGTTGTCGAACAGGAATCGGGTCATGCTTGGGCCTTTTCGGTCAGGCCATAGGCCGCCCTTAGCAGCGTGGGTTCATCGGCATCGGCGGCCTCGGCCATGCCCACCACGCGGCCATTGAAGATCACCACGGCGCGGTCACAGGCGAGGCGCACTTCGGCCAGTTCGGAGGTGTGGAACAGGACGGCAGCGCCCTGATCGGCCTGATCGCGGACCAGCGCGTCGATCTGCCGCTTGGTACGGATGTCGATGCCGCGGGTCGGGTCGAACAGCAGCAGGGTCTGCACGCATTTGGCGATCCAGCGGGCAATCGTCACCTTTTGCTGGTTGCCGCACCAGGCGGCGGACCTCGCCTTGCGCAGGCATGTCGATTTGCAGGCGGGCGATTGCGGCTGCAACCCGCGCATCCTCATCCGCTTTCGGGATCATGCCCCAGTTGCGCAAACCCGCCACCAGTCGCAGCGCGATGTTTTCCCGCACCGAGCGTGGCATCAGCGAGGCCCGCGCCCGGTCGCGGGGGACCAAGGACAGGCCGGCGGCGATGGCGTCGGCGGGGTGGCGGAAGCTGGCGGGCTGGCAATCAATTTCAACGGTCCCTGTGGTGGCCCTCCGGTTGCCCGCCAACACGTCAAACAATTCGTCCTGCCCCTGACCTTCCAGCGCCACGACGGCCAGAACCTCGCCCTTGTGCAAGGCAAACGAGACATCGGTCAGCCGCGGCCCGGCGCCAAGACTGCGCAGGCGGGGCAGGGTGATGGGCAGCGGCGTTGCCACCGGCGTGGCGGATTTGGCGGGGGTCAGGTCGGCATCCAACATCATCTCGACAATCCGTTCCTCGATCCCTGGCGCGATGGGCAGGCTGCCGACCGTAACCCCATCGCGCAACACGGTGGCGCTGTCGCACAAGGTGGCAATCTCGGTGAAGCGGTGCGAGATCTAGATGACCGAGCGGCCCGCATCGGCCAGTTGCCGCACCGCGCGCAGCACACGCTCGACAAGTTCGTCGGCAGGGCGGCGGTCATCTCTTCCAAGAGCAGGACATCGGGTTCGGAGGCCAAAGCGCGGGCCAGATCGAGGATGCGCAGGGTGGCGAGCGGCAGTTGGCCGATCATGTCATCCATGCGAAGGTCGGGGAAGCCCAGTTCGGCGACCCAATGGCGGAAGGCTTCGGCGGGGGTATTGCCGAGCCGCAGACTGTCGGCCACGTCAAGATCGGGGATCAAGGATGGTTCCTGATAGACCGGCACCAGCCCCGACTGCCGCGCCTCGGCAGGTGAGCCGACACGGCTGTCGCGGCCCTTGATGCGGACATGGCCGCTGTCGGGCTGCAACGCCCCGGTCAGGATCTTGACGAAGGTCGATTTGCCCGCGCCGTTCGCCCCCATCAGGGCGACGATCTCGCCCTTGTTGACGCGCAAGGATGCGTCGCGCAGGGCCAGCACCGCGCCCAAGGATTTCGACACGGCTTTGGCGTCCAGAACGGGAATGTCGTCATTCATCCGGTAGGTCCAAATGCCCTGTTCATTCACCCGGCCCTTTGCAGGCGATGATCTGTTCCATCGAATAGGTGGTCCAGTTCGGGATCGAAACCGAAACCGGCCATTCTGGGTTCAGGCTGGGGTTCTGGGCGGCGGCAATCGAGGCTTTGCCGGCTTCCGGCGTGTTGTCCCACAGCACCGGGTCAACCAGAACGGTGTGGTCCTTCGGCGCTTTGCCATCGAGGATTTGCAGCGCCAGTGCGACGCCCGCACCACCGACCAAGCCGGGGTTGGTGACGGCGGCGCCTTTCAACCCCGCGACGGTCGCCATTTGGCCGACGAAGCCTTCGTTATCCGCGCCGATGATCGGCACCATCGGCGCACCCGATTCAGTGAACGCATCCACGGTCACATTGTCGATGCCGCTGGTCCAGACGCCGTCTAACTTGGCCCCCGAGGCGATGATGTCGTTGATCTGCTGCTTGCCCTGATCCTGCTGCCAGCCGGTGAACACCTCTTGTGCCATCGTCACACCCGGGAATTCGGCCAAAGCCCTCTTGATGCCCTTGTCGCGGGCATTGTCAGCGCCCGCGCCCGTAGCACCGCGCACATAGACCACGGCACCCTTGCCGCCGATCTGCAGGAACAGCCATTTCGCACCGAGATAGGCGTATTCTTCCCGGTTGTTCGAGATGATATAGGCCGAAAGTTCCGTTAGCGCCTGATCGACCGCCACCACGACGATGCCCTTGTCGGTCGCCTCTTTGATCGCGGCGTTGATGCGTCGGCATTAGCCCGGTTGACCACGATGGCGTTGACGCCCGCCTGGATCAGGTTGCGGATATCCTCCAGTTGCCCCGCTGCATCGGTGTTGCGGTGGGCGATGTTTAGGCTGGCAACTCGCCCGAGGTCAAAGCCTGCGCCTTCATCGCGCAGACCATTTCCTCGCGCCAGCCATTGCCCTGCACGGTGTTCGAGATGCCGATCTTGTAGCCCTCAGCGCTCGCCATGCCACCAAAGCTGGCGGCCATAACAGCGGTTCCAAGCAAAAGTTTCTTCATTGGTAATCCTCCCTCTCAGGTTTGGTTGTCGCATCGTCCTACTTGACGAAGGGGCGAAGGACGTCTCTCGCCTGCAGAAATCCGCGTTTGATGTTGTCCTGCGACCCTTCGAAATTGCGGTCCTCGTGTTCAACGATCACCGGGCCATCATACCCGGCCCGGTGGAGCCCCGAAAAAACCTCGGCCCAGTCTAGGTCGCCCAACCCCGGCATTCGTGGCACCTGCCAGCCGATTCCCAAGGACATGGTACCGTTTTCGTACAGCCCGTCGCGGTCGATCATCAGGTCTTTGGCATGGACATGCACCATTTTTGCGCCAAACTCGCGCAGGAAGCGGGGCTGGTCGATCATTTGCCAGACCAGATGGCTGGGGTCGTAGTTCATGCCGACATTTTCCCAAGTCTCAAAGATGCGCCGCCAGATTTTCGGGGCGTAGGCAATGTTGTGACCGCCGGGCCATTCGTCCTGCGAAAAGATCATCGGGCAGTTTTCGAAGGCCAAGATGACGCCGTGGTCGCGGGCATGGGCGATGACGGCGGGGAAAATCTGCAGGGCACGCTGCCAGTTCTGGTCGACGGTCAGCGTGCGGTCGCCACCCATGAAAGTGTTGACGACGGGAACCTTCATCATCGCCGCCGCCGTGATCACCTGTTGCAGATGCGTTAAGATGGCGTCACGATGGGCCGCGTCGGGGTGCAAGGGGTTGGGGTAAAAGCCGAGGCCTGAAATGGTGATGCCCCGTTCGGCCAGTTCCGCGCGGATCTCGCTGGCTTTGGTTTTGGTCATATCCTCGACGGCGACAGGGCACGTTCCGGCATAGCGCCGCGTCTCGCCACCCGAATTGGGCCAGCAGGCAATCTCCAGCGCCTCGAAACCCACCGAAGCGGACCAGTTGGCTACCTCTGACAGGGTGGCGTCGGCAAAGGGAACGGTCAGCAGACCCAGTCTCACGGCAGCCTCCTACACATCTGCCCAAGCCCCGGTTTGGGCGCTGCGCAGCGCTGCGTCGCAGAATTGCATCTGGAAATGGCCATCCTCAAAGCTGGCATAGGTGGCATCGGGCGAACGCCCACCCTTGGCCACATCGCGGTAAACCTGCGCAAATAGGGCGCGGAACGTGTCGGCAAAGCCTTCGACATGGCCGCCGGGCAGGAAGGCGGCGGCGGCTCCGGTCGGGTTCATCAGGGGCGGGTCGCGCTGGAGGATCTGGGTGGGCGGGTCGCGGTGGCCGATCCACAGTTGATCCGAGGTCTCACCCGCCCAGGCGGCAGAGGCATTTGACCCGGCGATGTCCTATTGCAGCGCATTTTTTGCGCCCGTGGCTGATCTGGCTGGCGGACAGTACGCCTCGCGCGCCGTTCGGATAGCGCAGCAGGATCGTCGCTGCATCGTCGGTGCTGATGTGGCGCGGTTCGGTCGCGCCTTTGGTGGCGGAGAAGGTTTCCACCGGACCCAGCGGCTTTTGCCGTTCCGGCATAAACGTCGCCAATTCCGCCAGAACCGCACTGGGGCGCTGGCCGCTGATAAAGCTGGTCAGGTCCAGCCAATGGGTGCCGATGTCGCCAACCGAGCGCAAGGTGCCGCCCTGATCCGCCTCCAGCCGCCAGTTCCAGTCGGTCGGTTTGGCCAGCTAATCCTGATGATACCGCCCGGTAATCAGCCTGATATCGCCCAGTTCGCCATCCGCCGCCAAGCGGTGGGCCTGCTGGTTCAGGGGGTAGAAGCGGGTGTTGTAGCAGACAGCGGCAACGCGGCCCGAAGGCTTGGCCAATGCGGCCATTTCCGCCGATTGCGCAGAAGTCATGGCGAGCGGTTTTTCACAAACTACATGCCGCACGGCTGCCCTTATCTGCTTCACCTGCGCATAGTGCGCTACGTTGGGCGAAGTGACATGGACGACCTACACCGCCGGATCGGCCAGCAATTCCTCCAGCGAGGCATAGGCCCGCGCCACGCCCAAGGCCGCTGCCCGTTCCGCCCCACGTTCGGGGCTGGACCCCAGAATGCCCGTCACCTGGATGTCAAGACGCCGCAACGCCTCGATATGCACCGTGCCGATAAAGCCGGTGCCGATGACGGCAGCGCCGATCTGGCGGGCGTCATGAAATCGAATAGCCTCCGTCTATTGCCAGACGGTGCCGGTCATAAAGGCGGCATGGGGCGAATATAGGAACAGGACCGGCCCCGCGATATCCTCTGGCTGGCCCCAGCGGCCGATCGGGGTGCGCAAGGCGACGGCAGCGACATGGGCCGGGTCGGTGCGACTGCGGGCGGATTGCCGGGTGACGATGAAGCCGGGGGCTACGGCGTTGACGCGGATGCCATCTGCGGCCCTGGCGATTGCGAGGGATTTGGTCAGTTGCACCACGGCAGCCTTGCTGGCTCTGTAAGCCGGGTTTCGCGGGCTGCCGAACTGGGCATACATCGAGGCGATGTTGATCAGAATGCCCTTCGCGGCCTTGAGCTGGGGATAAAACGCCGCGGCGGTGCGGAAGGTGCCGTGCAGGTTGACGTTCACCACATGCTCGAAGAACGCCGGAGCCATTTCCTCACCCCGCGCGGTGATGGCGGCGCAGTTGACCAGGACATCCAGCACCCGGGTCTTGGCTGACCGGTCGCGCACCGCGTCCAGATCGGTCACGTCCAACTGGGCATAGGCAAACCTTGCGCGGTCTTCCGCAGCGGGTTCAGGTTCGGCCCCGGTGATCGCAACGGTGGTGCCGGCCTGCTGAAACGCCCGCGCGATCGCTGCACCGATCCCGGCGCGACTGGCCCCGACGACCAGCACTTGCCTGCCCGAAAAGTCGAAACTGCCGGTCGTCACCATGATCTCCCCCAGCGTGATCTTTCGCCGGGGAGCGGTTCGATGCAACGAATTTTTCATTTGGCGGTTC
>JAYUGA010000271.1:0-23775 GCA_043738565.1 Rhodobacterales bacterium
TGTTCTTGGGGGGAAGACCCAGCCGGATTGGTGCGGATGAAAGGACTCGAACCTTCACGAGAGTTACCCCACAGCGACCTCAACGCTGCGCGTCTACCATTCCGCCACATCCGCACTGATCCGGCATGGGTGCGGGGTGTCTAGCGAAGGGTATCTCGAAAGAAAAGAGGGATTCGGTGACACTGACGGTTCAGGGGGCTGCCGAAAAGGTCGGCAGAGTCGTGGAATTTCCAGCGGCGGCAGTGACAGGTGCCGGGGCCGTAGTGCTGGCCTGACCGCCAACCGAATAGGACGCCATCTTCAGCACTTGCGCTCGATCCGGCATGCCGGGTGCCACCGCCATGTCACCCGTGGCCATCGCCGCCAACGAGGTGTCATACCAGGCCATGGCCAAGTCGCGGCGCTGGCTGGTGCCAAAACCGAGTATCAGGTGATGGCCCAGGAGTTCGGCATAGGATTTCTGGCCAAGCGCCGTCAGAATCAGCGCCGAGCCAATGGCAACCTCCATGTTGTCCGTGGTATAGCCGACCCCCAGGCAGATCTTGGCTGTCGCCGCCAGTTGCGCCGGGGCCATCCCGCTGCCCATCACGAAGCCTTCGACGGCAGTCAGCACCTCCGGCTCGGGTTTCAGCGACAGCGAGGAAACATAGTCCTTCAGGACCGGGCCAAGTGCCGCGCACTGGTCTTGTACCTGCTGCGGGGTAAAGCCGGTAATCTTGGCTTCCATATCCTCGGCAGCCGACATTACATAGGTCCGTACCAGACAGAACTGTTCGGACAGCGCGAATTCCGGGTCTTTCATCGTGGCGACCGTCTGGAACCCGCCGTTGGTGTTGGTCTGCAGGCTGACCTTGTTGCAATGCGATGCCAGCGAAACCTGTTCCTGCGACGCCCCAAGGAAACTGGGCAGGGCGGTCGTGCTGGCAGTCGTCGCCTTGCCACCGTTACTGGGTTCGACCATTGGCGAAACCACCTGTGCTTGGGTGCCAGGATCCCTGGTGATGCCCGCCATCTGATCGCGCTGCTGCAACAGCAGGGCCCGGATTCCCAGCGGATCGCTGACCACCAGTTGCGATACTGCGGGCCCGCCCGCCATGCCACGACCATAGGCCGTCACCAGGATGGTACGTTCATATTCGGTAAGCTGCCCGGTGACCGGATCGCCGAGCAGAACCTGATAGGAATCGATCGCGCCACGGGTGCGTGCCCCGATGACGCCATCCGGCGTTCCAACCGGATAGCCGAAAAAGTTCAGCGAGCTTTGCACTTCGCGGTTCGCGTCGCGTTGGGCGGAGTTGACCACAACGGGCGCACGGCGATAGGACCGGCGGTTCGCGTCATTGACAATGGCCGAGCCGATCACACCGGCAATCAGGCCGCCAACAAAATCGCCACCGTTGGCGAAAACCGGTGCTGGGAAAACCACAAGGCTGATGCAGCCTGCCAACAAGGCATTTATACGCATTTCAATTATCCCCCAAGGATTATATTGGGACAACGTTGCCACAAACTTTGCCAACGCCCAAGTTTTATTTTTTGGCAACCTGGATACTGCAATGCCTGAATGGACCACCCTGCCCGGCTTGTCGCCCTATCCCGAAACCCTCGCGGCGATGGAGGCGCGGGTCGCTGCCATTGCTGTGGGCGAAGCCCCCGAGGCGATCTGGCTGGTCGAACACCCGCCGCTGTATACCGCCGGCACCTCGTCTAAACCCGCCGATCTGACCGAGCCGGGGCGATTCCCGGTGTTTGTGGCGGGGCGCGGCGGCCAATACACCTATCACGGGCCGGGGCAGCGCGTGGTCTATGTCATGCTGGACCTGAACCAGCGGGGCCGCGATGTGCGCCAGTTCGTCTGCGCTCTGGAAAACTGGGTGATCGGCACGCTGGCAGCGTTCAACGTCAGGGGCGAACGCCGCACGGGCCGGGTCGGCGTCTGGGTCACGCGGCCTGACCGGCCCGCCAACCCCGACGGCAGCCCCTGCGAGGACAAGATCGCCGCCATCGGCGTCAAGCTGCGCCGCTGGATCAGCTTTCACGGCCTGTCGATCAATGTCGAACCCGACCTGACGCATTTCACCGGAATCGTGCCCTGCGGCATCCGCGACCACGGGGTGACAAGCCTCGTGGACCTTGGCCTGCCCGTCACGATGGCCGATCTGGACGCGGCACTGGTGCGGCAGTTCCCGAAACACTTTCCCGGCTGATCGGCCAATGGTGCGGCGGCGCAGTTGCGGCCTGCCTTGCCCCGGTTGCGCCGCCGGTCCCTTGAACCGCCGCGCAGCTTGCGGAAAAATCGTCGCAACCGCCGCAATTTCTGCCCTGGCGGCAAAGTCAGACATTGCCCTGTCGCCACTCCCAAACTAAGACATCATTCCAACCGGTATGCGACCAACGCAGCCTTCAAAGCAACGAATACGGGAGACGCCTATGGCGGACGCAGCCATCCACGGCCACGATCACCACGATGAGCGCGGGTTCTTCACCCGCTGGTTCATGTCGACCAACCACAAGGACATCGGGATCCTCTATATCTTCACCGGTGGCCTGGTCGGGGTGATCTCGGTGCTGTTCACCGTCTACATGCGGCTGGAACTGATGTATCCCGGCGTGCAGTATCTGTGCACCGAGGGGTTGCGCCTGATTGCCGACGCCAGCCAGACCTGCACCCCCGATGGCCACCAGTGGAACGTGATCATCACGGCGCATGGCGTGCTGATGATGTTCTTCGTGGTGATTCCGGTGCTGTTCGGCGGCTTTGGCAACTACTTCATGCCCTTGCACATCGGTGCGCCCGACATGGCGTTCCCGCGGATGAACAACCTGTCGTACTGGATGTTCGTCGCCGGTTCGACCCTCGCCATCCTGTCGGTCTTTGCCCCCGGTGGTGAAGGCGGTCGCGGCGCGGGGGTTGGCTGGGTGCTGTACCCGCCGCTGTCGTCCACCGAAAGCGGCTACGCGATGGATCTGGCGATTTTCGCGGTTCACCTGTCGGGTGCCTCGTCGATCCTGGGCGCCATCAACATGATCACCACTTTCCTGAACATGCGCGCGCCCGGCATGACCATGCACAAGGTGCCGCTGTTCGCCTGGTCGATCTTCGTCACCGCCTGGCTGATCCTCTTGGCGCTGCCGGTTCTGGCCGGGGCGATCACCATGCTCTTGACCGACCGCAACTTCGGCACCACGTTCTTTGATGCCTCCGGTGGCGGCGACCCGATCCTGTATCAGCACATCCTGTGGTTCTTCGGCCACCCGGAAGTTTATATCATCGTGATCCCGGCTTTTGGGATCATCAGCCACGTCATCTCGACCTTCTCGAAAAAGCCGATCTTCGGCTACCTGCCGATGGTCTATGCGATGGTGGCGATCGGTGTTCTGGGCTTCGTGGTCTGGGCGCACCACATGTACACCGTGGGCATGTCGCTGACCCAGCAGTCCTACTTCATGATGGCGACGATGGTGATCGCGGTGCCCACGGGGATCAAGGTGTTCTCGTGGATCGCCACGATGTGGGGCGGTTCGATCGAGTTCAAGACCCCGATGCTCTGGGCCTTCGGCTTCCTGTTCCTGTTCACCCTGGGCGGCGTCACCGGCATCGTGCTGGCACAGGCCCCGGTCGACCGCATGTATCACGACACCTACTACGTCGTGGCGCACTTCCACTATGTGATGAGCCTGGGTGCGGTGTTCGGCATCTTCGCCGGGATCTATTTCTGGATCGGCAAGATGTCGGGCCGGGAATACCCCGAATGGGCCGGCAAGATCCATTTCTGGACCATGTTCATCGGTGCCAACCTGACCTTCTTCCCGCAACACTTCTTGGGCCGCCAGGGCATGCCGCGCCGCTACATCGACTACCCGGAGGCGTTCGCCTACTGGAACTGGGTGTCGTCGATGGGTGCCTTCCTGTCGTTCGCCTCCTTCGTTTTCTTCCTCGGCGTGGTGTTCTACACCCTGCGCTATGGCCGCAAGATCACGGTGAACAACTACTGGGGCGAATACGCCGACACGCTGGAATGGACCCTGCCCTGCCCGCCGCCCGAACACACGTTCGAGCAGCTGCCAAAGCAGAGCGACTGGGACCACGGCCACGCCCACTGAGGGTTGGAAATACCAAAAGGCCCCGGAGCGATCCGGGGCCTTTTGCGTCTGGAGGGGCATTAAGCCAGTTCCGGCTTCGCGGATCGGCATGGCCGACGAAGGCCATTGCTTTGCCGCAGTGTGGAGTTACTACTCGCAACCATGAACACCCGTAACCATCAATACGAATATGTCGGCATCGGGCTATATACGCTTCCCGAAGCGGCCAGCCTGTTGAGAACGTCACGCCGAACCATTAGGCGTTGGATGCAGGGGCACGACTATAGCAAAGCTGGCAGCAAACACCATGTCGCTCCTCTATGGACCCCTGATATCCTACATGTGGACGGCGAGATCGAACTAAGTTTCCGCGACCTTATCGAACTGCGCTTTGTTCAAGCCTTTGTCGCAAAAGGACTTCACCTCACCGCAATCCGTAACTGCCTGAACTATGCCAAAGAATGTATTCAATCGGATCGCCCATTCCTAACCGGAAAGTTCCGTACCGATGGGCGCACGATCTTTTTGGAAAGTCAGGAGCGCTTGGAAGCTTCGCACGAGGCCAAGTTGCTCGACCTGCGGGTAAAGCAGTTCGTCTTTAAATCCGTAGTAGAGCAAACCTTCCGCGACTTGGACTTGGAAGATGGTTTGGTAAGCAGCTGGCGTCCCTTCAAGGGTAAGGTCAGCATCGTCATTGATCCAAAACGTTCCTTCGGCCAACCGATTGCGGCTCTGACGGGAATACCTACAATAGCCTTGGCAGAAGCCGTAAAGGCCGAAAAATCGGTCGCAAGGGTAGCAAAGCTGTTCGAAGTTGAACGAAAAGTCGTTCAAGACGCCGTAAATTTCCACGTGGAGCTTTTGGTCGCTTGAAAGTGATGGTCGACGAGAATCTGCCCGCAGCGATGGCGAAAGCCTTGGCAGCACTTTTCGTTGGTGAGCATGAGATTCACCACCTTCGCGAAAAATTCGGACCAAAAGTGACCGATCTCGAATGGATGAAAGCACTGAACGGCGACGGGACATGGATCATTATATCAAGTGATCGCCGAATCGCGCGAAACAAGGCTGAAATGCAGGTCTTCAGAGCATCGAAATTGATAGGGTTCTTCTTCGGACGTGCACTTCAGAAATCATCCATCATCAAGCAAATGGAACGCCTGATGGCGCTGTGGGAAAACATTGAAAAGCAGGCCAGTCTGGTCGGTGGTGGCTCAATGTTTGAAATTCCCATCAAGAGCACCAAGCTGAGTACGATATAGCCTAAATAGCCTTTCGTAAAAATTCTCCCCCTTCCCTTTCCCACCCCCCGCACTATCCTCCCCTCATGCCCTACCACTGGCTTCCCCCCAAGGCCCCAGCCACCGTCCACCTCCGCCTCACCCCGCACCGCTCGCTGCCCCGGCGCGGTTTTGTCTGGTTCATCGCCACCACTGCCGCCCTGCTGACCTTGCCGCTTCTGACCCAGCTTGGCACCGACGGCCTCTGGATGCTGCTGCCGTTCCTGATCGCCGCCATCGCCGGCATCTGGGTCGCGCTGCAACTCAGCTACAAATCGGGCGAGATCACCGAAGACCTGATCTTCTCCCCCGACCTGCTGACCCTGACCCGGAGCGACCGCAAGGGCCTGCAACGCTGGCAAGCCGATCCGTACTGGACCCGCCTGACCCTGCACCAGACCGGCGGCCCGGTGCCGAACTACCTGACCCTGACCGGCGGTGGCCGCGAGGTGGAAATCGGGGCCTTCCTGTCGGAAGCGGAGCGGATCGGACTGCAAGGCGAACTTGCCGATGCTCTGGGCAAACTGCGCCAGTCCAGCCTGCCCTGAGGCAAGCCGCCGTTCGAACCCGATATTCCGCAGGCCCAATCCGTGCTATGCTGCCGCCCTCCACCCCGCCGCAATTCTGTCTGGCGGGGCCAGGACATGATGGGGATCGAGATGGCACTTTACATCATTAGCGGCAATTACACCCAATCGGCGCTGAAAGGCATGCTCGCCCGGCCTAGCGACCGCGAAGCTGCGGCGCGCACCCTGATCGAAAGCGCCGGTGGCGCGTTGCAATCGTTTCACCTCACCACCGGCGACAGCGACTTCACCATGACCGTCCGCAGTGACAATCTGCCCAGAACCTTGTCGGCGCTGATGGTCGCCGGGGCCGCCGGCGCGATTGCCAATCCCAGGACGGTGCAGGCCTTCACCTCGGCCGAGTTCCTGGCGATGCAGAAACAAGCCGGTGACTTCGCGCAGGCCTATCAGGCACCCACCTGAAATCAGCGCCAGAAAGCTCAGGCAAGACGCCAGCGGCGCGGTATCTGGCACGCATTGCGCCAGACGAGCCCGGCCCTGGCACCCAGGCGTCTGTGCCCGGCGGCCGAAAATTTTTCGACGAAAAATTTTCGGCCCCTACCCCAACCGCGCCTTCAACATTGCCCCCACGGCGCCAAAATCCATCCGCCCGGTGTACTTGCCCTTCAGCACCGCCATCACCCGGCCCATATCGCGGATACTGACCGCCCCCGCCTCGGCAATTGCCGCCACAATCGCCGCCTCGACCTCGGCCGCCGTCAACTGCTGCGGCAGGAACTCCTCGATCACCGCAATCTCGTTCTGCTCCTTGGTGGCCAGTTCGGTCCGCCCGCCTTCCAGATACAGCCGCGCCGATTCCTGACGCTGTTTGACCATGCGGCCCAGAATGCCCAGAATATCGGCATCGGTGACCTCGCCGCCCTCGACCCGCACTGCAATCTCGCGGTCCTTGATCGCGCCAGAGATCAGCCGCAGCCCCGACAGCCGTTCCGCCGCCCGCGCCTTCATCGCGCCCTTGATTTCGTCCTGCAACCGCTCGCGCAATGCCATATCCGCCCCCTCAATAACTCCACCCGCACCATAGCGCCGCGCATTCCGGCACGCAACCGCACCAACCCATTGAAATCGCAAGAAATCCCTTTTGCGACCCACCCTTGACCCCATCCCCCTCCCCCCGTAGTATCCGCCAAATTTCCCCGCACCCAAAGGGAGTCGCCGCCATGTCCGACCTGCCGAAACCCACCGCCTGCCTGGCCCTTGCCGATGGCACGGTGTTCTACGGCACGGGCTTTGGCGCCACCGGCACTACAGTGGCGGAACTGGTGTTCAACACCGCGATGACCGGCTATCAGGAAATCATGACCGACCCGTCCTATGCCGGTCAGGTCGTCACCTTCACCTTCCCCCATATCGGCAACACCGGCACCACCGCCGAGGATGACGAAACCGCCGATCCGGTCGCCGCCGGCATGGTGGTCAAATGGGATCCGACTGCGCCGTCAAACTGGCGCGCCACCGGCGATCTGACCCACTGGATGCGCGCCAAGGGCCGTATCGGCATCGGCGGCATCGACACCCGCCGCCTGACCCGCGCCATCCGCCAGCAGGGCGCGCCGCATGTGGCCTTGGCGCATGACCCGGAAGGCAAGTTCGAGCTGGAGACGCTGGTGAAACAGGCCCGCGCCTGGAAAGGCCTTGTCGGTCTTGATCTGGCAAAGGATGTCTCCTGCCGCCAAAGCTACCGCTGGGACGAACAGAAATGGGCGTGGCCTGCGGGCTATACCAAACGGCAGGGCGCCGGCCTGCGCGTCGTCGCCATCGACTACGGCGCCAAGCGCAACATCCTGCGCTGCCTTGCCTCGTCGGGCTGCGAAGTCACCGTGCTGCCCGCCTCCGCCACCGCCGAAGACGTGCTGGCCCTGAACCCCGAGGGCGTCTTCCTGTCCAACGGTCCCGGCGATCCGGCGGCGACCGGTGCCTATGCCGTGCCGATGATCCAGGGCGTGCTGAAGGCCGATCTGCCGCTGTTCGGCATCTGCCTCGGCCACCAGATGCTGGCCTTGGCGCTGGGAGCCACCACCGTCAAGATGAACCACGGCCATCACGGTGCCAACCACCCGGTCAAGGATCTGGACACCGGTAAAGTCGAGATCACCTCGATGAACCACGGCTTCACGGTCGACAGCCAGACTTTGCCGCGCCACGTCGTCGAAACCCATGTCTCGCTGTTCGACGGCTCCAACTGCGGCATAAGGCTGCAAGGCAAGCCGGTGTTCTCGGTGCAATATCACCCGGAGGCGTCGCCCGGTCCGCAGGACAGCTATTACCTGTTCCTGCGCTTTGCCGCCGCCATGCGGGCCCGCCGCGCCGCCTGAGGCAATTTTCACCGATCCTTAAGGCTTCGTTAAGCCTCTGTTAACCAAGCGCCCGCCAGTCTGACCGGATTGCCTGCCCGATTTGGGTGGGCCAAGGGGTCACGATGTCGCTGATTATGCTGCGTCCGCTGGTGCAGGAGGGCACGGCCCCGTGGCTTGGGTCCGCGCTGCCCGCTGCGGTCAGCGACCCCGACCAGGCGCTGGCGATGGCGCTGTTGCGCGATGGCGCGGTAGCCCCGCATCTGATGTTGCAGGCGCTGGCCCAGAACGGCGACCGCTGCGGGCGGCTGGTGGAACTGCTGCTGGCGCGTGGCCTTGTGCCCGAGCCGCGGCTTTACGCTGCCCTCACCCGGCTCAGCGGCATTGGCCTGGCCGATCCGGCGATGTTGCGGGCCGATCCAAGGCTGATCGACCGCCTCGGGGCGGCATTCTGCCTGATGCACCACGTCCTGCCCTGCCAGCGCCGGGGCGCGGCGACGGTGGTCGTCACCGCCACCCCCGAGGCGTTCCGGATGCACCACGACCGTCTGGCGCAGGCGTTCGGCACCGTGGTCCCCGCCCTCGCCGCCGCCTCGCGCATCGAACATTCCCTGCGCACGGCCCGTGGCACCGCTCTGGCGCGGGCCGCTGAAACCCTGGTGCCCCTTGCCGAAAGCTGCCGCAGCTATCGTGCCGCCAATCCCGTCCTGCTGGCTGTGCTGGCCGGATTGGCGCTCTTGGCCCTGACCGCGCCGCGCCCGCTTTTGGCCGGGCTGACCCTGTGGGCGCTGGCCATGCTAGTGCTAACGATGGCCATGAAACTCGCCGCTCTGGCGGCCACGTTCCGCAAACCTGCCGCCGCCCCCGCCAACCCCGCCGTCATCGCCCGCCTGCCTGTCGTATCCGTCATGGTCGCGCTCTACCGCGAAAGCGGCATCGCCGCCCGCCTCGTCCGCCGCCTGGGCCGCCTCGACTATCCGCGCGACCTCTTGGACATCGTTCTGGTGGTCGAGCAAGACGATCAGATGACCCGTCTCGCCCTGTCGCGCACCGATCTGCCGCCGTGGATGCGGGTCGTCGTCGCCCCGGCAGGCCGGATCAAGACCAAGCCGCGCGCCCTGAATTTCGGCCTGACCCAATGCCGCGGCAGCATCATCGGCGTCTATGATGCCGAAGACGCGCCCGAACCCGACCAGATCCGCAAGGTGGTGAACCGCTTCCACCAGCGCGGCCCGGACGTGGCCTGCCTGCAAGGTGTCCTCGACTTCTACAACCCCCGGATGAACTGGCTCGCCCGCTGTTTCACTGTGGAATATGCCGGCTGGTTCCGCGTCATCCTGCCCGGCCTGCAACGGCTGGGCCTGCCCTTGCCGCTCGGCGGCACCACCCTGTTCTTTCGCCGGGAGGCGCTGGAAGCCCTCGGCGGCTGGGACGCCCATAACGTGACCGAGGATGCCGATCTCGGCATGCGCCTGGTGCGCCACGGCTACCAGACCGAAACCATCGCCACCACCACCTATGAAGAGGCCAACTGCCGCGCCCTGCCTTGGGTCAGACAGCGCTCGCGCTGGATCAAGGGCTACATGATGACCTGGGCCACCCATATGCGCTCGCCGAAGCTGCTGTGGCACGAACTCGGCCCGCGCGGCTTTCTGGGCTTTCAGGCGCTCTTCCTCGGTTCCCTGTCGCAAGCCCTGCTGCTGCCGCTGCTGTGGTCATTCTGGCTCTTGACCCTTGGCTTCGGCCACCCTTTGCAAGGCCCGTTCGGCTCCAGTCTTTCCACCGCCATGACCGCGCTGTTTTTGGCCTGCGAGGCGCTGAACATCACCATCGGCGTGATCGGCCTGCGCCGCTCTGGCCAAAAGCTCAACCCGCTCTGGGTGCCAACCCTGACCTTGTATTTCCCGCTGCAAGCCCTCGCCGCCTACAAGGCGCTGTGGGAAATGCTGCGCCGCCCGTTCTACTGGGACAAAACCAGCCACGGTGCGTTTTCCAAGGGCCAAGGCTGACCTTACTCCCTTCAATTTGCCTAAAATTCGCCTTTCATTTTGGCTCAAGCATCCCACAGGAGGTCTGGAGGGTGTGAAACCCTCCAGGGCCAGCCACCTGCGCTACCGTACCCGCAACTCCCCCGCATCCACCCGGAGCCGCGTCTCATAGGCTTTCGAGATATGCTCGCGCAGCGCCGCATAGGCCGCGTCGCCATCCCGCGCCTCGATCGCCGCCACGATCGCGGCATGCTCGGCCAGCGCCGGTCCATCCCGCCCCTCGGCGGCAAAGGAAGTCGTCGCCATCAGCGCCATCGACCGATGCACCAGATCCAGTTGCTGCACCAGAAACCGGTTGTGCGACGCGAGGTGGATCTGCTTGTGAAACCGCTTGTTGGCCCGGCTCAACAGCCTTGGATCCCCGCCCAGCAACCCGCGGTCCTCCGTCACCATTGAGCGCAGCACATGGCATTCTTCCTCGGTCGCATGCCGCGCCGCCAGCCGCGCCGCCAGCCCCTCCAGCTCGGTCCGCACCGCATACAATTCCGACAACTGGTTGTGGTCCAGCGAGGCCACGATCAGGCTGCGGCCATCCCGTGTCAGCATGCCTTGCGTCTCCAGCCGCTGCAACGCCTCGCGCACCGGAGTGCGCGACACGCCAAACCGTTCGGCCAGTTCCGATTCCACCAGCCGGTCGCCGGGCTTGAACATGCCCGCCTCGATGGCCTCCAATATCAGCGCATAGGCGTCTTTCGGCATCCGCCCCCCCGTTTGGCCCCATCCTAGCCACCGAAGCGCCCTGCAACAACCCGCCGTTGCCGCCCGGCGCCGAACCCGCTACCCTGCCGCCCATGAAATCCGATTTTAGCCACGTCACCACCTGGGTCTTCGACCTCGACAACACGCTGTACCCGCCGCGCTACCGCCTGTTCGACCAGATCGAGGTGAAAATGACCGCCTGGGTGATGGACGCCCTCAAGGTCGGCAGGACCGAGGCCAACCGCCTGCGCCAGCACTACTGGGATACCTACGGCACCACGCTGGCGGGTCTCATGCGCGAACACGGGGTCGATCCCGGCCCCTACCTCACCGACGTTCACGACATCGACTTCACCATCCTGCCCGCCGACCCCGCCCTTGCCGCAGCCATCGCCCGCCTGCCCGGCCGCCGCATCATCTACACCAACGCCTGCGCCCCCTATGCCGAAAAAGTCCTCGCCGCCCGTGGCCTCGATGGTCTGTTCGATGCCATCTACGGCGTTGAACACGCAGGCTTTCTGCCCAAACCCGAACGCGCCGCCTTCGAGGCCGTCTTTGCTGCCGACCGCCTGAGCCCGGCCCGCGCCGCGATGTTCGAGGATGACGCCCGCAACCTGCGTGCCCCGCACCAGATGGGCATGCGCACCGTCCATGTCGCCGAAAAACCGTCCCCCGCCCGGCACATCCAGCACTACACCGCCGACCTCGCCGCCTTCCTGACCCAGATCGCCTGACACGCCATGCCGCCTCGCCTTCCCGCCCCCCGGCCCCGGATTGCCCCCATGACACGCGAGACAACCGACATCCTGATCTCTGGTGGCGGCGTCGCGGGCCTGACCGCCGCCGCCGCTTTCGGCACCGCCGGGTTCCAGGTCATCTGCGTCGATCCCACTCCCCCCATCACCGATGAGGGGGCAGAGGGTGCCGATCTGCGCACCACCGCCTTCCTGCAACCCGCCATCGCCGTCCTGACAGCCGCTGGCCTGTGGGACCGCCTTTCCCCCCATGCCGCGCCCTTGCAAATCATGCGGATCATCGACGCCGGCGGCGCGGAACCCGACGCCCGCCTGATCAAGGATTTCGACGCCGCCGAAATCTCCGATCAGCCCTTCGGCTGGAACCTGCCCAACTGGCTGCTGCGCCGCGAAATCCTCGCCCGGCTGGCCGAACTGCCCAGCGTCAGCTTCCGCCCCGGCATCGCCACCACCGCCCTCTTGACCCGCACGTCAGAGGCCCGGGTGACCCTGACGGGTGGCACCATCGTCATCGCCAAACTCGTCATCGCCGCCGATGGCCGCAATTCCATCATCCGCGACGCCCTGAATATCCCGGTGAAAACCCTGCGCTACGGCCAAAAGGCGCTCAGCTTCGCCGTCACCCACCCGGTGCCACACCAGAACATCTCGACCGAAATCCACCGCTCCGGCGGCCCGTTCACCCTGGTGCCGCTCCCTGACCGCGCAGGCTATCCCTGCTCCGCCGTGGTCTGGATGGACACCGGGCCAGAGGTGCAGCGCCTTGCCGCCCTGCCAATCCCGGACTTCGAGGCCGCCGTCAACGCCCGCTCCTGCCACATCCTCGGCCCCCTGACGCTGGCCACCAAGCTAACCCAATGGCCGATCATCACCCAGATCGCCGCCCGCATGTCCGGCGAACGCACCGCCCTGATGGCCGAGGCCGCCCACGTCCTGCCGCCCATCGGCGCCCAGGGCCTGAACACCAGCCTCGCCGACCTCGCCTGCCTGCTCGACCTCGCGCAAACCGACCTCGGCAGCGCCAGAATGCTGGAAACCTACCACCGCCGCCGCCACCCCGACGTGCAAGCCCGCGCCCTCGGCATCGACGCCCTGAACCGCGCCGCCATGCTGGGCCTGCCGCCCTTGCGCGACCTCCGCGCCAGTGCGCTGAACGCGCTTTACGCCCTGAAGCCGGTCCGCCAGGCCCTGATGAAAGCCGGACTTGGCGTCAAATAACTGGTTAACGGACTCTGAACAAAATTCCCGAATTCCTTTAATTGCAATGTGTTGGTCAGGCGTCCACATGTGGACACTTTCTCCACACTCACAAAACCGCCTCCACCGCCCGCCGCAACCTTGCCACGGTAGCCGAAACATCCGCCAGCTTGTCCAGCCCGAACAACCCCAGCCGGAAGGTGCGGAACTCTGCCCCCTCGCCGACCTGCAACGGCACCCCGGCGGCAATCTGCAACCCCTGCGCCCGGAACTTCGCCCCGTTCTGCACCTCCGCATCGTCGGTATAACTGACCACCACCCCCGGTGCAGCAAAGCCCGCCGCCGCCACCGACAGCACCCCCCGCTCCGCCAGCATCCCCCGCACCGCCCCACCCAATTCCCACTGCGCCGCCTTGGCCGCCGCAAACCCCATCGCCTTGGTCTCCGCCATCGCGTCCCGCATCCCCACAATCGCGTCGGTCGGCAGCGTGGCGTGATAGGCATGGCCGCCGCCCTCATAAGCCGCCACGATCGCCCGCCACTTCTTCAGATCCAGCGCAAAGGAATTCGATGTCGTCTCCGCCAACCGCGCCTCCGCCCGCGCGCTCATCACCACGATCCCCGCCGAAGGCGACGCCGACCAGCCCTTCTGCGGTGCCGAAATCAGCACATCCACCCCGGTCGCGGCCATATCGACCCAGACACAGCCCGAGGCGATGCAATCCAGCACCAGCAGCCCCCCCACCTCATGCGCCGCCGCTGCCAGGGCCGTCACATAAGCGTCCGGCAGAATGATCCCCGACGAAGTCTCGACATGCGGCGCGAACACCGCATCGGGGCGAACCTCGCGGATCTTGGCGCAAACCTCCTCGATCGGCGGCGGCGCATAGGGTGCCCGCGCCCCATTGCCGGTCTGCCGCGCCATCACCACCGTGGTCCCCGCCGCAAAATCCCCAGCCTCGAAAATCTGGCTCCACCGGTACGAAAACCAGCCATTCCGCACGACCAGCACCTGCCCCCGCCCATATGCCCTTGCCACCGCCTCCATCGCATAAGTGCCACCGCCCGGTACCAAAGCCACCGCCGCGCCGTTGTAAACCTCGCGCAGCATCCCCGAGACATCGCGCATGACACCCTGGAACCGCGCCGACATGTGGTTCAACGAACGGTCGGTGAACACGACCGAGAATTCCTCCAGCCCGTCCGGGTCAACATCTGCATGCGGCAATTTCATCGGAATCTCCCTTGTTTGGCCCGACCCTACCCCATTCACCTTGGCCCAAATACTCAAATCCGACCGCGCCGGCCACCAATCCCGCTGACTGATCGCAAAATCACCGGATGCCGTTGCATCGCCTGTCAAAACCGTTAGAACCCCGCCGAAGCCGGACGGCACCAATAAGCAAGGGAGAACGCCATGCGCGTCTATTATGATCGTGACTGCGACATCAACCTGATCAAGGACAAGAAGGTCGCCATCCTCGGCTATGGCTCCCAGGGCCATGCCCACGCCCTGAACCTGCGCGACTCCGGTGCCAAGAACCTCGTCATCGCCCTGCGCCCCGGCTCCGCTTCCGCCAAAAAGGCCGAAGGCGAGGGGCTGAAGGTCATGGCGATCGCCGAGGCCGCCAAATGGGCCGACCTGATCATGTTCACCATGCCCGACGAATTGCAGGCCGAAACCTACAAGAAATATGTCCACGACAATATCCGCGACGGCGCCGCCATCGCCTTCGCCCACGGGCTGAACATCCACTTCGGCCTGATCGAACCCAAACCCGGCGTCGATGTCATCATGATGGCCCCCAAGGGCCCCGGCCATACCGTGCGCGGCGAATATGTCAAAGGCGGCGGCGTGCCCTGCCTCGTCGCCGTCCATCAGGACGCCTCGGGCCGCGCGATGGAACTGGGCCTCAGCTACTGCTCGGGCATCGGCGGCGGCCGTTCCGGCATCATCGAGACCAACTTCCGGCAGGAATGCGAAACCGATCTGTTCGGCGAACAGGCGGTGCTGTGCGGTGGTCTGGTCGAACTGATCCGCATGGGCTTTGAAACCCTGGTCGAGGCCGGTTACGAACCCGAAATGGCCTATTTCGAATGCCTGCACGAGGTCAAGCTGATCGTCGATCTGATCTATGAAGGCGGCATCGCCAACATGAACTACTCGATTTCGAACACCGCCGAATATGGCGAATATGTCTCCGGCCCGCGCATCCTGCCCTATGCCGAAACCAAAGCCCGCATGAAAGCGGTGCTGGAAGACATCCAGTCCGGCAAGTTCGTCTCCGACTTCATGCAGGAAAACACCGTCGGTCAGCCGTTCTTCAAGGCCACCCGTAGACGGAACGACGAGCACCAGATCGAGAAGGTCGGCGAGAAACTCCGCGCCATGATGCCGTGGATTTCCAAGGGCAAGATGGTGGATCGCGCAAGGAACTGACACCATAAAGCCAAGGCCATCCCGGCCCGCGTTGGGATGGCCATTTTGCAATATCACTTTCAAGAAATCGGCGGCTATTTCCACCTCTGCGCTAAGGTTAGCTTACAAAGCCAAAGCCAAGGAACTTCCGCGATGCAGACCCAAGCCCAAAGACTCCTCGCCCTCCCCAAGGCCGAGGTGCATGTCCATCTTGAGGGCTGCTTTGACGCGGACACGCTGGAGCGTTGGGCGGACGAGGCCGCAGTCCCGATGCCGCGCCCCAAGGATCGCCTGTTCGCCTTTCAGGAACTGACCGATTTTCTGCAATTTCTGGATTGGGCCTGCGGCCTGGCCAATACTGCCGACCGCCTTGCCGAACTTGCCTATCAATTTGCCCAGCGGCTGGCCCGCGACGGCACCGGCTATGCCGATGTGATCATCAACCCAACCCATTGGTACAGTTGGAAAAACCAGCCCAAAGACCTGATCACGGCGCTGGACATCGGGTTTCGCGCCGCCGAACAGGACGGCCTGCCGCCGGTCGGCCTGTGCATCAGCCTGTTGCGGACCCAAAGCGCCTCTCAAGCGTCCGACCTTGTCGATCTGCTGACCGACTGGCGCCATCCGCGTGTGGTGGCCCTTTCGGTCGACGGCAACGAGGCGGCGTCAGGCCGGACCGGGCCGAAATTCGCCAGAGCTTTCGCATGCGCCGGGCGGGGTGGGTTGAAGCGCACCGTCCATGCCGGCGAATCCAGCGGGCCAGAAGGGGTGCGCGACGCCATTGAACTTTTGGGCGCCGACCGCATTGACCACGGCGTTCGCGCCATCGACGACGCCCGCACCGTTGACCTGCTGGTCGCCAAAGGCATTCCACTGGGCATTTGCCCGACTTCCAATCTGTTGCTGGGCGTTTACCCCGCCATTGCGCAGCATCCGGTTGAAAAACTGCGGGCGGCGGGGGTGCGCCTATCGCTAAATACCGATGATCCGGGCTTGCTTGGCACCGATCTTCCCTCCGAATACGCTTTGGTGGCGGACCATTTCGGCTGGGACGACTCGGTCGTGCGGCAAGTCGCCCGCACCTCGATTGAAGCCAGCTTTGCCAATGACGACATCAAATCTACCCTTCTTCAGCAGTTGGCCCGCTGGTAACGACCTGGGGCGGGCTCATGCGCGCCGTGACCCCAAAGGTCAAGATCGCATCAAATCAAAAAGCTAACACCCTGACCGTGATAAATAGTTAAATTGTCCCACATGTGGACACCCCCCTCAAACCGCCGCCTGCACCGCGCCCACGATCTCGTCCACCACCTGCGCCAGCAGGCCCTCATCCTCGCATTCCGCCATCACCCGGACCAAGGGCTCCGTCCCCGACTTGCGGATCAGCAACCGCCCGCGCCCGTTCAGCAACGCCTCCGCCCCCGCAATCGCCGCCTTGACTGACGCCGCCTCCAAGGGCTGCGCCCCCGCCCCGTAGCGGACATTCTTCAACAACTGCGGCACGGTTTCGAACTGGTCGATCAGCGCCGAAGCCGCCTTCCCCGTCCGCGCCATCTCGGCCAGAAACTGCAAGCCCGCGATCAAGCCATCCCCGGTCGTCGCATAATCCGTCATCACGATATGCCCCGACTGCTCGCCGCCCAGGTTCCAGCCGCCGCGCCGCATCGCCTCGACCACATAGCGGTCGCCCACCGCCGTCCGCTCCAGCCGCAAGCCGCGCCCGGTCAGAAACCGCTCCAGCCCCAGATTGCTCATCACCGTGGCGACCAAAACCCCGCCGTTCAGCCGCCCGTCCGCCGCCCACCGGCCCGCCAGCAGCGCCATGATCTGATCGCCGTCCGCTACCCGCCCGGTCTCGTCCAGGATCATCACCCGGTCGGCGTCACCATCCAGCGAAATCCCCATATGCGCCCCATGCGCCACCACCGCCTCGGCAGCAGTCTGGGTATGGGTCGAGCCGACCCGGTCGTTGATGTTGGTGCCATTGGGCGTGACCCCCACCGGGATCACTTCCGCCCCCAGTTCCCACAACACCTCCGGCGCGGCCCGGTACGCCGCCCCGTTGGCGCAGTCGATCACCACCTTCAAACCGTCCAGCCGCAAGCCAGAAGGAAAGGTGGTCTTGACGAACTCCTGATAGCGCCCGCGGCCATCCTCGATCCGCTTGGCCCGCCCAATGCCCTCCGACGTCGCGGGTTCAATCTCGCCCGCTACAATCGCCTCGATCTCCAGCTCCGCCTCGTCCGACAGCTTGAACCCGTCCGGCCCGAAGAACTTGATGCCGTTGTCCTGATGCGGATTGTGCGAGGCCGAGATCATCACCCCCAGATCCGCCCGCATGCTGCGCGTCAAAAACCCCACCGCCGGGGTCGGCACCGGCCCCAGCAGCAGCACGTTCATCCCCGTCGAACACAGGCCCGCCGTCAGCGCGTTTTCCAGCATGTAGCCCGACAGCCGCGTATCCTTGCCGATCACCACCCGGTGCCCCGAATTCCCGCCGCGTCGGAAGAACCGCCCCGCCGCCGCCCCCAGCCGCAAGGCCATTTCCGCCGTCATCGGATGGGTGTTCGCCCGCCCCCGCACCCCATCGGTGCCAAACAGTTTCCGGCTCATCTTGTCTCTCCTTGCGTCACGGCCTGCCACAGCGCCAAAGCCTGCCGCGTCTCGGCCACATCATGAATTCTGATGATCTGCGCGCCCTGCGCCACCCCCGCCAAAGCCACGGCGAGCGAGCCCGGCATCCGTCGCGCGGCTTCCGCTTCCGCCCCGACGGTGCCGATGAACCGCTTGCGCGAAGCCCCCAGCAAGATTGGCAAGCCAAGGTCATGGAACAGCGACAGCCGCGCCAGCAGCGTCAGATTGTGCTGCAGGGTCTTGCCAAAGCCAATCCCCGGATCAATCGCAATCCTGTCGCGCGCAATCCCCGCCGCCTCCGCCACCGACACCCGTTCCCGCAGCGCATCGAACACATCCAGCAGCACGTCGTCATACACCGGATCGTCCTGCATTGTCTCCGGCGTCGCAACCGAATGCATCAGGATCACTGGGCAGCCAGCCTGCGCCACCACCCCCGCCATCGCCGCATCGTGGCGCAACGCCGTCACGTCATTGACCCAAGCAGCCCCCGCCGCCAGCGCCGCCGCAGCAACCCCTGCCTTGCGCGTATCAATCGAGATCGGCAAGTCCAGCCCACCTTCGCGCAGCGCCGCAATCACCGGAGCCGTCCGCGTCACCTCGACATCCGCCACAACCTCCACCGCACCGGGCCGCGTGCTTTCACCGCCAATGTCGATGATATCCGCCCCAGCCGCCATGCGCCGACCCTGCATCACCGCCGCCTCGGCCCGCAAGAACAGCCCGCCGTCCGAAAAACTGTCCGGTGTGATGTTCAAAATCCCCATCAGCCGGGGCCGGTCCAGCGTCAGCCCGCCAAAGGCCCGAGGCGCTGACAGCCGGTCCCGCACCTCTCCCGGCAAATCCGCCACCGCCACGATCCGCGAAGCCGCCCTCCGCGCGATAACCTCGACCTGCGCAAACCAGCACCAGCCGCCCGCCAGAGGCAGCGCCCCGTCAGGGCGGGCCGGGTCGCTCATCGCAATGGGCCGAAAATACTCCATGCGCCGTGCTAGGTCTGAAACCCCGGGCAGGCAAGCGCCAGATTCACGCCCGCTCCACGCTCACGCGGCTTCCTGCCGGAAGTGCAACATCGCCGTGAACCACCAGCCGCTCGGCCGCCATCAGTTCGGCCAGCCAAAGGGCCAGCGCCACCGGGTCGCGCGATTGCGGGCCATCGGTGGCATCCAGCACCATCTTGCCCGGTGCCCAGACCAACATCTGGCCGCGTTTGACCGCCCAGTCGATCTCGGTCCGCGTCGCCATCACCACGCAGCGCGCATCCCGCGCCGCCAGCATCCAGGCGTTCTGTTCAATCGCCAAAAGGTCGATGCGGCGCTGGGTCGGCCGGTGACCAGTCTCCGGTCGCGCAATGTCCGGCAGACCCACGGTCAGGATCACCGGCACCCCCTGTGCCTGCAACACATCCAGCCGCCTGGACAAATCAGGTGCCGCAATGGCGAGATTATCCAGATAGACGACCAGCGGATGCAACGACGCCTCCAGCCCGTCCTGACCGACCACCTTGACCGCCACCTCGGCGCGAGAGCGGACGATCTCCACCCCCAGCTTGTACGGCCCGACATCCAGTTTTTCGATCCGCACAAACGCCCGCATCGCCCGGGGCTCTGCCAGAATCCGCTCCGCCACCCGCTCGGCCAGCGTTTCCAGCAGGTTCAGCCGCTGCGCCGCCAACTCGTCGCTGATCGCCTCGGTGATCCGGTCGTAAGACAGGATGCGGTCCACATCGTCGTTCAGGGGCTGCCGCGCCGGTCGCACTTCGACCACCACATTGAACATCACCCGCTGACGATGCCCGCGTTCCTTCTGAAACGCGCCAATCTCGACCTCGACCACATGATCGCGCAGGCTGATCCGGTCACGCGGATCAGCCCCGGCCGAGGCGGCTGCGCGTTCTTCGGGATGGGCAAAGGCAAGACGGATATCGCTGGTCATGGCAGGCGCTCGCAAGGCAACCAGGCGCAGCCTAGCGCCAGCCCGTCCGCCAGCCATGCCCGAAGCCGACCGCTGATGCAAGCTATCCGACCGTACAGGCTGGGGTTCAGCCCCGGCTGCGGTAGAACAGATGAGCGCCAATCGCTGCGGTCTGCACCACGCCGCCCCAGTTCGGATTGACCTGCCGGGTGCGGAAATAGGTCGCCCCCAGCGTCAAACTGCGCGGTGCGCCGTCCAGCATCACGCGCGCGATCCGACCCGCCCGGTCGATGGCGGCAGGTTCGCGCATCACGTCGCTGATGCCGTCGCAGATGAAGGAAAACGCGCAGGCCCCGCTGCCCGCGGCCTTGACCACCCCGCAGACCGATTTGGGATAGGCCGGGCTGTCGACCCGGTTCAGCACGACCTCGGCCACCGCGAACTGGCCCTGGACCGATTCACCGCGCGACTCGAAATATACCGCCTCGCGCAGGCAGCTCCACTGCGCATCGCCGGTCGGTGCGGGCTGCGCCGCAAGCCAGGCATCGCTGTATTCCATCAGCGCCGGTTCCCCGGCAGGCTTTCCGGCGGGCGCTTGCGGCCCGACCGCCAGCGCGGTTTGTTCGGCCACAGGCAACGCGTTCACCACGTCGCGCTCGGCCCCGAACAGCGAGGCGAACTGGTCGCCCATCAGCACGGTCGGATCGTTGGATTGGCTGACCTTCACTTCGGCGAAGGCCGCTCCACTGGAGGCGATGGCCACCACAGTGGCAATCGTCTGGCATAGATGCAGGCGCATGACTTCCGTTCCCGGTCCTATTTCCCCACGCCGCCGGGAGGCAGACAGGCAGCGTCCCCGGCAACAGGGGACGGACCTAAACAAGCCAGCCCGACCCGTCTATGCGCGTGGCGAATTTGTCACGATTTTGCCGCATTTCTGCGCGGAATTCCGCCGAATTTCTTGATGTGCCACATGAGGAGTAACGGTCAATGTCATGGTATTGTGTCTATTTTCGCGTTACCGACACGATCGGCCAGCGCCAGATGCGCCGCCGCCAAACGCGCCAAAGGCACTCGATAAGGCGAGCAGGACACGTAATCAAACCCGGCGCGGCGGCAGAAATCGATTGATTCGGGGTTGCCGCCATGCTCGCCGCAGATCGACAGAACCAGATCCGGCCGGGTGTGCCGACCCCGCTCCGCCCCGATGTGCAAAAGCTCGCCGACCCCGTCCACATCCAGCGTGTGGAACGGATCCTCCGGGAAAACCCCCTGCTGGACATAGGTGTTCATGAACCGCCCGGCATCATCGCGCGACAGACCATAGGTCATCTGGGTCAGATCATTGGTGCCAAACGACAGGAAATCGGCATGCTGCGCAATCTCGCCCGCCCGCAGCGCCGCCCGCGGGGTTTCGACCATCACCCCCAGCTTGTACTGGAAATTCACCCCCGATTTGCTGCGAACCCCTGCCGCCACCGCGTCGATATTGGTCTTGACCAGTTCGACCTCGCGCCGCGCCGACACCAGCGGGATCATAATCTCCGGCACCACCGTCTCGCCCGCCTTGCCCATCTCGACCACCGCTTCAAAGATCGCCCGCGCCTGCATGTCATAGATCTCCGGCAGCACCACCCCCAGCCGCACCCCGCGCATCCCCAGCATCGGATTGGCTTCCGACAATGCCTCGGCCCGGCGGATCACCTCGGACAGAGGACGGTCCAAAGCCTCGGCCAGTTCGCGCAAGCCTTCGCGGCTTTGCGGCAGGAATTCATGCAACGGCGGGTCGAACAGCCTTATGCACACCGGCAAGCCCTGCATGATGCTGAACAATTGCACAAAATCCGCCCGCTGCATCGGCAGCAACCGCACCAGAACCGCCGCCCGGTCCGTGGAGGTGCCCGCGAAAATCATCTCGCGCATCACCACCAGCCGGTCCTCGTCGAAAAACATATGCTCGGTCCGGCACAGCCCGATCCCCTGCGCCTCGAAAGCCCGCGCCGTCGCCGCATCCGCCGGCGTGTCGGCATTGGCGCGAATGCCGATGTCGCGCACATTGTCCGCCCAGCCCAAGAGCTTGCGGAACGCATCGTCCAGCGCCGGGGCCAGCATTTCCGCCGTCCCCGCCAGCACATCGCCGGTGGTGCCATCCACCGTGATCTGATCGCCCTCGCTGAACACCCGGCCATCCAGCGCCGTCAGCTTGCGCTCTTTCGCATCCAACCGCAGACCCGACGCGCCCACCACACACGGCACCCCCAACCCGCGCGCGATCACCGCCGCATGGCTGGTGACACCGCCGCGTTCGGTCAGCACCGCCACAGCCGAGTGCATGCCGCGAATATCCTCCGGCTCGGTTTCCCGCCGGCACAGAACGCACGGTTCGCCCCGCGCCGCCGAATCCTGCGCCGCCGCCGAGCTGAACACGATCCGCCCGGTCGCAGCCCCCGGTGACGCCGCGATCCCGTGCGCAAACACATCGCGCGGCCCGCGCGGATCGACCTGCGTGTGCAAGAGTTCCGACAGCGACTGCGGTGCCACCCGCAACACCGCCTCGTCCTGACTGATCACGCCATCCTCGGCCAGCGCCACAGCGATCTTGAGACCCGCCCGCGCCGACCGCCCGACCTTGACCGCATCAATCACCGACAAATGCCCGTCTTCAATGGTGAATTCGACCTGCATCTCCTCGCGCAGCCGCACCCGGCACGCCGCCCCGCAACACACCAGTTCGGCGAACAGCGTGGGCGACAATTCCTCCAGCGACGGCCCGCGCCTGTCGCGGGTCAGATACAGCGCCTCGGTCTGCTTCAGCGCATCGCGGCCCTGACTTTGCCCCAGATACCGCCCGGTGATCTGCGGCAATCCGGTGACCGGATCGACGAACTGGATCACCCCTGCCCCCGAAATCCCCTGGCCGATGCCCTGCGCCATCGCCTGCACCACGAGGCCCAGCGCCGCCTCGGTCGGCGCGCCTTTGGCCTGCCGCAACAGCCGCGCCGAGGTGCCCTCCCACGCCCGGGCCATGCTGCGCAAAACCTCGGTCAACTGCCGGGCGGGGTCTTCCGGAAACGGCTCCTCCATCTCGCGTTCGTAATGTTTCAGCGCCTCGCGCAAGGCGTCCGCAGTCGGCATTCCGGCGTCGAAAATATCGGGGTCGAGCCGCGCCACATGGGTCGCATAGCTTTGCACGAAGCGCAGATACAGCGCATCCGCCGCCAGCGCCCCGTGGGTTTCGCGCAAGGCCAGGTGACGTTCGGCATTCATGCCGATGTTGAGGATGGTCCCCGGCCCGCCCCAGTCGGGGTTCGCGGGGCTTGGACGCACCGAAATCAGCGGATGGGGGCCGAAATTGGCCAGAATCGCCCGCGCATCGACCTGCGAGCCGATGGCAATCGCCCGCACCGTCGTCGCTGGCAGCGCCACGGTCAGCGGCACCGGCAGCTCCATGCGGATCAGCCGTTGCAGGCATTTGGCCCGCCAGCCATGCGCGGCAGAGCTGACCTTGGCCTCGGGCGTCACGACGGTGAAGTCGAGCATCTGGTCGGTTTTCTGCACTGCGGCGTCTTTCATGATGTGCTGCAGCATAGACCGAATTGAGGTTGGTGCAAGTTTTTAAGGCAGAGCGGGGGTTTCACACCCCCGCACCCCCGTGGGATATTTATCGCCAAAATGAAAGGCTTAGCCTTCGATTTTCGTGAGGTCGGCCACACCGGAACAGATCGCGCGGATGCGGTGCAGCAGGTTCAATCGGTTGCGGCGGGTGATCAGGTTGTCGGAATTGACCTGAACGGCGGTGAAAAACGCGTCAATCGGTTGACGCAACTGCGCCATCGCGGCCATCGCGGCGGCGAAATCTTCGGCC
>JAYUGA010000272.1:0-9653 GCA_043738565.1 Rhodobacterales bacterium
GTCAGGATCGGCACTTCCGTCCCGAGGGTCCGCTTGACCGTATCGCCCAAATCCACCGCCCGCTGCACACTGGCATTATACTGCGTCCGCCCGGACTCAAAATCCTTGAGGCTGGTCAGCCCGCTCAGCGGCTCGCAGGAATAGCGCCCGTTCTGCGGCCCCGCCACCGGCACCTCGCCACCCGAGAACCGCCCGATCAAATCGCGCAGCTTGGCAGGGGTCAGATCCTCGTAGTAATCCTTGCCGATCTGCGCCATCGGCGCATTGGCACAGGCCCCCAGACACTCGACCTCTTCCCAGGAAAACTTGCCATCCGCCGAAACCGCATGGGCGCTCGGCGCAATCATCTCCTTGCAAACCGCCACCAGCGCCTCCGCCCCGCAAATCATGCACGACGTGGTGCCGCAAATCTGGATATGCGCCACCGACCCAACCGGTTGCAACTGGAACATGAAGTAAAACGTCGCCACTTCCAGCCCACGAATGTAAGCCATCCCCAGCATATTGGCGACATGTTCAATAGCAGGCCGCGACAGCCACCCCTCCTGCTCCTGCGCCCGCCACAACAGCGGAATGATGGCCGAAGCCTGCCGCCCCTCAGGGTACTTGGAAATCTGCCCCTGCGCCCATTCGAGGTTCTTCTCGGTGAAAGCGAAGGATGCGGGTTGGTCTTTGTGCAAACGGCGTAGCATCAGGGAGCTTTCCTTGCGTTCATATCGTTTTGTTCATCGGCCCAAACACGCAGCGACCGCGCTGAAAAGTCCGCCCCGTTAGGCCACTCCATCCCACCGCCGCCCGGAACCACCGAAACGTCGCGGAAGACCTCCGGCACCGCCAGCATTTCCAGCACCAGATGGCGGGTCATCATTGGGCGCACGTCGACATCTCGCATCACTTGGTCATCCCAAGTCAAGCGCAGTATCCCGGTAGCCATTGGCAAAACTTGCGTTAGACGGATGGATTGGGGCCTAAGCATGCTACTTGCAATCCTTAAGCTTAATCGAACGTCCGTCCTTCAAGAAGCCGATAGCACCGGCTTTTTTCAAACTCGGAACGGATGCAGAAAGTCTATGCTGAAGTTCCGCCTGAAGTGGCCTAGAAAAATCACCCTCGATCCCGAGCGCATTCCATATCTCAGCAATGGCAAAGTCATTTTGATTCCATAGTGTAGCATCCTTCAAGACGCAGGAGTTATTCTTCAACGCCTTAACTATTGCGGTTTGAAATTCGGCCTCGGGAACGTTGGCAAGCGGGGCAACCAATGTATCCATCTCGACTTTCGCGGCGGCTATTTTAGCTTTGGCGGCATCGGCCTTATCTGCTTCAGCCTTAGCCGCGCCTAATACTTTGGCATCGGCCAAGAAAGTTTCCGCGGCATTCACAAATGGTAGACATGGTCCAACAAGCACATATCCGGCAGCCGCGTTCAAATTCAAGTCGCAGTAGAAATCGCGACCGTTACTCCGGGCAATTGCCTTGGATTCCGGTTCGACAGAAACAATTCCAAAATTCTTGTCATCGAAGGTCGGCAACTCCTGTGCATAGATTTGCTGCCCAACAAGAATGGACAGCACCCCCAACCCTATGGCAGAGGTGAAATTCACCGGTCCACCTCGCCGAACACAATATCCATCGTCCCGATGATCGCGCTCACGTCGGCCAACTGGTGCCCGACGCACATATAGTCCAGCGCCTGCAAGTGCAGGAACCCCGGCGCGCGCAGTTTGGCGCGGTAGGGTTTGTTGGTCCCATCCGCCACCAGATACACGCCAAACTCGCCCTTCGGTGCCTCGACCGCCGCATAAACCTCACCGGCAGGCACGTGGAAGCCTTCGGTGTACAGCTTGAAATGGTGGATCAACGCCTCCATCGAGGTTTTCATCTCGGCCCGTTTCGGCGGCGACAACTTGCCGCGCGCCAGCACTTCCCCCGGTTCCGCCCGCAGCTTGACCAGACATTGCTTGATGATCCTGGTCGATTCCGCCATTTCCGCCATCCGCACCAGATAGCGGTCATAGCAGTCGCCATTCTTGCCAACCGGAATCTTGAAGTCAAACTCGTCATAGCATTCATAGGGTTGCGATCGCCGCAAATCCCAGGCCAGCCCCGACCCGCGCGCCATCACGCCGGAAAAGCCCCAGTCCTGCACGTCCTGTTCGTTGATGATGCCGATGTTGGCGTTGCGCTGCTTGAAAATCCGGTTCTCGGTCAGCAGCCCATGCAAATCATCCAGCACGCGCGGAAACTCATCCGCCCAAACGTCGATATCCTCGATCAATTGCGGCGTCAGATCCTGATGCACGCCACCGGGCCGGAAATACGCCGCATGCAGCCGCGCGCCGCTCGCCCGCTCGTAGAACACCATCAGCTTTTCGCGTTCCTCAAACCCCCACAGCGGCGGCGTCAGGGCACCCACATCCATCGCCTGCGTCGTGGTGTTCAGAATGTGATTCAACACCCGGCCAATCTCGCAAAACAGCACCCGGATCAGGCTGGCGCGGCGGGGAATGACCACTGCCGTCAGCCGTTCGATCGCCAGACACCAGGCATGCTCCTGATTCATCGGCGCCACATAGTCCAGCCGGTCCAGATAGGGCAGGTTCTGCAAATAGGTCCGGCTCTCCATCAGCTTCTCGGTGCCGCGGTGCAAGAGGCCGATATGGGGATCGCAGCGTTCGACAATTTCGCCGTCCAGCTCCAGCACCAGACGCAAAACCCCATGCGCCGCCGGGTGTTGCGGGCCGAAGTTGATGTTGAAATTGCGGATGCGCTGCTCGCCGGTCAGCAGGTCCTGCGAGCCGTCGTCATAGCTGTTGTTGCGGATATCGCCGTCCATCCCTTACGCCTTCTTTTCGTCGCCCGGCAGGATGTAGGTGGCACCCTCCCACGGCGACATGAAATCGAACTGACGGTATTCCTGGGTCAGCGATACCGGCTCATAGACCACCCGCTTCTGCACCTCGTCATAGCGCACCTCGGTATAGCCCGTGGTCGGAAAATCCTTGCGCAACGGATGGCCCCGGAAACCATAGTCAGTCAGGAGGCGGCGCAGGTCAGGGTGGCCCGAGAACAGGATGCCAAACATGTCGAACACTTCGCGCTCGAACCAGTTCGCCGCCGGATAGACGCCGATGACCGAAGGCACCATATCCGCCTCGCCGACCGCAACCTTCACCCGGATGCGGTGGTTTCGGTACATCGACAGGAAGTGATAGACGACCTCGAACCGCTGCACATCCTGCGGGTGGTCGATGGCGGTGATATCGACCAGCGTGGTAAAATGGCACTCCGGGTCGGTCTTCAGAAATCCGACAAACCCAACCAGATCGGCCAGCGCCACCGTCAGGGTCAGCTCGCCAAAGGCAATCAACTGCGACTGCACCGGCTGTCTGGCGGCAATTGCGGCACCAAGGGCTGCCAGTCCATCAAGGGTCGGGGCGTCAGACATGTGAACCTCTCAGCGAACCAAAGTGCCGGTGCGGCGGATCTTCCGCTGCAACTGCAAAATCCCATACAGCAGCGCCTCTGCCGTGGGCGGACAGCCGGGCACGTAGATATCGACCGGTACGATCCGGTCACAGCCGCGCACCACCGAATAGCTGTAATGGTAATAGCCGCCGCCATTGGCGCAGCTGCCCATCGAGATCACATAGCGCGGCTCCGGCATCTGGTCGTAGACCTTGCGCAGCGCCGGGGCCATCTTGTTGGTCAGCGTCCCCGCAACGATCATCAGGTCGGACTGGCGCGGACTGGCGCGCGGCGCCGTGCCAAAGCGTTCCAGATCATAGCGCGGCATCGAGACATGGATCATCTCGATCGCACAGCAGGCCAGCCCGAATGTCATCCAGTGCAAACTGCCATTGCGCGCCCAGTTGATGATATCCTCGGTCGAGGTCAGCAAAAATCCCTTGTCCTGCAACTCGGCATTCAGCGCCTGCGCCTCGACCTCGCGGTCGCCACCAGCCGTATTGGCCCCAGCCATCACGACCATTCCAGCGCCCCCTTCTTCCATTCGTAGGCAAATCCGATGGTCAGCACCCCGAGGAACGCCATCATCGACCAGAAGGCGGCCATCGAAATCGCCCCAAACGCCACCGCCCAGGGGAACAGAAACGCCACCTCCAGATCGAAAATGATGAACAGGATCGACACCAGATAGAACCGCACGTCAAACTTCATCCGCGCATCGTCAAAGGCATTGAACCCGCATTCATAGGCCGACAGCTTTTCGGGGTCAGGGTGGCGCACCGCGATCATTGCGGCGGCCCCCAGCAACATCAACCCCAAACCGGTCGCCACCGCTAGCAACACCAGAATCGGCAGATATTCACGCAGAAGAGTGTCCACGAATGGCTCCTTCGACTTGGGCGTAAGGCCAGGCCGCAACGGCAGCCCCACCTGTTAAGGACCATTTAGACCGCCCCTCAGGCGGGGTCAACCAAAGCCGGGCCAAACACGCGGGATTTCCGAAGCGGTTCGGGGGATTGCGCGAAACCCCGGCAGCCTCACCGGATCACCCGCACCTTGACCCCCAGATCCAGCGCCGCCCAGCGCCGCTCTGCCGTATAAACCTCCGCCCCCAGTTCCAGCCCCAGCGCCAGACAGCACCGATCGCCAAGCGACAGGCCCAGATGGCGGGTATCCTTGCGCCACTGCCCTGCCCGTATCGCCTGAGAGATCGTCAACGGGTGACAGACATCGCGCAACTGCAATGTGACAAAGGCCATCCCCTCTGGTTCGAAACCACGCTCCTGCAATTTCGTGACAACTTCGCAAAGGTTGACGGTCGATATCGCGGAACCTTGCAACAGCAAATCGGCAAGGCCCGGTGCCCCCGGATCGTTGAAGGCAGCCGCCAAGACCACCGACGAGTCCAGAACAATCACTCGTCCTCGCCCCACATCGACAGACTTTCGGCCAGAAACTCGTCCACCACGCTTTCACCCGGCTTCTTCAGATGGGCCGCAATTCCGTTCAGCTTTTTCCAGTAGGCCTTGGCACTGGACACAACCAGCCGCCCGTCCTTGAGGCTCATATGCACCGGCTCGCCCCGCACCAGCCCTGCCGCGTCGCGCAGCGCCGCCGGGATCAACAGCCGCCCATCGGCGCCAAGGGTCGCGCGCACCATGTCGGACGCAGGCTCAAACCCACCCGGACTTTCCGCCATTCGACCCGGTTTTGCCATTCTGTTCGCCCCATGACAATCTTTCCAAGAATGACGGATGATGAGATAAATGTGAACCCGCGCCTATTGCACCGCCGCCACCACCACCTCCTCCGGCTCCGGCCCCTGCCCCACGGCCAAAGCCTCCGCCCGGATGATCCGCGCGATCAACGCGCAATCCTCGACCGAAAACGTCAGCGGCACCCGCATGTCCACCAGCCCCGCCAAAATCCGGTCCGTCTGCGGCAGTGACTGCCCGCCCGCATAGCCCCAATGGTCATAGCGCGAGGTAAACGCCACCGGTTGATCCGCCCCGAACCACTTCAACTCCACCCCGCGCCCGATGCAGCGCGACAGGAACAACCCGACCCGCGCCTTCGACCAGCCCGGCAGCAGGAACTGGAACGACGAGCCCACAAACCGCTCCTGATCCGGCCTTGCGATCAGCCGCAGCCCCGGCACGCCCGCAAGCCCCGCCTCCAAAGCCCGATACCGCGCCTCCCACCGCCCGACCCGCTCTGCCAACAGCCCGATCTGCGGTCGCAAAATCGCCGCCCGCAGATTGTCCATCCGCCCCGATACATTCGGCACCACCATCCGCACGGCTTCAAACGCCTCGGCAGGCGGCGCCGCACGATGCGCCCCATACAGCATATACGACCCCGACAGCAGAACCGCCCGCGCCATCACCCCGGCGTCATCCGACACCACAAACCCGCCCTCGCCCGAATTCATGTGCTTGTAGGTCTGCATCGAATAGCACGCGGCCAAGCCATGCCGCCCCGAAGCCACCCCGCCCCAGGCCCCGCCCATCGTATGGGCGCAATCCTCGATCACCACCAACCCCAGCCGGTCACACAGGTGCATCAGCGCCGCCATATCGCAAACATGGCCCCGCATATGCGACAACAACAAAACCCTTGCCCCCGACGCCCGCGCCTTCCCCGCAAGATCGCCAAAATCCAGCACCAGCGCCTCGGTAATCTCGACGAACACCGGTCGCGCGCCCACCGAAGCAATCGCCCCCGGCACCGGAGCCAGCGTGAATCCGTTGCTCAAGACAGTGTCACCCGCCTGCACCCCCACCGCCCGCAACGCACAGGCCATCGCATAGCCACCCGAGGCCACCGCCAGACAGTATTTCGCCCCGGTCAGCGCCGCGAATTCCTCCTCCAGCAGCGCCGCCTCCGCCACCTCGCCCGGCGCCGTATTGTAGCGGTGCAGCCGCCCGTGCCGCAAAACCGCCAGCGCCGCCGCAATGCCCTCCTCCGGGATCGGCTCCTGCTGGGTGAAACTGCCGCTGAACCGCTCGCTCACGCCGCCAACTCCATGGGTTCCCGCACCAGCCGGACATATAATCCGAATGTCAGCGCCAGTCCCGCCGAAGCCACAAGGAACCCCATCGAAGGCGACTGGAACGGCGCGTCAGGGCTCATGAAATAGCCAAATATCTGCGCGAAAAACACCGTGCCCGCCAGTTGCGCCACGTTCAGCACCGCCGAAACCCCGCCCTGCAACTCGCCCTGCCCGTTCTCCGGCACCGCTTTTGACATCTGCGCCATCAGCATCGGCTGAATGAACCCCTCCGGCGTGTGGACGATCATCAGCACGATCACCGTCACCAGACCGCCCGCCAACCCGTAGCCAAAGGACGCGATCACGGCAGCAATCAACCCGATCAGGGTCACCCGATGCTCGCCGAACCGCTTGACCAAAGGCCCGGTCAACCCCGCCTGCGTCACCGCCATGAACAGCCCGAAAATCGCCAGCGTCACGCCGACCATGCTCGACGACCAGCCGAACTTCGCCATCCCCCAGAACGGCCAGATCGCCGGATAGACGCTGGAGAAAAAGAAGAATGAAAACAGCACAATGCACATCGGCACCACACCGTGATAGCTTTGAAACACCTTGAACGCCCCGAACGGATTGGCCCGTTTCATCTCGAACTTCCGCCGATGCGCCGCGTCCAGCGTCTCGGGCAGCACGAAATAGCCGTAGACCAGATTGACCCCCGAAATCGCCGCCGCCACATAAAACGGCACCCTCGCGCCATATTCCCCCAGCAAACCACCCACCGCCGGCCCCAACACGAAGCCCAGGCCGAACGCCGCCCCCATCATCCCGAAATACTTCGCCCGCTCCTCCGGCGTGGTGATGTCGGCGATATAGGCATTGGCAATCATCCAGGATGCGCCGCAAATCCCCGAAAGCGCCCGGCCCACGAACAGCCACGCCAGCGTCGGCGCCAGCGCCTGCAAGATATAGTCCAGCATCAGCCCGCCGATCGCCAGCAGCAGTAACGGCCTGCGCCCGAACCGGTCCGACAGGTTGCCCATCAGCGGCCCGAAAAAGAACTGCGCCGCCGAATAGGCAAAGAACATCCAGCCGCCGACTTTCGACGCTTCGGCCAGCGAAACCTGCCCCACCGTTTCAATCAGTCTCGGCAGCACCGGAATGATCAGCCCGAAGCCCATCATGTCCAGAAGGACCGTGAACAGAACGAAATAAACCGCATGGCGCGAAGGAGCCTGCGCCGCCGATGATACCGTGGTTTCCATGGCGCGAACCTAGTTGCGAGCCCAAAAACTGTCAAACCCCTGCATTTTCTGTCCTCAAATATCCCCGCCGGAGGCTCCTACTTCACCAACCGCGCCGCCATCTCCGGCAAATCCTCGAACCGCTCCAGCATTGCCTCCGGCTCCAGCCTTGCCACCCCCGCCCCCTCCGGCCCGAATGTCACCAGAACCACCGGCACCCCCGCCGCCCGCCCGGTCAGCCGGTCGGTCGCGGTATCCCCCACCAGCATCGACCGCGCCGACGCACCCCCGGCCCGCTCCACCGCCAGATGATAGGGTGCCGGATCGGGCTTCCTGACCGCCAGCGTATCCGCCCCGACCAGTGCCCCGAACAACCCCCGCACCCCCAGCCGCCGGAGCAATTCTTCCGCCAGACCCTCCGGCTTGTTGGTGCAGATCGCCGTCCTGAACCCCGCGACACGCAACGCCTCGACCGCCGCCACCGCCCCCGGATACAGCCGCGTCTCGCGGTCAATCCCTTCGGCATAGGCGGCCAGGAACCTCGGAAATACGCGGTCCACATCCGCCGCGCTCGACGCCCCGCCCAACCGCGCAAACCCCAGCCGCAACATCGCCCGCCCGCCCTGAAACGCCGTCAGCGCGTCCCCCGGTCCCAGCACCGGGATCGCAAAACAGGCATTCGCCGCAGCCAGCAGATCGGCGCTGGTATCCGCCAAAGTTCCGTCCAGATCGAAAACCACCGTGCGCATAAACACCCCTGTAACATGCCGTGAGCCTTGCGCCCCTTGCGGCCCCGTGTAACCCCGGTAAAACGGAGTGCAAACGAAAGAAAGAGCCAGCATGCAGGTTTCACTCATCATCCTCGCCGCAGGTCTGGGTAGCCGGATGAACTCCGACCTGCCCAAAGTGCTGCACCCCTTGGCGGGCGTCCCCATGCTGCACCACGCCCTGAACACCGCCCGCAGCCTTGATCCAGCAAGGATCGTCGTCGTCACCGGCTACGGCTCTGCCGCCGTCAGCAAAGCCGCCCAGGATTTCGACGAATTCACCGAATGCGTCCTGCAAGACCCCCAGCTTGGCACCGGCCACGCCGTAGCCCAGGCCGCCGCCCTGCTCGCCGATGCCGAAGGTGACGCCATTGTCCTCTACGGCGACACCCCCTTCGTGCGCCCCGAAACCCTGCAAGCCATGCTCGCCGCCCGCGCCCGCCACGCCGTCGTGGTGCTGGGGTTCGAACCCCGCGACCCCGCCCTTTATGGCCGCCTGATCACCCAAGGCTCCGACCTCCTGCGCATCACCGAATACAAGGACGCGACCGGCACTGAACGCGCCCTGACCCTCTGCAATTCCGGCGTGATCTGCGTCGACAGCAAAACCCTGTTCCGCCTCGTCGCAAAGCTCGGCACCAACAACGCCCAGGGCGAATACTACCTCACGGATATCGTCGAACTCGCCCGCGCCGAGGGCCTGTCGACCGGCTTCGTCACCTGCGACGAATCCGAAACCCTCGGCATCAACACAAGGCAACAACTCGCCGCCGCCGAAGCCCAATTCCAGACCAAAGCCCGCGCCGAGGCCCTCGAAAACGGCGTCACCCTGACCGCCCCCGACACCGTCTACTTCGCCCTCGACACCCATATCGGCCGCGATGCCACCATTGGCCCCAATGTCATCTTCGGCCCCGCTGTCACCGTCGAATCCGGGGCCGAGATCAAAGGCTTCTGCCACCTCGAAGGCTGCCACATCAGCCGTGGCGCCAGCGTCGGCCCCTTCGCCCGCCTGCGCCCAGGCGCCGAACTGGCCGAAGATGTCCATGTCGGCAACTTTGTCGAGATCAAGAATGCCATCCTCGACGAAGGCGTCAAGGTCGGCCATCTGACCTATATCGGTGACGCCGACATCGGCGAATTCACCAATATCGGCGCGGGCACCGTCACCTGCAACTATGA
>JAYUGA010000273.1:0-23629 GCA_043738565.1 Rhodobacterales bacterium
CAGTTCTTCTGGGTCGAACCCGCCACCTTGTTCGACGGCGTCTTCGGCACCCATCTGGCGGGCGGCGAACAGCGCATCCTGTCGTGGCAATCGCGCAGCCCGGTTTTCACCATCATCGGCCAGCGCATCCCGCAGACCCTGACCGTGATCGGAACCGCCTATCTGGTCGGCGTGCTGATCGCTCTACCCATCGGCATTTACTCGGCCTACCGCCAGTATTCGTGGTTCGACCAGTTGGGAACCCTGTTTGCCATGATCGGCTTTTCGGTGCCCACGTTCTTTTCCGGCACCCTGTTCATCATCATCTTCGCGGTCTGGTTCGGCTGGTTCCCGACCAAATACGACACCAACCTGAACGTGACGGACTGGGCCAGCTTCGGCAAACAACTGCGCCAGATGGCCATGCCGGTAATGACCCTCGGCCTTGCCAACGCCGCCACGATCAGCCGCTTCATGCGCTCGTCGATGCTGGAAAACATGGGCCAGGACTATGTCCGCACCGCGCGGGCCAAGGGCATGACCGAACGCACCGTCGTCTTGAAACACGTCCTGCGCAATTCGCTGATCCCGGTGGTGACGGTGATCGCGCTTGGCATCCCCTCGATCTTCGGCGGCGCGATCATTACCGAGAACCTGTTCGGCGTGAACGGCATCGGTGCCGCCCTGATCGGCGCGATCAATGCCAGCGACCTGCCGATGGTGCAGACGCTCACCTTCATCTTCGCCGCCCTGATCGTGCTCTTCAACCTGATCGCCGATGTCCTTTATGGCTTCCTCGACCCCCGGATCCGTTATGACTGAAATCAATGCCGGAACCTTGGCGACCACCAAACCCGAAAGCCAGTGGTGGGCGGTCTGGCAACAATTCCGCACCCACAAAGGTGCCGCCTTCGGCCTTGTGGTGCTGCTGGTGCTGATCCTGACCGTGCTGATCGGCCCCTTTCTGTGGCATCCTGAAAAGCTCGCGGCGTCACTGGCGATCAAGGTCAAGAACCTCGGCCCGTCGTGGCGCTTCCCGCTGGGCACCGACCAGATCGGCCGCGACATGCTGGGCCGGATGATCCAGGCCGGCAAAGTCTCGCTCGCGGTGGGCTTTGTCGCCATGCTGATCGCGCTGACTTTCGGCACCACCATCGGCATTCTTGCGGGTTATTTCAAACGGCTCGACGGGCCGCTGATGCGGCTGGCCGACATCTTCCTGTCGCTGCCGCTGGTGCCGCTGCTGCTGGTCATGGTCATGCTGTTCCGCGACAAGGCTGCCAAAATCCTCGGGCCGGAACTGGGTGCTTTCGCCTTGATCGTCTTCGCCATCGGCATCACCTCCTGGATGCAGACGGCACGGATCGTGCGCGGCGAGGTGCTGGCGCTCAAGGAACGCGAATATGTCATAGCCTCGCGCTCCATCGGGGCGCCGTCCCGCCGCATCATCCTGCGCCATATCCTGCCCAACGTGATCTCGCCGGTCATGGTCGCCGCCACCCTGGGGATCGCCGACGCGATCATAACCGAGAGCGTGCTGTCCTTCCTCGGCCTCGGCTTCCCGCCAGACTTTCCGACCTGGGGCCGCCTGCTGTTCGACGGCCTGAGCTATATGCAGCTTTACCCGGTCCGGGTGATCTGGCCCGGTTTAGCCATCTCGCTGACGGTGCTGAGCGTCAACTACATCGGCGACGGGCTGCGCGACGCCCTTGACCCAAGGATCAGGGGCCGCTGACCAAACCCGATTTTTCTGCGAAAAATCAAAGCCTCTTTCTGACCGTGATTTTTCGCAGAAAAATCGTCAAACCCTAACGATTCGTAAATTTCTGAAACGCAACATGTTGATGTTACACGCTTTCATAAAACGTCCAGAACTGGACTCTCAGTGCATCCCGGCCCTGATCCGCCGGACCATCCCCCAAACCGCCAAAATCACCAAGGGCGTCAGCAAGGCCATTGCCCACGGCTTCGCCACCCCCCAGCCTTCCAGCAGCGGTCCCGCCACATAGCCCGCCAGACTGACCGCGTAATAGCTGATCGCCACCACCGACAGCCCCTCCACCGTATGCTGCAACCGCAGCGCCTGATCCGCCCGCCGGTCCATGCTTTCCAGCAGTTTCTGGTTCTGCGCAGACCGCTCCACATCCACCCTTGTCCGCAGCAGTTCCGCCGCCCGCTGCGCCCGCTCCGCCATCGACCGCAGCCTTGCGTCGGTCGATTTGACTGTGCGCATCGCCGGATCGAAACGCCGCATCATGAACTCGCCAAAGGTCTGCCGCCCGCCTAGCCGTTCCTCGCCCAGCACTTCGATCCGCTGCGTCACGATCGCCTCATAGGCCAGCGTTGCGCCAAACCGGAACGACATCCGCACCGCCAGGCTTTCCAGTTCCGAGGCGATCGTCAGCAATTCATGCAGCGCCGCTTCGGCGGGACGGTCCCCCGCGTCCAGCCCGGTCACCAGCGCCGACAACTGCGGGTCCAGAACATTCAGCTCCCCGGTCAATTCCCGCGCCCGGATCAGCCCCAGCATCGACATGGCACGATAGGTCTCGATCTCGCACAACCGCTGCACGATCCGCCCGATCCGCCGCGTCCCGGTCGTGGGCCGGACATAGACCGCGAACCGCATATGCCCCGCCGGATCAATCCTGAAATCCCCGGCAATCACCGCCGCGCGGTCCACCACCCAGGCCACCGCAAGGCTCTCCGCGACAAACCACTCATCGAGCCGGGCGCCAATCTCCGCCTCATCCTCCGGCATCATCTCGACCCGCAACAGAACCGAGGCCACCCGCTTGCCCGGTGCCGCACTCAGCCAGTCCTCGGGAAACACCTCTGCCTCAAACGGGTCAAAGGGCCGCGCCGACAGACCGGGGGTAAAGGCCGAATAGGTCACGAACTCGGTATGGCTTTCCCATTTCAGATCCGACCGCCCGATCGGGCCAGAAAAATGCGTAGCCTCCGGCTGCGGATGCGCCGAGCCATGCCGGTCCAGCAAATCCAGCAGATGCGCCCGGTCGCGCCCCCGGTCCCGCCCCGCCGAATCCCCGGTCTCCTTGATCGCCACAAAAGCCGCCATGCAGGGCGCGTTCAGCACCGGAAACGGCCGCGCGTGCAACTCGTTCACCAAAGCATAGCGCAGGGGATGGTCGTCGCTGGGCATGATCGAACCTTTTGCGGGGGCTGCCCGATCTGCTTAGCGGCTTTCCCCATAAGCGGAAGCGAAAAACGCAATGAAACCCGCGCTTTGGCGGTACACTTTCGCACACCGATATTTTGCTCACCCCGCCGCGCAGGGCGGCGGCGCAGCTTGCGTATACCCTTGCATCAACCCCCAACCCGATGGACCCCAAATGACCCGCTTCCTGCTCCCCGTCGTCATCACCGTGCTGGCCGCCCCCGCAGCCTTTGCCGAAACCATCACCATCACCGGCCAGAACGGCGGAACGGTCAACGGCAGCCGGACCTGCGACCGCAGCGATTGTCAGATCACCTGCACCGCGCAGGCCACCACCACCACCCCCGGCGGCGGGACCGGCACCCGCAGCCGCGCCACCACCGCCAGCCGGGGCACCATCACTTCCACCCTGTCCGGCACCCGCGCCTCCGGCCGCAGCTTTGGCCGCACCACCACGATCACGCGCTGATCTGGAATTGCACCAAACCGCCTGCTATCGTGACCAAGCCAATCCAAGGCCCACATGCCCGGATCCGCCAGCGCCACCGAGGCCAGGATCCTGCTCGCCCGCAGGGCAACCGACGGGCGCTGGCCCGGCTGATCGACCCCTACGGCAGGGGCCTGCGCATCTACTGCGCCCGCGCGCTGCACCAGCCCAACGACGCCGAGGATGCCGCGCAAGAGGTCTTTCTCAAGGCCTGGACCCATGCCGCCCGCTACGACCCGCCTCGCCCTCCCCCGTCCTGTGCATTTGAACCGCATCACCCCCCGCATGGCGCTCGCCAACTATGCTTCTCCTCCTTATCACCGCAGGGGTCGCCGGCTACGGCCTGACCTCTGGCCCCGCAACCGACCCGATCCTCGCCCTGGCCTCTGGCACCGGATTGCCTGCATTGGAAAGCCTGCAATGACCGACACCCCCCCGCCGCCACAAGACCCGTCTGGCGCTGATCATCGTGCTGGCGCTTTCGCTCCTGTTGAACGCCGCCGCCATCGGCGCCGCCCTGCGCCTGCACAAGCTGCGGCAAACCCTCACCGGCGGCGATGACAGCCTGACCCTGCCGCCACAGATCCGCGCCGACCTGCGTGACGCCCTCGCCAACGCCCCGGATCTCAAGACCGACCTCGCCCGCCTGCAAGCCGCCCGCCAAGCCGCCGTCGCCGCCGCCACGGCCACACCCTTCGACCGCGCCCAAACCGAGGCCGCCCTGACCGCCCTGCGGGGGGATGTCGCGACCCTGATGGAGCATGGCCAACAGGTTGTCCTCGATACCCTCAGCGCCCGTGCCGCGCCCTGAACCGGCACGGCGTCTGAGTTGCATCCGCCCCAGATCTACCGGGACCAACTCCCGCCAATTCGTCTGGAATTCCACCCTCAAAACACATTGGTCCAAATATCCCGCAGAGGTCCGGGGGGTGAACCCCCCGCGCAGCTTATATGCAGCAGAGCGGCGGTTCCGGACAAACCCGCTAACGCCCCCGCCGCAGCGCCACCATCATCGCCATCGCCGTCAGCACCGCCCCCAGCCCAAAGGCGGCACCCGAGCCGAACCCGGCCCAAACCGCCCCCGCCACGCCATTGCCCAGCAACAGCGCCAGTCCGGTGGCAAGGCCGAACACCCCAAACGCGGTGCCTCGCAGATCGGCCGGCACCGTCTCGGCAACCATCGCCGTCAGCAGCCCCTGGGTCAGCCCCATATGCAGGCCCCACAAAGCCACCGCCAGAAACACCGAAGCCTGCCCGGTCCCAAATCCCAACACCAACTGCGCCACCAGCAACACCGCGACGCCTGCCACCAGCAATCCCCGTTTGCCAATCCGGTCGGCCAGAATGCCAACCGGCCAGACCACCGCCGCATCGACCAGGTTCAGCACCACCAGAACCAGCGGTATCCAGAACACCGCGACCCCGACCTCTGCCGCCCGCAGCACCAGGAACGCATCCGAAAACCGCGCCAGCGTGATGATGACGCCCAGACCAATCGCCCGCCACACCTCCGGCCCCAGCTGCCGCAGCGCCGCCAGGTCGATCCTCTGCCGGACCAGCTTTGCAACCTGCTCCGGCTCGCGCACCGCCACCACCAGCACCACAACCGACAGAACCGCCGGGATCATTGCAAAGGCAAAGACCTGCGGGATCGAAAACGCAAAGGCCCCGATCAACAGCATCGCCAGCAACGGCCCGGCAAAAGCCCCGAACGAATCCAGCGACTGCCGCAACCCGAATGCCGCCGCCTGTTGCGCCTTGGGCACCAGATCCGCCACCATCGCATCGCGTGGCGCCCCCCGGATACCCTTGCCAAAACGGTCCGCCACCCGCGCCGCCAGGATCCACCCCGGCGAGCCTGCCCAGGCGAACACCGGCTTGGTCACCGCCCCCAGCCCGTAGCCCAGCACGGTCAGCGGCTTGCGGCGGCCAAACCTGTCGCTCAGATAGCCCGAGAACAGCTTGGACACCTGCGCCACCGCCTGCCCCACCCCCTCGATCAATCCGACGACCAAAGCCGAGGCCCCAAGGGTTCCGGTCAGATATACCGGCAGCAGCGCATGGATCATCTCAGAGGACATGTCCATGAACAGGCTGACCAGCCCCAGCGCGACAACTCCGGCAGGCAGCGAGGTTTTCACGGGCGCTCCTTGCACCATTCGTCCCAACGCAAGGTAGGGTGCGTCATCTGACGCACCCTACGCGGGCTATTCGATCAACGGCAGCAAGGCGTCCAGCGACTTCTTGGCGTCACCGTAATACATCCGCGTGTTCTCTTTATAAAACAGCGGGTTCTCGATCCCCGAATACCCGGTCCCCTGCCCGCGCTTCAACACCAGCACCAGTTTCGCCTTCCAGCACTCCAGCACCGGCATCCCGGCAATCGGCGAGTTCGGGTCTTCCTGCGCCGCCGGATTCACGATGTCGTTGGACCCAATAACGATCGCCACATCGGTCGCCGGAAAGTCCGCGTTGATCTCGTCCATCTCCAGCACGATGTCATAGGGCACCTTCGCCTCAGCCAGCAGCACGTTCATATGCCCCGGCAACCGCCCGGCCACCGGATGAATGGCAAAGCGCACGGTCTTGCCCTTGGCCCGCAGCTTGCGCGTCAGCTCGCTGACCGATTGCTGCGCCTGCGCCACCGCCATGCCGTAGCCCGGAATGATGATCACCGAATCCGCGTCATTCAGCACCGCCGCGACGCCGTCGACATCAATCGCCACCATCTCGCCGTCAATCGCCATCGCCGGGCCGGTGGTATTGCCAAAGCCGCCCAGGATCACCGAGATGAACGAACGGTTCATCGCCCGGCACATGATATAGCTCAGGATCGCACCGGAAGAGCCGACCAAGGCCCCGGTGACAATCAGCAGATCATTGCCAAGGGTAAACCCAATCGCCGCCGCCGCCCAACCGGAATAGCTGTTCAGCATGCTGACCACGACCGGCATATCCGCCCCGCCGATTCCCATGATCAGGTGATAGCCAATGAAGAAGGCCAGAAGCGTCATCAGGATCAGCGACCAGACGCCTGCCCCGTTGAAATACAGCACCAGCAGCACCAGCGACCCCAGCGCCGCCCCGGCGTTCAGCCAATGCCCGCCCGGCAGCTTCTTGGCCTTGCCATCAATCCGGCCCGAAAGCTTGCCGAATGCCACCACCGACCCGGTAAACGTCACCGCCCCGATGAACACCCCCAGAAACACCTCGACATGCAGAATGGCGATCTCCACCGCATCCTTCTGCGCCAACACCGCCGCGAACCCGATCAGCGCCGCTTTCCGGGTCGCGTCCATCCCGGTAACGCTCATCAGTTCCAGATGGGCGTTGTAGCCGATGAACACCGCCGCCAGACCGACGAAACTGTGCAAAGCCGCCACCAGTTGCGGCATCTCGGTCATCTGGACCCGCATGGCGACATACCAGCCCGCCACCGCGCCAATCGCCACCATGACGGCGATCACCCAGAGATTGGCTACCTCGGGCGAAAATACCGTGGCCCCCACCGCCAGCGCCATGCCCGCGATGCCATACCACACCGCCCGCTTGGCGCTTTCCTGTCCCGACAGCCCGCCCAGGGCCAGAATGAACAACACCGCCGCCGCGATATAGGCGGCACTCACAATTCCGATGCTCATGGGCGTCTCCTCACGACTTCTGGAACATGGCAAGCATCCGGCGCGTCACCAGAAAGCCGCCGACGATGTTGATGGACGCAATCAGCACCGACACCGCCGCCAGCACCACCACCAGCCAGTTGCCCGAGCCAATCTGCAACAGCGCGCCCAGGATCACGATCCCCGAAATCGCATTCGTGATCGACATCAGCGGCGTATGCAGCGCATGAGACACATTCCAGATCACGGAAAAACCGATGAAACAGGCCAGCGCGAAAACGATGAAATGTGACATGAACTCCGGTGGCGCATAGGCCCCCAGCCCCGCCATCACCACGCCCCCCGCCACCAGCATGCCGACCTGACTGCGGGTCTGCGCCTTGAACGTGGCAACCTCGTGCGCCCGCTTTTGCTCGACGGTCAACTCGCGGCTTTTCTCGCGTGGCTTTTGCACCGCAATCGCCGCGATCTTGGGCGGTGGTGGCGGATAGGTGATGGCCCCCGCACAGACTACGGTGGAGCCGCGGATCACATCATCTTCCATGTTCTGGTTAATCACACCATCTTTCTTCGGTGTAAGATCGGTGATCATATGTCTGATATTGTTGGAATAAAGCGTAGATGCCTGCGCCGCCATCCGGCTGGGGAAATCGGTATAGCCGACCACCGTCACGCCATTGTCGCTGACGATCTTCTGGTCCGGCACCGTCAGATCGCAATTGCCGCCACGCTCTGCCGCCAGGTCAATCACGACCGAGCCGGACTTCATCGCCGCCACCATATCCGCCAACCACAGTTTTGGCGCCGGCCTGCCGGGGATCAAAGCCGTGGTGATGACGATATCCATTTCCGGCGCCAGTTCGCGGAACTTTGCCAGCTGCTTCTCACGGAACTCCGGGCTGGACGGCGCCGCATAGCCGCCACTCGCCGCCCCGTCCTGGGCATCCTCGAACTCCAGAAGGACGAACGAGGCCCCCATCGACTCGATCTGCTCAGCGACCTCGGGCCGCACGTCAAAAGCATGGACAATCGCCCCCAGCGACACCGCCGTGCCAATCGCCGCCAGCCCGGCCACGCCCGCGCCAATCACCAGAACCTTGGCCGGCGGCACCTTGCCCGCCGCCGTCACCTGGCCGGTAAAGAACCGCCCGAAATTCGACCCGGCCTCGATCACCGCGCGATACCCGGCGATATTCGCCATCGAGGACAGCGCATCCATCTTCTGCGCCCGGCTGATCCGCGGCACCATGTCCATGGCGATCACCGTGGCAGCCCGGCCCCGCGCCACTTCCATCAATTCCGCATTCTGCGCCGGATAGAAGAACGAAATCAGCGTCTGGCCTTCGCGCAAGGCCTGCGCCTCGGCCTGCTCCGGCCCGCGCACCTTGACCAGCACATCCGCCGCCGCCACCACCGCCGCCGCCGAAGCCAGAACCTCGACCCCCGCCGCCGCGTAAAGCCCGTCCGCAAACCCGGCCTTGACCCCCGCCCCGGCCTGCACCACGCAGACATGGCCCAGTTTCTGCAATTGCACCGCCGAATCCGGCGTCATCGCCACCCGGTTCTCGCCCGCAAAGATCTCCGAAAGCGCTCCGATCTTCATCCACTGCCCCCCACTGCCGGATTCCAGCCATTGGGGGCAGCCTTAACATCGCCCGAACCGATTTCAACGCCATAATGCTGCTCTGCGGAAAAACCCGGTGACGTGGCGGCAATCGGCAGGGGTTACATCGGCATGATCTCGGCCACTTCAATGGATCCTGCCGGGTCCATCGCCTGCGGGCAGCCCTTGGCCATCGCAACCGCCTCGGCCAGGCTCCCCGCTTCGACGATGGACCAGCCCGAGGTCGGATTGGCCCCGCCGCCTTCGCGCGAGCCCTTCTTGTCGACTGTCCAGGATTTGCCGACCGGTGCGCCCGGTGTGACCATCTTGGCACCGAGCCCGCCCATCCAATCCATCCATTGCTTCATCGAGGCAGCCCCTGCCTCCGGCGTCTCTGGCATCGTGCCGCCGTGATAGACATACAGGAATTGTGCCATTCGATCCTCCCAGGGTTTGCAGCCGGGCCGCCCCGGCCGAACCCGCAGGATGCACCCGATTTACCACGCAACCAAGACGGTTCCTCGCCTTCGAAACAATTTCAAGCTTGAAATTCCCCGGCCATGCCCTATTGCTAGCCCCGCCGCCGCGATGCAACCTGCCCGCCGGGAGAGGCTCATGAAAACCGATTTCGCCGCCACCAAGGCGCAGTTCCACCTGCCCCAGGGCGTCACCTATCTGGACGGCAATTCGCTGGGCCCGCTGCCCCGTGCCGCCACCGCCCGCGTGGCGCAGACCATCACGGCGGAATGGGGCGAGATGCTGATCACCGGCTGGAACAAGGCCGGCTGGATGGACCAGCCCTCCCGCATCGGCGACCGCATCGGCAGACTGATCGGTGCCGAACCCGGCCATGTCGTGATGGGCGACACCTTGTCGATCAAGGTCTATCAGGCCCTCGCCGCCTGCCTCGACCTGAACCCGACCCGCCGCGTGATCCTCTCCGACACCGGCAACTTCCCCTCCGACCTTTATATGGCGCAAGGTCTGTGCCAGACTCTCGGGCCGGGCTACATCCTGAAAACCGTCGCCCCCGAAGACGTGCGGAACGCCATCGACGACAGCGTCGCCGTGACCCTGATCACCGAGGTTGACTACCGCACCGGCCGCAAGCACGACATGGCCGCCCTCACCGCCCGCGCCCACGCCTGCGGCGCACTGACGATCTGGGATCTCGCCCACTCTGCCGGGGCGCTCCCCGTCCATCTGTCACAAGCCCAAGCCGATTTCGCCGTCGGCTGCACCTACAAATACCTGAACTCCGGTCCCGGCGGTCCCGCCTTCATCTATGTCGCCCCCCGTCACGCCGAAACCGCCCGCCCCGCTCTGTCGGGTTGGCTCGGCCACGAATCCCCCTTCGCCTTCGACCAGACCTACCGCCCCGGTCATGGCATCGAACGGATGCGCGTCGGCACCCCGCCCATCCTGCAACTGGCCGCCCTCGAGGCGGCCCTCGACATCTGGGACGCCGTGGACCTCAACGATCTGCGCGCCGCCTCCCTTGCCCTGACCGACCAGTTCATCGCCGGCATCGAAGCCAACTGCCCCAGCCTCACCCTCGTCACCCCCCGCGACCATGCCCAACGCGGCAGCCAGGTCTCCTTCCGCCACGGCGAAGGCTACGCCATCATGCAAGCTCTGATCGCCCACGGCGTGATCGGCGACTTCCGCGCCCCCGACATCCTGCGCTTCGGCTTCACCCCGCTTTACATCGACGAAGGCGACGTCACCAAAGCCATAGAAACTCTCGCAAAAATCATGGCCGAAAACCTCTGGGACCACCCCCAATTCAAAACCCGCGCCAAAGTCACCTGACATGAACCTTTCGATTTCACTTGTTCAAAAATATCCCCGCCGGAGGCTCCTGCCACGCCTCGGGTCGGAGTATCTTGACCACGATGCGACTGTGACGCCAAACCAGCCCAGCCCGAGGACATGATGACCTATGACCCCGCCCGCGACGGTGCCGACGCCGCCCATGACGCGCCAATGTCCTACGGCGACTATCTGCAGATCGACCGCATCCTGTCGTCGCAGCACCTGCTGACCGGGGCGCATGACGAGATGCTGTTCATCATCCAGCACCAGACCTCCGAACTGTGGATGAAACTCGCCTTGCACGAACTTGACGCCGCCCGCCGCGCCATCGCCGAAGGCCGGGCGCGAGAGGCGTTCAAGATGCTGGCCCGCATCGCCCGCATCTTCGAACAGCTCAACAACGCCTGGGATGTCCTGCGCACCATGACCCCCTCGGACTACACCACCTTCCGCGAAGGGCTGGGCCAGTCGTCGGGCTTCCAGTCCCACCAATACCGCCTGATCGAATTCGCGGTCGGCAACCGCAACACCGCCATGCTGCGCCCCCATGCCCACCGTCCCGACGTGACCGCCCTCTTGGAGGCCGAACTCGCCCGCCCCTCGCTGTATGACGAGGCACTGCGCCACCTCCACCGCGTCGGCCTGCCGGTGCCCGCCGATGTCCTCACCCGCGACCTCCGGCAAAACTGGACCGCCCGCGACGATGTCCGTGCGGTCTGGGAAGTGGTCTACCGCGACCCGCAAGCCCATTGGCAGGAATACGAACTGGCCGAGAAACTGGTGGATTTCGAAGATTACTTCCGGCGCTGGCGCTTCAACCACGTCACCACGGTCGAGCGTGTCATCGGCTTCAAACGCGGCACCGGCGGCACTTCGGGGGTCAGTTATCTTAAAAAGATGCTCGAGGTCGAACTTTTCCCCGAACTATGGCATCTGCGCACCACACTCTGACACTGCTCACCATTGCGTGAGACTGTTGCTTTGACTGATCCGGATCATTGAACTACCCTCGGAAACCATGAAGTGCGGCACAACGGCGATAGAACCGGACCTTTGCGAGGGCAGGATACTATGCGATTTCTGGCGATGAAGATTTTGGCCGCTTCGGGCCTGACATTGGCTTTGGCCGCCTGTGCGCCTGGCGCGGGGGTGACGATGGCCCTCAGCCCTCTGGCCCAGCCCGCCGCAGCCAGCGATTATGCCGCGATGTACGCCGCCGTTCCAGACAATGGCACCACCGTCCCCGCTGTGCCTTTCGAACAGGTGCCGCCGCAATTCCTGCGCCAGCCTGTCGCCTACAGCACCGACCAGCCGGTCGGCACCATCATCATCGACCCCGGTGCCAAGCATCTTTACCTGATCACCGCCAAAAATCAGGCGCTGCGCTACGGCATTGCCGTCGGTCGCGCCGGGTTCGGCTGGTCGGGCGAGGCCGATATCGCCTCCCGCACCACCTGGCCGACCTGGACGCCACCGCCCGAAATGATCGCCCGCCGCCCGGAACTGGAAAAATACAAAAACGGCCAGCCCGGCGGCCTGACCAATCCGCTGGGGGCACGGGCGCTGTATCTCAAGACCAACGGCGTCGACTACGGCTACCGCATCCACGGTACGCCGGAGTGGAAGTCAATTGGCACCAATGCCTCGTCGGGCTGCATCCGCATGATCAATCAGGACGTGATGGACCTCTACAACCGCGTCCCCGACGGCACCCGTGTCGTCGTGCTGAACGAGGATGGCACTTTCCCGACCAGACTGACCGTGCCGCCGCCCGAGCCGAAAGCCGCCGTAAAGAAAGCCGTGGCCCCGCCGCCGCCGCCAGAGCCCGAAGACAGCGACCCGGTCTACGGCCCACTTTGAGCCGGCAAGGATGCGCCGTCACGCGCACCCTTTCATGAGCCTACTTCAGCCAGGCCTCATAGTCGCTGACCAGCAGATGGGTCGGGGCCACGTCTTCCTCGATCCTGGCAAACCGCCCGATCGGCTCGCGGAAGATATTGTCGGTCAAATCGTCATTCACCGTCGACACTTCCCCGATCATCACATCGCCACCCTCGCCCCAGAACGCATGCCAATCGCCCGGCATCAGCGTCACAGACTCACCCGGAGCCAGCTTCAGCTTGGTCCCCGGCCCGTAGGGCACCTCTATCCCATCGCAGCGCACCAGCCCGCCCTTGTCCCAAGCAAAGCCGCCCTTATCGTCGGAACCATACAGTTCCACCACCAAAGTAGCACCACCGCGGTTGATGATATCCTCGGCCTTGATCACATGGGTGTGCATCGGCGACAGTTGATCCTGCCGCGAAATCAACAGCTTTTCAGCGTAACACATGCCGCCGCCGCGTTGCAGATCGGCCAAGGAACCGTTGCGCAAGGTAAACAGAAACAGCCCCATCGCATCATACTTGCCCTGGCCGTAGTCGGTGATGTCCCAGCCACAGCGCCCGTCAATCACCCGGCCCGCGGTCGCCGCCTTGGCCTTGAACTGATCCGGCGTCCAATAGGCAAAGGGTGGCAGAACAAAGCCGTAGTGGCGGATCATCTCATCCGCAGCCGCCATGATGTCGTTGATCCGTGACCGTTTCATCGCGCCCTCCGCAAAGATTTGGCCAGACTATAGCAAAGCGCCAGCGGTCAACAACCGCTCAATCACTGCGAACCTTATGCTCTGCGCCGCAGCGCCCCCGCGCCCCGGTCGCGCCAGTCCCGTGCTGCCTGCCCAAAAGCCGAGAACAGCGGCCGCGATACCGGGTCATCCACCGCGTTCCATTCCGGGTGCCATTGCACCGCCAGCGTAAAGCCCGGCGCATCCCGCACATAAATCGCTTCCGGCGTGCCATCCGGCGCATAGCCGTCGATAACAATGCGCTCCGCCGCCCGCCCGATCCCCTGCCCGTGCAGCGTGTTCGTCATCACCTCGGGCTTGCCCATCAGCCGGTGAAACACCCCGCCTTCCGTGAACCTCACCGCATGGCGCAACGCGAACTGCTCCTCGATCCTGCCATCCGGCGGCATCCGGTGGTTCATCCGTCCCGGCAATTCGCGGATCTCCGGGTGCAGGCTGCCGCCCAACGCCACGTTGACCTCTTGAAACCCCCGGCAAATCCCCAAAAACGGCTGGCCCCGTTCCACACAGGCCCGGATCAGCGGCAGCGTGATCGCATCGCGGTTGCGGTCAAACGCGCCATGGGCCGGGGTTTCATCCTCGCCATATTCACTCGGGTGAACATTCGGCCGCCCGCCGGTCAACAAGAACCCGTCACAGGTTTCCATCAGCTCTTCGACCGAAACATAATGCGGATCGCTTGGAATGATCAGCGGCATGCCGCCCGCCACATCCGCCACCGCTTCGGAATTCATCGTGCCGCAGGTCGTTGCCGGAAACCGGTCGTTGATCACAAAGAGATTGCCGATGATGCCGATAACGGGTCTGCGTGCCATGTGCCAAGCCGATTGTCAGTTTATGCTTCATCAACATAGGCGCGTGATTCCTTAAGGAACAGCACCAAAACTGCACAATGGCTCTGCAACTTTCCTTGATCACGCCGCCCACCTGCTGCCGTCCTGACCGCGTTGCCCGAAAAACAGGATGCCAGATGCAAAAACCCCGCACGCGTGACCCTGGCCTCACGGACCGCGCGACAGACACCGAAAGGCTGGCCGCACCGTTCCGCCAAGCCTGACCGGCCGCTGCTAAAGCCGAAGGGGCTTTCGCAGCAGGCGTGAAGAAAGCCGCGAGCGGCTTGACGAACGCCATCACACGCGGCAACGGCACCGCACTCCGCCTTGATCCCGGCATCACCCGAAAACGTAGAGACGCAAAGAAGACGCAGGCAAGACGCGTCCAAGACCGGCAAAAACCCGAAAAACCCCAGCATTAACCGGGCTTTTCCGCCCCGATTCGGTGAAACCGCTGGAAACGGCCTTTCAGTCTTTCTTGCCACCGACAATCCGCGCCGCCGCAGCCACGCCCGACCCATGCGCTATGTCCAGCGCCACCAGCCCCGCCTCCATTACCGCCAATGCGCCCAGCGTCATATGCGCATTCACATGCCCCATATGCGCCACCCGCAAAGACCCATCCGCCTTCGGATCTTCAGGCGTCGCCATCCCCAGCCCAATCCCCAAAGTCACCCCGGCCTGATGCTCGCACCAGTGCCGCAACCGGGTGGCATCGGCTGCGCCAAACCGTGCTGCCGTCACCGAATGTCCGCGCGCTTCTGGCTGCAACACATTGAGAACAATAGAGGTATTCCCTACGCGCCAACCCTCGAACGCCGCCCAGACCGCCCGTGCCAAAGTGGCGTGCCGGGCCCAAACCTGCGCCAGCCCCTCTTCGTCCAGGATCATCGTCAACGCCTCGCGCAGGCCATACAGATGCTGCGTCGGCGCAGTGCCGAACCACAATTGCCAGAACTCTTCCGCCTTGGCCCGCGCCGTCCAGTCCCAATACGGCGTGCGCAGATCGCTGCCCTTGCACCGCTCCCGCGCCTTTTCTGAAAACCAGACAAACCCCATCCCCGGTGGGGTCATCAGTCCCTTCTGACTGGCTGCCACGGTAATATCCACGCCCCAGTCATCCATGAAGAACGGATCGCAAGCCATTGATGCGACACAATCAACCGCCAACAAGGCCTGATGTCCCGCGTCATTCATCACGCCCCGCAAAGCCCGAATATCCGTCTTGACCGAACTCGCCGTATCGACCTGTGTCGACAACACCGCCTTGATATCCGGGTCCGCCCGCAACGCCGCCTCGACCCGGTTCCAATCCGGTGCCACCGAACGCCCGAAATCCAGCACCTCCGCCTCTACCCCCAACCCCCGCACCGTATTGGCCCAGCCATGCCCGAACGTGCCCGTCGCCAACACTAAGGCCTTGTCTCCCTTGCAGAAAATATTGGCATTGGCCGCTTCCCAGGTGCCATGCCCATTGGCAATATAGGTCGCCACACTGCCCTTTGTCCCCGCCAATCGCTGCAAATCCGGCCACATCCCGGCCACCATCTCGACCAGGGCGCCTTCATAAATGTTGGGCGACGCCCGGTGCATCGCGGCCAAAACCCGGTCCGGCATGACCGAAGGGCCGGGAATGGCAAGATAGGGGCGACCATTGGCAAGCGGCATCACAACCTCCGAAAACCACATGGCTAGCCGCCGCGGGCCGCGTGGTCAACGCCGACCGATGCTTGCCAGCCCTGACCCAAAACGCTAGAGGATGGCTTCCCACCCCGGGACCAGGATCTGCATGATCGGCGCGCTCAAAGACCGGCTCCTTACCCTGCAACGCCGGCTGACCGCCACGTTCGGCACCGACATTTCCACGCCCGAAGCCCGCCGCGCCGCCTGGTGGCATTTCCAGCTGATGGACCACGCTTTCTTGCGGTTTTTCTGGAGAAATCTGCACCAGATCGCCCCTGGCGTGTACCGATCCAACCAGCCATCCGCCCGCCGTCTGCGCCGCTGGTCTGCGTCACTTGGGCTGCAGACCGTATTGAATCTGCGGGGAAAAGCCGCGCAAGGGTTTTATCTGTTCGAGGCAGAGGCCTGCCAGCAACTCGGTCTTACCCTGAATAATCTGCAAATGTCGGCCAAGCAGGCCCCGACCCGCGAAAAGCTGGAAACCCTGATCGGCCTGTTTCACACGATGGAAAAACCCTTTCTGATCCATTGCAAATCCGGCGCTGACCGCACCGGCCTGGCCTCGGCGCTTTACCTGCTGCTGCTCGAAAACCGCCCGGTTGCCGAGGCGCAGCGGCAACTAAACTGGCGCTACCTGCATGTCGAAAACTCGCCCGCCGGCATTCAGGTTCACCTGTTGCGGCTTTATGCGGATGCCTTTGAAAGGACCGGCGTAACCTTTCCCGACTGGCTCGCGCACTCCTACGACCCCGCCAAAGTCACCGCCTCTTTCCAGCGTTGGCAGGCCGGTGATCGGAGCCTTGCATTGTGACCGACCCGATCCCGGCCCGCAGAATACTGGCCTGGGTCTGGCGCGACCATCTGCGCAGGCGTTCCCCGATCTTGTTCGTCGCCATTCTGTTCATGGCGCTGGAAGGCGGCGCAGTTGGTGCCCTGTCCTACCTGGTTCGCCCGATGTTCGACGGCATCCATCAGGGTGCCGATATCTCGATCGTGATCTGGGTGGCGGCCTCGGTGGCGCTGGTCTTTATTGCCCGTGCCCTTGCCGGTTTCACCCACCGCATCCTGATGGCCCGGCAGGCCGAGGGCATCTCGACCGAGTTGCAGCAGAACCTCTTGACCCACATCATGCAGCTTGACCTTGGTTTCTACCAGACCAACCCGCCCGGCAGCCTGATCGAGCGGTTGCGCGGCGACAATGCCGCCCTGCGCGCCCTATGGCCACCCATTGTGCAAGCCCTTGGCCGCGATGTGATTTCCCTTGCCTCGTTGCTGACGGTTGCGGTGCTGATCGACTGGCGCTGGACCCTGGTGGCGGTCATCGGCGTGCCGCTCATCGTGCTGCCGCTGGCAGTGCTGCAAGCCCGCGTGCGCAAGACGGCACGGCAATCGCGGGCTGCCGCAGCCGTGCTGTCGACCCGGCTGGACGAAGCCTTTCACGGCATCCGCACCCTGCAATTGACCGGCTCTGAACCGCAGGAAGGGTTACGCTATCGCCGCGCTCTTGACACCTACCTCAAGGCACAGATCCGTTCCGAGACCGCCTCGGCTGCCATCCCCGCGCTGATCGACCTGGTGGCCGCCCTGGGCTTTGCCGGGGTGATGCTGTATGGCGGCAGCCAGATCATCGCGGGCACCAAGACCCTGGGCGCGTTCATGAGCTTTTTCACCGCAATGGCGCTGGTGTTCGAACCGCTGCGCCGATTGGGGTCAGTTTCCGGTGCCTGGGCGCAGGCCCGCGCCAGTCTTGAACGGATGCGCCATCTGTTCGATGAAAAGCCGCAACTGACCAGCCCCGCCCAACCCAAACCCATGCCCACCGCTGTTGCGGGACTGCGGCTGGAATTGCAGGACGTCAGCTTCGCCTATGGCGATGCGCCGGTGCTGAACGGCATCAGCCTGATCGCCGAACCGGGCCAGACCACCGCGCTGGTTGGGCCGTCTGGTGCGGGCAAGACCACGGTATTTCAATTGCTTACCCGGATAGTCGACCCTGTTGCGGGGCGCGTGACTTTTGGCGGCACTGACCTGCGCGATCTTGACCTGCGGGCTTTGCGCCAGCAGTTTTCCGTGGTCAGCCAAGATTCCGCGCTGTTTGACGAGCCGCTTTCGGTCAACATCCGCATGGGGGCCAGCGACCAATCTGACGCCGCCCTCGCCCGCGCCCTGAGTGATGCCAATGCCGCTGACTTCGTGGCCGACATGCCGCTTGGCGTGGAATCTCCCGCCGGCCCGCGCGGCTCTGCCCTGTCCGGTGGCCAGCGCCAGCGCATCGCCATCGCCCGCGCCGTCTTGCGCAATGCCCCGATCCTGCTCTTGGACGAGGCGACCTCGGCGCTGGACGCCCGCTCGGAACTGCTGGTGACAGAGGCTTTGGCGCGGCTGGGGCGCGGTCGCACCACATTGGTCATCGCTCACCGTCTGGCAACGGTGCGGCAGGCCGACAAGATCGTGGTGATGAACCAGGGCCGCGTGGTCGATCAGGGCTCCCATGACGAACTGCTGGCCCGTGGCGGCCTGTATGCCGATTTGTACCGCCTGCAATTCAAGGACTAAGCCCCTTTCGCCCACCGCTCCGATCCCTATATCAAGAGGTCACAGGAGGCCCTCATGGCAGGCGAAACGGCAACAGGCAGGCGGATCGTGACGCTGTCGGGCAACGATGCTTTAACCTTTCTGCAAGGGCTGGTCAGCAATGATGTCCTTGCGCTGAAAAACGGCGATGGAATCGTCTGGACCGCACTTCTGACGCCGCAGGGAAAATATCTGGCAGATTTCTTTGTGGTGAGTATTGGCGACGCCTTGTTACTGGACCTGCCGGAAACGCTGGCTGATGCGACGCTGCGACGCCTGACGATGTACCGCCTGCGCGCCGATGTGCAAATGGTGCCATCGAATCTGCCAGTGTCGCGCGGCATCGGCCCCGCCCCGGCGCAGGCTTTGAACGACCCGCGCCATCCCGATCTGGGCTGGCGCGACTATGGTGTTGCAGGCGGAGAACCAACGATTGACTGGGATGCAATTCGCGTGGCCCATGTGATCCCGGACACCGGGATCGAGTTGCTGCCCGATGACAGCTACCTCCTGGAAACCGGGTTTGAACGGCTGCACGGCGTCGATTTCCGCAAGGGTTGCTATGTCGGCCAGGAAGTCACCGCGCGGATGAAACACAAGACCGAACTGCGCAAAGGTCTGGCCCGGGTGCAAGTTGCTGGCGCAGCCCCGGTGGGCACAACGATCCTGTCCGATGGCAAAGAGGTCGGCACGCTTTACACCCAGTCGGGTGGGCAAGGCATCGCCTATTTGCGGTTCGACCGGGCTGGCACTCATATGACAGCGGGCGGCGCCAAAGTTAGCGTCGCCCTGCAAGCAATTGATCTGTAACGCAAATCAGGCGCGTTCGGAATATTCCATCAATTCGGTATGCACGATGATATCCTCATCCGGCGCGATGAATGGCGGGATCATGATCCGCACGCCGTTGTCCAGAATGGCGGGCTTGAAGCTGTTGGCGGCGGTCTGGTTCTTCTGCACCGGCTCGGTATCCACCACCTTGCAGCGCACTTTCTGCGGCAAGGTGACGTTCAGCGCCTCTTCGCCAAAATACTGCAACCTCGCCGTCATGCCGTCTTGCAGGAACGGTCGCCGGTCGCCCAGCAATTCCGCATCAATCTCGGTCTGCTCATAGGTTTCCGAATCCATGAACACCAGACGGCCATCAGTCTCATACAGGAACTGCTGTTCCCGATATTCCAACTCGACCTGATCGACCTTGTCTTCCGACCGGAAGCGTTCGTTCAGCTTGCGACCGTCGCGCAGGTTCTTCAGCTCGACCTGCGCAAAAGCCCCGCCTTTGCCCGGCTTGACATGACTGACCTTGACCGCTGCCCACAGGCCACCATCATGCTCAAGAATGAAGCCCGGACGAATCTCGTTTCCGTTTACCTTCGCCATTGTGTCGAAACCTTGTCAAAATCTTGAACTTCTTTTGCCGGACGCTATATCTGGTCGGTAACGGGCTGGCAAGCCAACTACATACAGGAAACCACCCTGCGCGATATGCAGCCCATGCATAGCAGTCATTCAAAAGATGACATGACGAATCGTCATCTAGCCGTTACAAGCGCAAGACGTCAAAAAAGACAAGAGCAAGAAGTAGGACGCGATGGCCGATTTCATAGACAGCACTGCCTTCAATTTCGAACAGGGACAGCGGGCGCGCAAGCTGTTTGCCGCTGTGGTTCTGGCCGCTTTGGACGACGCTATTGCCGATGACAAGAAATATGGCAACGGCCCTGATCAGATCGCCCGCTGGGCCCGGTCGCGCGATGGGCGCGAGGTTTTGTCCTGCGCCGGGATTGACCCCAACGAACGTGTCGTCAAGGGCCTGATGGAGTTTGTCTCCAAAGGTGTCCGCACTTCGGTCGCCCTGTCGCGCGAAGAAAGCGAACGCCGTCACGCGCTGGAACTGGATCAAGCCGAAGCTGCCTGATCAGACCGCTCCACCAAACAACGCGCCCCTTCGGGGCGTGTTTTCATTTTACACGCTTGAAAAATCAGTCGAATTCGCGCGTCGCCAGCGCCCTTGCGATTTCCGCCCGCACCAACTTGCGGACATTGCGGGTAATCCGCTCGCCCAAACCGCCCTGCAATTCCTCGCGGATCAGGTCACGCACCAGATCGCGCATCACCTCTTCGTCAAAGGTCATCTCTGACCCAAAGGCGGCCTGCGGCTCTGGCTCCGCCTCTGACAGACCGGCCACAACCTCGGCCTCGGCCTGATCGGCCCAAAACAGATCTGGCTCGGCGGCGGCTTCGTCCGGCATATCGGACAACGTGACTTCGTCAGCAATCGGCTCACCCGGGTCTTCTTGCGACCAGGATGGCGCAGGTTCTGGCCGTGCCGCTTCTGCGACGATCTCGGCGCCCGGGGCATCGGCGGCATTGGGCTGCGCAGACCATGCACCGCTAGTCCATTCGAATGCCACAGTCGCCGGTGCCGGATCGCCCACCTCCGATTCCCAGTCCAGCCCCTGCGCTTCAACCGCTTGTTCCAGCGACGCGACCAAGCCTTCGACCACTGGTTCAGCCCCCAGGTGCAGCCGTGGCAACGGCATGGGGCGCGCTGCCGAATCGCTCGCCGCGCCAGAGATCGCCTCCGCGACAACCCGCAACGCAGGCGTCAGGATCAGCTTGTCATCGACCAGAATCGGAGCTGCCTGCCGGGTGACAGGACGCAAATCCTCCGACACAAGGCGGCGAATGGAGGACAGAACATCCTCGATCTCGACGGAACTCATCGCATCGGACATGGGACAGAACGGGCTCCTAAAGTCAGGCTGATGGCACAGAGTGTAGAACAGTCACCGCCCGGGCACAACAATTTGACGCATCGAACTGTCGATCCCTTGTCCCCCGTGGCAAAAACCGGCCGGACTACTTGCCAAGCGTTTTCAGAATGCGGTCCAGCTTGGCTCCTTGCGCACTGGTCGCTGGGGCACGTTTGACCGCGTCGTAATAGGCTTGCGGGTCAAAGGTCGGGATGCCCAGCTTCAGATGGCTTGAGGTCAAGAGCCCCATGGTCGAAAGCAACTGATACTGTCCGACGTAGAAATTCGCCGTCGCCTGCAACCGTGAAGACTTGGCGGACAGCAGGTTCTGTTCCGCGTCCAGTACATCCAACGTTGTGCGCGACCCCAATGCCGCCTCTTGCTTTACCCCGTCATAAGCGGCCTGCGCTGCACGAATCTGTTCGTTGCCTGCCAGGATCGAGGCATTTGCGACCAGAATGTTCGACCACGCTCTGCCGACCGCTTCGCTGACGTTCACGCCAGTCTGCAATTGTCCGGCATGGGCGGCTTGTTGCTGCATGATGGCCTGACGGAACCCCGACGACAGTCTTCCGCCGGCATATATCGTCTGCGAAAACTGCAATCCGATCTGTTCCGTCATCGTCCCCAAGGAAAGATTGCCAGAATTAACGCCCTGATTGATGCTGGCCGTCGCGCTCAGGTTCGGCCGCATCTGCGCCTTGGCCAGTTCGACGCCGATGTCGGCCGCCTTGGCCTGGTGCTGGGCTTGCAGGATCACCGGATGGGACCGCAGCGCGATCGCCCGCGCCTCTTCAACCGTACGGGCTGTCACCGGCGACCGGGGCAGGCCGGAAAGTTTGCCGGGATAATGGCCGATCGCAGCGTTGTAGCGTTCGCGCGCCAGATTATACGCGCCTTGCGCCGACGCCAGCGCCGCATTGGCCGAAGCCAGTTGCGCCTCGGCCAATGCGACGTCAGTCTTGGTCACTTCGCCAACGTCAAACCGATCCCGCGTGGCGCGCAAATCCTGAGTGATCAGCCGAACGTTCGAATCTTGAGCCCCAACAAATTCGGCCTGCAACCCCATGTTAACATAAGCAGAAACGGCATCCAGCAAAACTTGCTGTTCCACATCGGCCAAGGCTTGCTGCGAGGCCAGCACGAGTTCATTCTTGATGTCGATGTTAAGTTTCCCGCGACCGAAATCGAAAAGTGGCAACGAAGCGGTCAGTGAGGTAGACAGCGGATATGCAACGAAATTCTTGTTTGAACCGGCTGGGTCGGTCCGTGAGAAACTTGCGCTCGCGGCAAATTGCAACACCGGCAAAAGTGCCCCGACCGCATCGGCCACATCCTCATCCGCAGCACGCAGAACGGCCTGGTTCTGCTCCAACAAATGCGAGGCACGATAGGCCGAGATCAGCGCATCCGACAGCGTTTCGGCCTGCACGACCGGAGGGGCCAAACTTAGAACACCAGCGGCCACGACTGCCCAGAATTTCCGCATCATTCACCTCTAGATCTTTTCGTGCCACAACCAAACGTGCAGCGGGCGGCTTTAGCTATTGGTTGCAACCGATGAATTCAAAGAACAAAACCGCGCGTTGCCTCAAAGCCAGGCAAGATCGGCGCCGTCGCATTGAAGATTGAACGCCAGTTCACCGCTCCGTCCAACTTATAGCCGACCCGCGCAGTTCCAAGGGCACCCGCCATGAAAATCGCTGCAATTCGACCGCCTTCTTTCAATTGTGTCAGCAGCGTTTCGGGCACCACTTCCACAGCGCCCTGCACGATGATGATGTCAAAAGAGCCTTGTCCCGCGGCACCGGCTGCCAGCGGTCCCGCAACCACAGTGGCGCGGCCCGCCAATGCCGCCTTTGCCGAAGCGGCCATCGCGGCGTCTTCTTCGACCGCCACCACGTCGCCGCCAATCTCTGCAATCACCGCCGCAGAATAGCCAAGCCCACAGCCAAGGTCCAAGACCCGTTCACCCCGTTGAATGTCTAACATATCCAATAGCTTGGCAAAACTACGCGCCTCCAGAACGACGCGGCGATGGGCGATGTCAATGTTCTGCCCGACATAAGCCGCCTCGCGCATCACCTCGGGCACATAGCTTTCACGCGGAACGGTCAGCATGGCAGCGATGATCGGAAACTTGGTCACATCCGAAGGCCGAACCTGGGTGTCTACCATCATCACGCGGCGGGTGGCGAATTCGCTCATTCAGCTTCTCTCGGTCTGATGCGTTACCGCTTTGTCTTGCCACAGATGGCATGGGGGGGCAACGGGCGATGCGCGGCTCGGCCTCGGCCAGCCCGCACATTTCATTGTGCTATTTTGGGAAATTATATACTTGACTCCCGATTGTGGGTAGGGTAGATATCTACTATAGGCCGGATGAACTGGCCTGAAACAAGGAGTTACATCATGGAAGTTCGTTTCACCCTCTCCGACACCGCCTTCGACACCCTGCGCGACTTCTGCGCGGCA
>JAYUGA010000274.1:0-23579 GCA_043738565.1 Rhodobacterales bacterium
GCGGGCGGAGATGAAGGTGACGAAGGGTGGCGGCTTTGTGGCCATGATGTATCCCGAAAAGCGGTCCTATCCGGTGGCGCGCTCCGCCACGACCGAGGCGGCGATCCTGCAGGGGGTGACGGGCGATCTGTATCTGGTGATCGGCGATCCGCAGGAGGGCGGTGGTTGGGCGTTTCGCAGTTACATCAAGCCGTTTGCCAACTGGCTGTGGGGGGGCGCACTGATCATGGCTTTGGGCGGCATGCTCAGCCTGTCGGACCGGCGCTACCGAATTGCGGCGGCGGCGGCGCGGCGCTCGCTGGCGGTGGCGGTGGCGGCGGAATGAGGTGGCTGTTCGCCCTGGCGCTGATGGCGGGTCCGGCTTTTGCGGTACTGCCGGGTGAGATGCTGAAAGACCCGGTGCTGGAGGCGCGGGCGCGGGCGATTTCGCAAGGGTTGCGGTGCCTCGTGTGCCGCAATGAGAACATCGACGATTCGGAGGCGGGATTGGCGGGCGACCTGCGGGTCTTGCTGCGCGAGCGGTTGGTGGCGGGTGACAGCGATGCGGCGGCGGTGGCCTATATCGTGGACCGCTATGGCGAGTTTGTGCTGCTGCGTCCAACGGTTGCCGGGGGCAATCTGCTGCTGTGGCTCGCCGGGCCGCTGATGCTGCTGGGCGGCGGCGCTGTGGCACTGGCCATGCTGCGGCGGCGGTCGCGCGAGGCGGAGGCAGGGGCGCTGTCGGCGCCGGATCAGGCACGGCTGGACGCCTTGATGCGGGAGTGACGCCGGCGATGGCGCGCGGGGCGCGCGGGGAAGGTCTGGCGCTAGGGCCGTGGCCGTGGCCTTGGCAACGCGGGTGCGTCTTGCCAATGATCGGCCCGCAAGATTTTTTGGAACCTGCCGGTCCCTTTCTTTGTTAGTGTTGCAATGAATTGACTTCAGTGCAACGCAGGGGCGGCACGAAGCGGGAATCTTGTGGGGGTGGTCATGTGGGAAAATTTGCTGGTCTGGACGTTGCGCAGCTTCATTGATGCGGAGCATCTGCGGCTGACCCTGCCGAGTGGCCGGGTGGAAAAGTTCGGGTTGGCTGCCGCGCCCGTGATCGCCGTGACGCTGCTGGACGCCGCCTTGCCGCGCAAGATCCTGCTGAATCCTGAACTTGTGTTGGGGGAAGCCTATATGGCCGGCACGCTGACGATTGGTGGCGATGATCTGAAGGGGTTCCTGCAACTGGCGATGCGGGCTGGCAAAAGGTCGCGCTGGTCGCCCGTGGCACTGCTGGTGCGGTGGCACAAGGCCATGATGCGGCTGAGCGACTGGAATCCGCTGCCCAAGGCGCGGGCCAATGTGGCGCATCACTATGACATCTCGCCCGAATTGTACGGGCTGTTTCTGGATGAGAGCAAGCAATACACCTGCGCCTATTTCCGCGAGCCGGGGATGACCCTGGAGCAGGCGCAGATCGCCAAGATGACCCATATCGGGCGCAAGTTGCGGATTGCGCCGGGCATGCGGGTGCTGGACATCGGCTGCGGCTTTGGCACGCTGGCGATTTCGCTGGCGCGGGATTATGGCGCAAGGGTGGTCGGCGTCACGCTGTCAGAGGTGCAACTGGCCGAGGCGCGGGGCCGCGCGGCGGATGCGGGCGTGGCCGACCGGGTGGAGTTCCGGTTGCAGGACTACCGCGAAGTGACCGGGCCGTTTGACCGGATCGTGTCGATCGGCATGATGGAGCATGTGGGCCGTCCGCATCTGGGCGGCTATTTCCGCAAGGTGACGGAGTTGCTGACGCCGGAGGGCGTGGCGCTGATCCACTACATTGCCCATCCACACATGCCTGATCCGAACTCGCCGTGGTTCGAGAAATACATCTTTCCGGGTTCCTATTGCCCGACCCTGGCGGAGGTGTCGCCGCATCTGGGGCGGACCGGGCTGATCCTGACCGATCTGGAGGCGTGGCGCGGGCACTACGATGCGACGCTGGCCGGGTGGCGGGCAAATTTCGAGCGGAACATTGACCGCATCCGGGAGTTGACTGACGCGCAGTTCATCCGGATGTGGCGGTATTATCTGGTGGCGGCGGAGGTGACATTTGCCGAAGGGCTGTTGACCGTGCATCAGTTGCAACTGACCAGGCGGCAGGATGCGGTGCCTGCGGCGCGGGATTATCTGTATCCGTCAGGCCCCGCGCGACAGAGCGGCTATCCCAGTGCGGGCAATTTCGCGCAGGCCGAGCGGGCGCATGAGGTCAGCGAAAGCGTCGATCTTTTCCGAGGTGCCGGTCAGTTCGAACACGAAACTTTCCAGCGATGAATCGACGACATTGGCCCGGAAAATCTCTGCCAGGCTCAGCGCCTCGATCCGGGCCTCACCACGGCCAGCGACCTTGAACAGGGCCAGTTCGCGCTGGACCGAGGGGCCTTCGGCAGTCAGGTCGTGAACCTCATGCACCGGGACCATGCGTTCCAGTTGCGCCTTGATCTGGACGATGACCTGCGGCGTGCCGCGCGTCACGACCGTGATGCGGCTCTTGTGGCCCAGATGGTCAACCTCGGCCACGGTCAGGCTTTCGATGTTGTAGCCCCGGCCGGAAAACAGGCCGATGACGCGGGCCAGAACGCCACTTTCGTTGGTGACGATGACGGCGAGGGTATGGCTTTCAATGACCTCGGCGTTGGGATCGCGCAGGTCATAGGCGGAATGGCTGGAGGAGCCTTTTTTGATGTTCAGGGCGGACATTCTGGCCTCATTTTCTGTCGCTGAATATCCCACAGGGGTGAGACATTGGTTGCGCCATTGGTCCGAGTAACCAACGGCTCGGGGGGATGTGAAATCCCCCAGTCTGTTGTTCACACCATCACCGCGCCCTTCGCCCCGATCACCCCTTGCGTATCCGCGTCGCCCAACAGCATTTCGTTGTGCGGTTTGCCAGACGGGATCATCGGGAAGCAGTTTTCGTGTTTCTCCACGCGGCAGTCGAAGATGACCGGGCCGTTGTAGGCCAGCATTTCGCGGATGGCTTCGTCCAGATCGGCGGGGTCGTCGATGCGAATGCCCTTGCAGCCGAAAGCCTCGGCGAGTTTGACGAAATCGGGCAGGCTTTCGCTCCACGAATGCGAATAGCGCTCGCCGTGCAGCAGTTCCTGCCACTGGCGGACCATGCCCAGACGTTCGTTGTTCAGGATGAACTGTTTCACCGGGGCGCGGAACTGCATGGCGGTGCCCATTTCCTGCATGTTCATCAGCCAGGAGGCTTCGCCAGCGACGTTGATGACCAGCGCGTCAGGATGGGCGATCTGGACGCCAATCGAGGCGGGCAGGCCGTAGCCCATCGTACCCAAACCACCGGAGGTCATCCAGCGGTGCGGTTCCTCGAAGCCGAGGAACTGCGCAGCCCACATCTGGTGCTGTCCGACCTCGGTGGTGATGTAGCGGTCACGGCCCTTGGTCAGCGCCTCCAGCCGTTGCAGGGCGTGCTGGGGTTTGATGGTTTTGGTCGAATTCTTGTAGTTCAGGCATTGGACGGCCTGCCATTGCTGGATCTGGCTCCACCATTTCTGCACGCCGTTGCGGCTGGTTCTGGAGCCGCGCTTTTTCCAGAGTGCCAGCACGTCTTCCAGAACCGAGGCCACGTCGCCAACGATGGGGACATCGACATGGATGACCTTGTTGATCGAGGACGGGTCGATGTCGATGTGGGCTTTCAGGGAATGCGGGCTGAAATCCTTGATGCGACCGGTGATGCGGTCGTCAAAGCGGGCACCGATGTTGATCATCAGATCGCAGCCGTGCATGGCGAGGTTGGCTTCATAGAGGCCGTGCATCCCCAGCATGCCGAGCCAGTTCTTGCCCGAGGCCGGATAGCAGCCGAGGCCCATCAGGGTCGAGGTGACCGGGAAATTCGTGGCGGCAACCAGTTCGCGCAGCAGGGCACTGGCGGCACGACCGGAGTTCACGACGCCGCCGCCGGTGTAAAACAGCGGGCGTTCTGCGGTTTCCATCATTTCGACCAGCCGGGCGATCTGATCGGCATCGCCTTTGGTGCGCGGCTGGTAGTGCGAGGGTTTCATGGCCTGCAGCGGCATGTAGGTCGAGGTGGCGAATTGCACATCCTTGGGGATGTCGATCAGCACCGGGCCGGGGCGGCCGTGGGTGGCGACGTGGAAGGCGGTGTGGATCGTCTCGGCCAGTTTGGCGGTGTCCTTGACCAGCCAGTTCATCTTGGTGCAGGGCCGGGTGATGCCGACGGTATCGGCCTCCTGAAAGCCATCGGTGCCGATCATGAAGGTCGGAACCTGGCCGGTCAGCACGATGATCGGGATGCTGTCCATCAGCGCATCGGTCAGCCCGGTCACGGCATTGGTCGCCCCGGGGCCGGAGGTGACCAATGCCACGCCGGGTTTGCCGGTGGAGCGGGCATAGCCTTCGGCCATGTGGACGGCACCCTGTTCGTGGCGGACCAGGATGTGGCGGATGTCGTTTTGCTGAAAGATCTCGTCATAGATCGGCAGGACGGCCCCGCCGGGATAGCCGAACACCACCTCGACCCCATGTTCCTTGAGGGCCTTGATCACCATCTGTGCGCCGGTCATCTGCATCTTCATCTTCGCCTCGTTCATCTCAAAAAAAGCTCCGGCATCTCAACAAAAAGCCCCCGGAGTTTTCGCGGGGGCGCATGGCAACCAGACTGGTTTGCCGTTACCGGCCCATGCGCCTTTTTCCTACATCGACAAGAAGGATATCCATTGCCGTCTCCTGACCATCGCGCCGGACACTAGGGTGGGTGTTTGGGGGCGTCAACCGAAAATCGACATGTATAATGTCGTGCGGTCGGTGTTTTTTGGTATTTTCTTGCTTGAATGGCACTCGCCACGTAATGTTTGGCACTCTGCACCGCCTGCGGCCAAGGCGGCGCTGGTGGCGGAAGGCTTGCCAGCGGCCTGAAGGTGCGCAACGGCGGGTAAGGTGCGTCATATGACGCACCTTACGTTGGGGCGGTGCGCGGGATTTGGCCGATGCGCGTTTTCATGTAAATATTGTTAACATGCCCTCTTGAACGAAACCCGGCGCGGGGGCATGTCGGCTCATGTGAAAGACATTCACATACTGCAACCGCAACAAGGGAGACTCAGCCGATGTACACCGCCCGCAACGCCAATCCGGCGATTTCTGCCAAGGATGGCCTGGTGGCTTCTGCCCGCGGGGCCGAGCGATGGCTCGACGCGCGTGGCCGCAAAGCCTGGATTGTCGCCATGATCCTCGGTTTCATCTTCGCCTGGCCCATCGGCCTTGGACTTCTCGCCTATATGATCTGGAGCAAACGCATGTTCAGCCGTTCCTGTGGCCAGCGCCACGAGCATTCTCATGGTCCCTGGGGCCAACACCGCGCCCATATGGCCGAGCATTTCAGCCAGATGGGGTTTGGCCGCGCCACGTTCCGCCCCTCGGGCAACGCGGCGTTTGAGGCCTACAAGGCCGACACGATCCGCCGCCTGCAAGAAGAGCAGGAAGCGTTCGAGGCCTTCTTGCAGCGGTTGCGCGAAGCCAAGGACAAGTCGGAATTCGACAATTTCATGGATGATCGGGCCCGCGCCAATGCGGCGGCTGCGGATGCGCCACCGGTGCCTGATGCCGGGACTGCGCCGCGCACCGGCGAGTAGTGAGACACCAAAGCGGCCCCGCCACGGGGCCGCCTTTCCCTTCAGCCGAAAGCCGCAGGCATGTTTTCCTCTGCTTATCCTGATCCGATGTCGCAAGGCCATTTCTACGCCGATGTGCCGGCCAAGCGGGCGCTGGCCTGGGGGATTGATACGGTGCTGATCGCCTTTCTGGTGACGCTGATGGTGCCGTTCACCGGGTTTCTGGCGCTGTTCTTTCTGGGTGGTTTGTACCTGGTGGTGAACTTCCTGTACCGCTGGATTGGCTTGGCCCGGCATTCGGCCACGCTTGGCATGCGGATCATGGGGGTCGAATTTCGGGACGCCCAAGGCTTCCGGCTGGATGCGATGACGGCCTTTGCCCATGTGTTTGGCTATTCGCTGTCGGTGGCGTTTGTTTTCCCGCAACTGATCTCGCTGGGGCTGATGGGGTTCACCCGGCGCGGGCAAAGCCTGTCGGACCTTGTTCTGGGCACGGTTTTGGTCAACCGGGCCGCGTTTTACTGAGCGGGCGGGATGACTTGGGCCTTGGCGGATGGCATGGGCCTTGCTAACCTGACGGCTGCAACCTTAAAGCAAAGCCCGAAATGCGCCACACCCTGCCGATCGCGCCCCAGTTCTATGTGACGGCACCGCAGCCCTGTCCCTATCTGGACGGCCGGATGGAGCGCAAGCTGTTCACGGCGTTGCAGGGCGAACATGCGCAAAGGCTGAATGACGCCTTGTCAAAGCAGGGCTTCCGGCGCAGCCAGAATGTTTTGTACCGACCGTCCTGTGCCGAATGTTCGGCCTGCCTGTCGGCTCGTATCCGGGTGGCGGATTTTGTGCCAAGCCGCACCCAGCGCAAGGTGATGAAGGCAACGGCCCATCTGCGGCGCAATGCCACCAGCCCCTGGGCGACGGAGGCTCAGTTTGCGCTGTTCCGCCGCTATCTGGATGCGCGGCATGCCGATGGCGGCATGGCGGATATGGATGTGTTCGAATTCGCCGCGATGATCGAGGAAACCCCGGTCAAAAGCCGGGTGATCGAATACACGCGGCCTGCCGGGCCGGCAGATCGGACGCGGCCTTTGGCGGCGGTCAGTCTGACCGATGTGTTCGACGACGGGTTGAGCATGGTTTACAGCTTTTACGACCCTGAGCTGGCCGAGCTTAGCCTAGGGACGTTTGCCATCCTCGACCATGTCGATATCGCGCGGGAGGCCGGGTTGCCCTATGTCTACCTGGGCTATTGGGTGCCGGGCAGCCGCAAAATGGGTTACAAGGCCGGGTTTTCGGCAGTCGAAATTTACAAGGGCGGGGTCTGGGTGCCGATTGGCGACCCGGCTGACCACCGGGCAGAGTTGCATCCCCTTTCAGTGGACCCGATTGCCGAGCAGGTCGCGCGGATTGCCTTGCCAGAGGCGCGGGTCGCCCGCGAATGACATCGCGTTTGACGGCGGTGGCGCTGGTGGTGCCGGATTATGATCCGGCGATTGCATTCTTTTGCGATGTCATGGGGTTTCGGCTGATCGAGGATATAGATCAGGGTTCGAAACGCTGGGTGACGGTGGAGCCTGCGGGCGGTGGTGTGCGGCTGGTGCTGGCACGGGCCGAGGGGGCGCGGCAGCAGGCGGCGGTCGGCGATCAGGCGGGCGGCCGGGTCTGGCTGTTCTTGCAGACCGATGATTTTGCGCGGGATCATGCCCGGATGCTGGCGGCGGGCGTCGGGTTCGAGGAAGTGCCGCGGCACGAGGTTTACGGCATCGTCGCGGTCTGGCGCGATCCGTTCGGCAACCGCTGGGATCTGATCGAGCCGCGGAAGGGCTAAGGTGCTGCGTTGACCCCGGCGTGGGCGCACCGCATTGTGGCCGCATGACCGCGACTTTCGCCACGCGCCTGACGCGCCGACCCATCGCTTTTGATGCCGCTGCCGGAGCCGATGTGGCGCTGGATTTCGCGGAGCTTGGGGCTGACCTCGCCGGGCTTCTGGCGGCCAGTGCCGCGTGCAGTCCTTACCTGAAAGGTCTGCTGCAGCGCGAGGCGAACTGGCTGCGGCTTGCATTGGTGGAGCAGCCGGAAGCCGCTGTGGCAGAGGTCTTGGCGGGGTTGCAGAGACTGACCATTGATGAGCTTGGTTGCGGGTTGCGGCAGGCGAAGCGGCGGGTGGCTTTGCTGGTGGCGCTGGCTGATCTGGGTGGGGTCTGGCGGCTGGAGCAGGTGACGGGGGCGCTGACAAGCCTTGCTGACCTTGCGGTGGACCTGTGCCTGAAACGGCTGGTGGCAGAGGAGATCCGGCGCGGCAAGCTGCCGGGGGCGGTGCCGCAGGATGCGGCGACGGCGGGCGGCATGTTTGCGCTGGCGATGGGCAAGATGGGCGCGGGGGAGTTGAACTATTCCTCTGACATCGACCTGATCTGCCTGTTCGACGAGACGCGCTACCCCGGCATGGAGCACGAGGCCCGCGCCGCTTTCGTGCGCGTCACCCGCAAGATGGCGGCGCTGTTGAGCGACATCACCGATCAGGGCTATGTCTTTCGCACCGATCTGCGGCTGCGGCCCGATGCGTCGGTCATGCCGGTTTGTCTGGGGATGGCGGCGGCGGAGGCCTATTATGAGGCGGAGGGAAGGACGTGGGAGCGTGCCGCCTATATCAAGGCGCGGGTTTGTGGCGGCGATATCCGGGCCGGGGAGCGGTTTCTGGCCGCGCTGGTGCCGTTTGTCTGGCGCAAGCATCTGGATTACGCGGCGATCCAGGATGCCCATGACATGCGGCTGCGCATCCGCGACCACCGGGGGTTGCACGGGCCTTTGGCGGTCGAAGGCCATGATCTGAAGCTGGGACAGGGTGGTATCCGCGAGATCGAGTTTTTCACCCAGACCCGGCAGTTGATTGCGGGCGGGCGCGATGCGGCGTTGCGCTGTCGTGGCACGGTGGCGGGCTTGCGGGCGCTGGCGACGAAGGGTTGGCTGCCGGGGGAGGTGGCAGAAGAACTGGCCGGGCATTACCGGGCGCACCGGGAGCTGGAGCATCGCTTGCAGATGGTGGGCGACGCGCAGACCTATAAAATGCCGGGGACAGCCGAAGCGGTGGCGCGGATCGCGGCGTTTTCAGGGATGGCGGAACACGAGTTTCGCCACGGCCTGCTGACCCGGCTGGCGCGGGTCGAGACCTTGACCGAAGGGTTCTTCGCCCCGGCGCAGGCCGAAACCGCCCCCGATCTGTCGGACCGCGCAACCGGGATTGTTGAACGCTGGTGGCATTATCCGGCGCTGCGGTCCGACCGGGCGCGCGGCATTTTCAAACGGCTGCGACCTGCGCTGTTGCAAAAGCTGGGTCGTGCCGCCAACCCGGAGGAGGCTTTGGTGGCTTTGGACGGATTTCTGGCCGGGTTGCCGGCGGGGGTGCAGATTTTCGCGCTGTTTGACGCCAATCCGCCGCTGGTCGATCTGATCATTGACGTTGCGGCGACATCACCGGCGCTCGCCCGTTATCTGGCGCGGAATGCCGGGGTGCTGGATGCGGTGATTGGCGGCAGTTTCTTTGCGCCCTGGCCGGGGATGGCGGCTTTGCGCGACGATTTCACCAGACGGCTGGCACAGGCGGGGGATTATGAAAAGGCGCTGGATGCGGCGCGGGCGCTGATGAAGGAATGGCATTTCCGCATCGGGGTGCATCACCTGCGCGGTCTGGTCGATGGGTTCGAGGCAGGCAAGCACTATGCCGATCTGGCAGAGGCGGTGATTGCGGCGCTGTATCCAGTGGTGGCTGCGGATTTCGCCCGCAAACATGGCGACGGGCCGGGGCGTGGCGCGGTTGTAGTCGGCATGGGCTCGCTGGGGGCAGCGCGGCTGAATGCCGGGTCGGACCTTGACCTGATCGTGATCTACGATGCGGCGGGGGTCGAGGCGTCTGACGGTCCGAGGCCCTTGGCGGCGCGGGCCTATTATGCGCGGCTGACGCAGGCTTTGGTCACGGCGCTGACCGCACCGATGGCGGAGGGGCGGCTGTACGAGGTGGATATGCGGCTGCGGCCATCCGGTCGGCAGGGGCCGGTGGCTGCTTCGGTCGAAAGTTTCATGGCTTACCAACGTGATGAGGCATGGACCTGGGAACATCTGGCGCTGACCCGGGCGCGGGTGCTGGCCGGGGCGGCAGGATTGGCGGCAGAGGTGGAGGCGTTTCGGCAAATCGTGCTGGTGACGAAAGGCGGCGGTGCGCAGGTGCGTGGCGATGTCGCCGAAATGAGAAGTCGTCTGGCGGAGGCCAAACCGGGTGGCGGCGCTTGGGAGGCCAAGCTGGGGCCGGGCAGGCTGATGGATGTGGAATTGCTGGCGCAAGTGCTGGCGCTGATCGCAGGCAGTCCGGCGCGCGGGGTCGAACGGCAACTGGCGGCGGGGGTAACGGCGGGCAAACTGTCGCAAACGGAAGAGACGGCGGTGCTGGGCGCCTACAGGCTGTGCTGGCAGTTGCAGGCGGCATCAAGGCTCTTGTCGGATCAGGTGCTGGACCCGCAGGCTTTGGGCGAGGGGGCGCGGGCGTTCTTGCTGCGAGAGGCCGGCGAGGCGAATGTGGAAGCGCTGTCAGTGCGGTTGGCACGGGTGGCGGAACGGGCGGACCGGGTGATTTCGGCGTGGATGACAGGATAGGCAATGGACCTGAACGAAGCAGACCCCAAGGGGCTGGTGCGCGAAAGCTACCGGATCGAAGGGATCACTCTGGGTGAGTGCCGGTCGATCTTTCTGGACTGGGCCTTGAGCCTGCCGGTCGGGGCGGATGTCACGCCTGCGCTGAATGTTCTGATTGCCAGCTACGTGGTGGCCAATCGCGGCCATCCGATGAATGGGGTGCTGGCTTTGGGTCTGACCCCGTCAGAGACACCCCGGCGGCGTGGCGGGCGGTTGGGGCGGAGCTAGGCATACGCCGCCGCTTCCAAAGCGGCGATGTCGAGTTTTACCATACCCGGCATCGCCTGCATGACCTTTCCCGTCCCCTCGGTCTGCAACAGGCGGGGCAGGGCGCGCGGGAAGATCTGCCAGCTAAGGCCGAAGCGGTCGGTCAGCCAGCCGCAGCGGCTTTCGGCACCACCATCCAGCAGGGCGTTCCAGAAGTGGTCAACCTTGGCCTGGGTGCCGACACCGACGGTGATCGAAGCGGCGGGGCCGTGTTTGACATGCGGCCCGCCGTTCAGCGCCCAGTACTCCTGGCCCATCAGCGTGAAGGCGACGGTGAAGGCGCGGTTTTGCGCGTCGCCATGCTGGCGCAAGATGCTGGTGATCGTGGCATCATCGAACAGGCTGCAATACAGCGCTGCGGCCGGTTCGGCCTGATCGTCGAACCACAGGCAGGTGGAAACGGCGGGGGCTTGCATCGGGTTCTCCCTTGGCTTGTGCGCCAAGGGTCGCCGATCTGCGCCGTTCTGTCCAGGCTAACGCAGGGCGGCGGCCGCGGCGGCCAGCGCGGTGATCGCGGCCCAGTCGCCGCGCAACATCGCGTCTTTCGGGGCAACCCAGGAGCCGCCGACACAGAGGATATTGGCAAGGCTCAGGTAATCCCGCGCGTTCTTCAAGGAGACGCCGCCGGTCGGGCAGAATTTGACCTGCGGGATCGGTGAGCCGATGGATTTGAGAAAGGCCGCACCGCCGGATTGTTCGGCGGGGAAGAATTTCTGCACCGTATAGCCTTTTTCCAAGAGCACCATGATCTCGGTCGCGGTGGCGGCACCGGGCAACAGCGGCAGATCGTATTCGGCGCAGGCGTCCAGGATGCGGTCGGTGGCACCGGGGGCGACGCCAAAGGTGGCACCGGCGGCCTTGGCGGCCTTGACGTCGGCCGGGGTCAACAGGGTGCCCGCGCCGACGCGGCCACCGGGAACTTCGGACATTGCGCGGATGGCATCAAGCGCTGCGGGCGTGCGCAGAGTGACTTCCAGTGCGGGCAGGCCGCCCTTGACCAGCGCCTCGGCCAGCTTTCCGGCGTGGGCGAGGTCGTCGATCACCAGAACCGGGACGACGGGGGCGAAGCGGCAGATTTCAGCGGTTTTCTGCGATTGTTCGGCGGGGGTCATCGGCAGGCTCCTATACCCCATCGGCGGGGATCGTGGTGAGGAAGGAGCCTCCGGCGGGGATATTCTAACCAAAATGAAAGGGGTTTCGGGACACCCCCACCTCGGGCCGTTTGGACGGGGGAGGTGGGGGGCCTTTCACTTCGGACGGTCATCGGCGTCCCCGCCTGTACCGTACCTTAGGTGTCCCTCTGAAACCCTTTCATTTTGGTTAAAATATCCTCGCCGAAGGCTAAAAGTTTTTGCGTATTGTAGCCATCAGTACAGGCTGCTGGCCCCCATTGTCGAGGCACCGACGTTGCGGCGGAAGGTTTCGAACAACTCGCGTCCGGTGCCCCAGGTATTCTGGCTGAGGTCGGCGGTGGCCGGGGTGCGGGTTTCGAAATCCGGGGCCAAGGTTGCGATGGTGCCGGCCACGGCGTCAAGCCGCACGATGTCGCCGTCGCGCAGGCGGGCGAGCGGGCCGCCGGCGGCGGCTTCGGGCGAGACATGGATGGCGGCGGGGACTTTTCCCGAGGCGCCGGACATGCGGCCATCGGTGACGAGGGCGACTTTCAAGCCGCGATCTTGCAGTACGGACAGGGTCGGGATGAGGGAGTGCAGTTCGGGCATGCCATTGGCTTGCGGGCCCTGGAAGCGGACGACGACCACGGTGTCGGTGGTGAACTCGCCCGCCTTGAAGGCGGCTTTGACGGCGTGCTGGTCGTGGAAGATCCGGCAGGGGGCCTCGATGATGTGGCGTTCCTGCGCTACGGCAGAGACTTTGATCACGCCACGACCGAGATTTCCGCTCAGTTGGCGCAGGCCGCCGCTGGTGGCGAATGGCTCGGCGGCGGAGCGCAGGATTTTGTCGTTGAGGCTGGTGGCGGGGCCCGGCTCCCATGCCAGATGGCCGCCGCGGAGTTTGGGCTCGGTGCGGTAGAGGCTGAGGCCGTCGCCGAAGATGGTCGCGGCGTCGGCGTGCAAAAGTCCGGCGTCCATCAACTGGCCCATCATGTAGCCGATGCCGCCGGCGGCGTGGAAGTGGTTCACGTCGGCGAGGCCGTTGGGGTAAACCTTGGCCATCAGCGGCACGGTTTGCGAGATGTCCTCGAAATCCTGCAAATCGAGGAGGATACCCGAGGCGTGGGCCATTGCAGGCAGGTGCAGCACGAGGTTGGTGGAGCCTCCGGTCGCCATCAGGCCGACGAGGCCGTTGACATAGGCGCGTTCGTCGAGGACTTCGCCAGCCGGGCGGTAGTCATTGCCAAGGGCGGTGATGGAAGTCGCGCGTTCGACTGCGGCGATGGTCAGCGCCTCGCGCAACGGCGTGCCCGGGTTGACGAAGGAGGAACCGGGCAGGTGCAGGCCCATGAACTCCATCAGCATCTGGTTGGTGTTGGCGGTGCCATAGAAGGTGCAGGTGCCGATGCCGTGATAGGAGGCCATCTCTGCCGCCATCAGGTCTTCGCGGCTGGCGGTGCCATTGGCGAAGGCGTTGCGGACGCGGGATTTTTCGTCATTGGGCAGGCCGGAGGTCATCGGACCGGCAGGGACGAAGACCGCAGGGATATGGCCGAAAGTGGCAGCGGCGATGATCAGGCCGGGGACGATCTTGTCGCAGACGCCAAGGTAGAGGGCGGCGTCGAAGACGTTGTGCGACAGGGCGATACCTGCGGCGAGGGCGATCACGTCGCGGGAAAAGAGCGACAGTTCCATGCCGTCCTGGCCCTGGGTCACGCCGTCGCACATCGCAGGGACACCGCCTGCGACCTGGGCGGTTGCCCCCATCCGGCGGGCGGTGGCGCGGATCAGCTCGGGATAATGTTCGTAAGGCTGATGGGCCGACAGCATGTCGTTGTAGGCGGTGACGATGCCGATGTTGGGCTGCCGGGTGGCGGCGAGGGCGGGCTTGTCGCCGGTCATCGCGGCATAGGCATGGGCCTGATTGCCGCAGGAAATATGGGCGCGGGCGGGGCCGGCTTTGGCGGCGCGGGCCATGCGGTCCAGATAGGTCGCGCGGGTGGCTGCCGAGCGGGTGCGGATGCGGTCTGTCACGCGGGCGATGGTGGGGTGAAGCATGGCGGCTCCTTGGGGCGGGTTCGGGGTATTTTAGCAGAGATTGTTAGCGCTAACAACGGGCATTCGCGGTGCGACGGGATCGACGATTGATGGCAAGTTTGGAAACGATTCCGAATGATTCTGTATGATTCTGTGGCTGATTTCCGGTTTGCCACCAGATTCCGCCGCTGTTTGTTGCCATTTTCGCGCCAAAGACCGCGGAAATGCACGGAATTTTACGCAATTTGGCCACATTGCCGCTTCATCTTGGGCGAAAGGTCAAAGGGCGTAAAGCCTCAGAGGATGCCAAAATGCGCTATATGAAATCTCTTGTCGTCATCGCACTGTCGCTGGGACTGGCGGCCTGTTCAACGAGTTATCCCAGCCGCAACCTGACCGACAGCGGATTGTCTGTCGGCGCAGCCAGCCCGGTTGTCGAGGGCGGCATGGTGCTGGAGCCGGTTCAATACAACGTGGCCCGGATCAACGTGGACGTGCCGCGCACGCTGCGGGTGTCGGAAGCCAATGTGTTCTACCCGATTGCCGACATCGTCTGGCATGGCGACCCGCTTGGCGACCGCTATGCACAGGTTGCCACGATCCTTCAGGAGGGTCTGGCGACCGGCACGGCAGGGATGAAAGCCGGGCGTGCGGTTGAGGTGGATGCGCAACTGACGCGCTTCCACGCGCTGACGCCCAAGACGCGCTATACTGTGGGCGGCGAGCATAACACCGAGTTTCTGCTGACGGTACGGGATGCCACGACCGGCGAGGTTCTGGATGGGCCGCGCAAGGTTCTGGCATCGGTCCGTGCCGCGGGCGGGCAGCGGGCGCTGGACGAGGAAGCCGCTGGAATCACGCAGAAGTCGGTGATCGAGGCGCGGATTGCGGTGGTGATCGCCCAGGAACTGTCGCGGCGTCTGGTGCCCGCGACGACCATTGCGGTCCCGTTGACGGTCAGCCGCAACGTCTTCGCCCCGGCGGATCTGCCGCTGGTCGATTGGAATGGCGCGCTCAGGCCCGCGAACTGAGGCGGGACTTTCCATACCGGCGGGAAGGCAGTAAGGGGGGGCATGACCCTCCCTTCCCCCATTCCCGAACCAGATGCACAGCCCGTGGTGCAGCGCTATGGCCGCCCGGTGGTGCGCCTGAAACCCAAAGTCGAAGCGAAGATGATCCGCCACGGCTTTCCTTGGGTCTATGCCGACGAGCTGGTCACGGACCGGCGCACGCAAAGCCTTTCGCCTGGGGCGCTGGCGGTGCTGGAAGACGGCGAGCGGCGGGCGTTGGGGCTGGTCACGGTCAATCTGAAATCCAAGATCATTTGCCGGGTGCTGGACCGCGATCCGGCGGCGGTGATTGATGAGAACTGGTTTGCCGGGCGAATTTCGGTGGCGCTGGCGCTGCGGGAGCGGTTGTTTGAGGGGACCAGTTACCGGCTGGTGCATGCCGAGGCCGATGGCTTGCCCGGTGTGGTGATCGACCGGTTTGGCGATGTCGCCGTAGTGCAGCCGAACGCGGCCTGGGCCGAGGTCAATATCGAAGGCCTGGTGGCGGCTTTGGTGCGGGTGACGGGGGTTTCGGTCGTGGTGAAAAACGGCACCGGGAGGTCGCGCGGGCTGGAGGGGCTGACAGAGGAAACCATTGTCATGCAAGGGGTTGTGGAGGCCCCGGTGCCGGTGGTGATGAACGGGGCTGTCTATCTGGCCGATGTGATGGGCGGGCAGAAGACCGGGTTGTTCTTTGACCAGCGGCCCAATCACGCCTTTGCGGCGGGGATGGCCAAGGGGGCGCGGGTGCTGGATATGTTCGCGCATGTCGGCGGGTTCGGGCTGGCGGCTTTGGCGGGCGGCGCGGTTTCGGCGCTGGCGGTGGATGCCTCGGCCCCGGCATTGGCGCTGGCGGTTGCGGGGGCCAGGGCGTCTGGTTTTGGCGACAGGTTTGCGACGCGGCAGGGTGATGCCTTTGAAATCTTTGAGGCTTTGACGGCTGAGGGTGCGCAGTTCGATCTGGTGATCTGCGATCCGCCAGCGTTTGCGCCTGCGAAATCCTCACTGGAGGCGGGTTTGCGGGCCTATGAGCGACTTGCGCGGCTGGCCGCACCTTTGGTGGCACCCGGTGGCTATCTGGTCTTGTGTTCGTGCAGCCATGCCGCTGATTTGCAAGCGTTTCGCGCCGCTTGTGGCCGGGGCATCGGCCGGGGCGGGCGGCAGGCGCAACTGCTGCACACCGGCTTTGCCGGGGCGGATCATCCGATATTGCCGCAACTGGCGGAAAGCGGCTATCTCAAGGCGTTGTTTTATCGCCTTAATTCCTGATGCGGATGGTGCTGGATGCCTGCGTGATTTTTCCGACCGTCTTGCGGGATATTCTGATCGCGGCGGCGGCAAAACGGCTTTATGAACCGTTGTGGTCAGAGCGGATTTTGCGCGAATGGGTGCTGGCGACGGCCAAGCTCGGGCCGGTGGCGCAGATGCAGGCCGATGGCGAAGCCATTGTCTTGCGGGCGAAATTTCCGAAAGCCATGATCCGGGAGCAGCCCGATATCGAGCGGCGGTTGCGGTTGCCCGATGCCGATGACCGCCATGTGCTGGCGGTGGCGATTGCGGGGGCTGCCGATGGCATCGTGACTTTCAACGCCGAGGATTTCCCGCGCCATGTGTTGGCGGAAGAAGGGATCGCGCGGCGCGACCCGGATAGTCTGCTGTGGGAATTGTGGTCGCATCACCCAGATGTGGTGGCGGAAGTGGTGGCTGGGGTTCATGCCGAGGCGGAGCGGTTGTCGGGCGGCGTGCTGGCCTTGAAGGCGCTGTTGAAGCGGGCGCAACTGCCGAAACTGGCGAAGGCTTTGCTGACGTAAGCCTCCGGCGGGGATATTTGGACCAATGTGAACAGGAAGGATGGGGTGTATTCAAGCCGTATTCGATCCGTATGCTCTTTGGAGCTACACGCGGCGCAGTGGCGCAGATCTTGCGCAACGCTTGTTTGGGCGTCAACTGACGGGCAACGGCCGCTGCAACACCACCAGCCAGTAGCCGAACCCCAGCATGGCGGCGACCCCGGCAAGGATGCCCAGGGCGGAGCCTGCTAGTTCGCGTGCCGCCTCGATATTGCCCGCGAAGCTGTAGCCGAGCAGGGCATAGAGGCTGACCCAGACCGCCTCACCCGCGACGGCCCAGAGCGTGAAGCGCAGCCAGTTGCACCGCGTGGCCCCGGCGGCAAAATTGGCCCAGGGGCCGACCGGGGCGAACAGCCAGCGGGTGAAGAAGATGCCGAGTGCGCCGCGGGCGTTCATCAGACCCACCGCGCCGGAGATCAGCTTGCCGCGCGTCGGGTGGCCGGCGAGGCGCTTGAGAAAACCGTGGCCGCCAATCCGCCCGCTGCGGTAGCCGATCTGGTCGCCCAGAACCGCGCCAGACAGGGCGGCGGCGATGACTTGCCACAGCACGAGGTTGCCGGTTGCGACAAAGCCGCCGGCGGTCAGCATCAGGATCGGGCAGGGCACCGGCAAGGCGAGGCAGGCGAAGAAGGTGACGGAGACCAGCAGCCACAGGCCGTAGGTCGGGACGAGGGCGAGGTATCAGTCGGTCAAGGCTGCTCCTTTTGCTGTTCGAGGGCGGCTATGGTGTCATTGACCTGTTTGATGATCGCGGCCACTTCCACCCCGCGGGCGCGGGCGATCTGGGCCAGGGTCCAGGGGCCGTGATCTTTGGGACCGGGCAGCCCGGTCAACAGGTCGATCCGCGCCGGGTCGAGGTGCCAGGATTTGGCAATATAGCCGACGGTCATCCAGGGTTTGACGGATTCATCCCGGTGGTTGGCCCCGTAGAGCGCCGAGGTGGTGATGCGGGCGATGAAAATCAGGGTGACGGCGGCGGCGGCAAGAAAGCCGCTGAACGCAATCGGGTGGGCTTTCCACAAGTCCTGCATCGGCTGTCCCTGATCCCCCGGCGTAATCCGTTCAACGACAGCGGCACCACGTTTCCGTCGATAATTTCGCCGGTCGGCCGACGGCAATGGCGCGCGCCCGACTGCGGTTCAGATATCGGCTCGATCCACAACCGGGGTCAGCCCATGCGGTCCAGGAGCACGCCAATGGCGAGGCCGATCAGGCCGAAAGCGATGGCATAGACCGCGCCATATTGCAGCAGGTCGAGCTTTCTGCCGCCACGCCGCTTGGCGCTATAGGCGCCGAATGCCGCCCCGATGACGATTGCCGCTGTCCAGATCATCGTGCCACCCCTTTTGCCTTGGCCGGGGTGTTTTCCCCGATCAGCCGCCCTGACCGCGAGTGGCCAGCGCCGCGATTTCGGAAGCCCGCAGGCGGATTTCCTGTTCCGTGCCGAAGCCATACCGCGCGGCGGGCAGGGAGTCGAGGCGCAGGGCCTCTGCCTCGGTGGTGCGGCCCAGCAGGAACAGGCCCTCGGATTTGATCATCTGAAGTGTGGCCAGCAGGGCGGCGTTCTGGCTGGATCGGGCCAGCGGCAGGGCCTGATCGGCGAGGTTGACCGCCTGAGCGGCCTGACCGGTGGCGAGGGCGATGGCGGCAAGCTGCATCAGGGCGTGCGACAGATGGACCCCGCCATCGGGCAGGCTGGCGTAGATGCGGGCGGCGCTGGCATAGGCGGTTTGCGCGGCGATCGGGTCACCGGGGGCTTCGAGGCGACCCAGCGCAAAATACGCAAAGCCAAGGCGGTTGTCTTGCCAGCCTTGCTGCTGGGCGATGGCAAGCATGCGTCGGGCGGCGGGCAGGCGGGCGGCCTGCGCCGAGTTGGGGTTGAGCGCGGTGCTGACCGCATCGATCCAGACCCGTGGCGTGTCGGCAGCGACCCAGCCGCCGGGATACCGGCCCTTTGGGTTAAGGCGGGCAACCAAAGCGGGCAGGCGGGCCACGACATCTGGTTCGGACATGCCGGTGGCGAGCTCCGGGGCATAATGCATCTTCAGCATCAGCATGTCGAATTCGGTCAGCACCGACTGGAAATTATCGTCGTTGAACACCGAATCGGGCAGGCGGTAGAGGTCGTTCAAAGGGCCCATGGCTTGCGCGGTTTCCTCGTGCAGGCAGTCGCGCACCTCTTGCGGGCTGGTGTCGGAGGGGATGAAGATCGCGGCGCGGTCACGCCGGGTCAGCTTTTGCCAATCCAGCGCAGTGCTGCCGCGACGGGCAAGGTATTCGGCCATCGAGGATACGTTGGGCACCACGAAGCAGGCGGCGGTCGGCTCCATCCGGCGCAGCGTTGCCTTGGGCAGGAATTCGACGGTCAGAGTGGCAGGGCTGCCGGGGGCGGCAAGGCCGATGTCGATTGCCGCCTCGCTGCGCAGACGCGAGACGAGCTTGGCCAGATCATCGCGGGCCGAGGGTGGCACCTGACCCGTCATCGTCACACGGACCGGACCTTCAAAACGGCTCAGAACCGGCAGGGCAAGGCCGCTTTCCATGTTGAATTCAAGGTCGATGAAGTCTTGCGAGATCTGTTGGTTTGGCCGCAACGACGGAATGCCGGGTTTGGCCGGAAAGGTCAGCATCGGACCGGTGATGGGTGCGAGCCCATCAAGGCTGGCGTTGCTTTTGGTCACGCTGAGCGGGGCTGTGGCGGCGCAGGCTGAGAGGACGAGACCGAGGACAGGGGCAAGGCGCATCACGCGTGCAGCTTTCTTTGGTCTGGCCACCGGGAATTCTTCCGGTAGAATTACACTGGGTCGCACCGTTGATCCGCCTTCGCCTGCCGGACCTTGCTTGCAGCCAAAAGGGCAATCCGCCGCCGGTCTGCGTCAACACCCCTGCGAGCAGTCAGGGGCCGACATAAGCCGCGTGCCGCAGATCGGCGGCGGGTCGCTGTCTTTAGCAAACAGGGTGCGAGTGTCCCAATCGGGGCGGCTATGTGTCAATGATTTGGATATTGAGATTCCGGCAACAATCTACCCGTGGCGGGCGGTCAGGGTGCAAACGCCAGATTTGCGGTCGGGGGGATCACGCTGCGTTGCGATATGTTGCAGGTTTTTCCATTTTCGTGATGGGAATGTTAGGAATGCACGGCAAACTACTGCAATTCAAGCCGATTCGTGGCACTCTGACAGGGATGATTCTGGATGGTTTGGCGCTTGGCACGGCGGACGAGCGCGGGCCGTGCGACTGGTCGGCGGCGCACTTTCGGCGTTCGAGGAGGTGTCGGCCGCGGGCGGTGGCGGTAAAGACCGGTCCGAAGTTTCCCTTGCGGAATCAATTTGCCTTGCTTGCACCTTATCCCTGTCGGGCCTTGATATTGGACTTTGCGTGCCATTCCGGGAACTTCGGGTCGAGTGGCGTTGCAGGTTCCCACCCGAGTTCGGCATTTGCCGGCGACCGGCCCACCCCGGACCGGCAGGCGCGGTTCCAGCAAGACGGCAGCGATGATGGCTTCAGCAGAGCATTGCCGGCAACGGATGTGGCAGTTGTCGAAAATTGCATTGGAAACTCAAAGGGCTGGGACGGGGCAGCAGGAACCCTGGACATCGCGCGATTTTGTCGCAACCGCTAGTGACAATGCTTTGGCTTTGGGCTAATTCACCGCCCATCAGGCGCGTTTTCGACAGATGGCCACCTGTCGGCGCCCCGAAGAGTTGGAGAGCGCTGCAATGAAAGCCGAGATTTTCCTGCCAGATGATTATCGCCCCGCCGAAGGCGAGCCATTCATGAACGACAAGCAGCTTGAGTATTTTCGGCGCAAACTGATCATCTGGAAGCAGGAACTGCTGGATCAAAGCGCGGAGACGATCGACAATTTGCAGGACTCCGGGCGCAATGTGCCCGACATCGCCGACCGGGCCAGCGAAGAAACCGATCGGGCGCTGGAACTTCGGACGCGGGACCGCCAGCGCAAGCTGGTCAGCAAGATCGACGCGGCGCAGCGGCGGATCGAGAATGGCGAATACGGCTATTGTGAAATGACCGGCGAGCCGATCAGCCTGAAGCGGCTGGACGCCCGGCCGATTGCGACGATGACGCTGGAAGCGCAGGAAAAGCACGAGCGGCGGGAGAAGGTTCATCGGGACGAGTGAGGCTGGCCGCTGGGGGACTTCGCGTCCCCCAGACACCCTGCGGGATATTTGGGCCAATATGAAAGGCGAAAATTCGGACGTGTTTCAAGGATGCGGTTGCCGGGCTGATGGTCCGGCATTTTTGTTGGGAGGGTGAGCGATGAGCCTGATCGGGCAGCGGGTGACGGTGTTGGGGGCAGGGATCGCGGGGCTGGCGGTGGCGCGGGCGCTGGCGTTGCGCGGGGCGGTGGTCACGCTGTTCGAGCAGGCCGACGCAATTCGCGAGGTCGGGGCGGGGATTCAAGTGGCGCCCAATGGCGCTTGCGTGTTGAAGGCTTTGGGGCTTGGGGCAGAGTTGGATGCCTGGTCGCTGCGGGCTGAGGCGGTGGAGTTGTGCGACGGGGTGACCGGCGGGGTGGTGACGCGGCTGGAGGTGGGCAAGTTGCGGCCGCAGCAGGGCTATCACTTTTTGCATCGGGCGGATTTGATCGGGATTTTGCTGGAAGGGGCGCGAGAGGCCGGGGTTGAGCTGCGGCTGCTGAGCCGGGTGGTTTCGGTTGAATCGGGCGACCGGCCTGTGGTCGTGATGGAGGATGGGGCGCGGCACGAGGCGGCGGTGTTGATCGGGGCGGATGGGTTGCATTCGCGGGTTCGGGCGGCGTTGAACGGGGCGGTCGCACCGGCTTTTACCGGGCAGGTAGCGTGGCGGGCGATTGTGCCGGGGGATGGCGGGGCGGCGGTGGCGGAGGTTCACATGGGGCCGGGGCGGCATCTGGTCAGCTATCCGCTGCGCGGGGGGGCATTCAGGAACATTGTGGCGGTGGAAGAGCGGCGGGGCTGGGCCGAGGAAAGCTGGTCGCTGCGCGATGACCCGCTGGTGATGCGGCGGGCGTTTGCCGGGTTTTCGGCGCGGGTGCGGGGCTGGCTGCAGCAGGTCGAGGATGTCTGGCTGTGGGGGTTGTTCCGGCATCCGGTGGCGGGGGTCTGGCAGAAGGTGACGGCGGGCGGGGCGGTGGCGATTCTGGGCGATGCGGCGCATCCGACCCTGCCGTTTCTGGCGCAGGGGGCTTCGATGGCGCTGGAGGATGCCTGGGTGTTGGCTGATTCGCTGGCCTCCCATGATGGCTGGGCCGCTGGGCTGGCGGCGTATCAGGGCAAGCGGGCGGCGCGGTGTGCGCGGATTGTGGCGGCAGCGTCGCGCAATGCCCGAGCCTATCATCTGGGCGGCGCGGCGCGGGTGGTGGCGCATGCGGGGTTGCGGGTGGGCGGATGGCTGGCACCGGAACTGGCGCTGCGGCGGTTTGACTGGCTGTACGGGTTCGACGTTACATCTGATGTAGCAGGATCAAGAGGCCGAGGCTGAGGGTCAGTTCGAACCACGGCAGGTTGGGCAATGCGATGGTTTTGGCGCGGGTCGCGGCCCTGGTCTGGGCGGCGATGGGGGGGAAGCGGTTGGACATCTGGCACCTTGCAGTTGGGTGACCTCAGCCTGCGGTACGGAACTTAACAAGAACGTAAGACCCGGTTGCGCCGGGTCTTACGTATTGGAAACAATTTGTTTCGGATTTTAGCGGGATGCCAGATCGCGCAGGACGTAGTGCAGGACGCCGCCGTGTTCGACGTATTCAATCTCGATTTCGGTGTCGATGCGGCATTTGATCTGGATGGTTTTGCGGGTGCTGTCGGCATAGGTGATGGTGCAGGGCACGGTGGAGAGGGGTTTCAGGTGACCAGCGAGGCCGGTGATCGAGACGACTTCGTCGCCCTTAAGCCCCAGGGTCTTGCGGGTGTCGCCGCCGGTGAACTCGAACGGGATCACGCCCATGCCGACGAGGTTGGAGCGGTGGATGCGTTCGAACGACTCGGCGATGACGGCTTTGACGCCGAGGAGGGCGGTGCCCTTGGCGGCCCAGTCGCGCGAGGAGCCTGCGCCGTATTCGATGCCGCCGAAGATCACCAGGGGGGTGCCCGCATGCTGATATGCCATCGAGGCGTCGTAGATCGAGGCGCGGGCACCATCAGGCCCGACGGTGTAGCCGCCTTCGATGCCCGCCCCAGTTTCATCGGCCAGCATTTCGTTCCTGATGCGGATATTGGCGAAAGTGCCGCGCATCATCACCTCGTGGTTGCCACGGCGGGAGCCGTAGGAGTTGAACTCTGACACCGGAACCTGGTGTTCGGTCAGGTATTTGCCGGCGGGGGTGGCGGCCTTGAAGGAACCGGCGGGCGAGATGTGGTCGGTGGTGATCATGTCGCCAAGGACGGCGAGAATGCGGGCGTTGTGGATGTCGCTGATCGTGCCGGGGGTCTTGGCCATGTTGCGGAAATAGGGTGGGTTGCGGATATAGGTGGAACTGGCGGGCCAGTCGTAGGTCTCACTATCGGTGACCTCGACGGCCTGCCATTTGGCATCGCCCTTGAAGACGTCGGCGTATTTCTTCTGGAAGGCGGCGCGGGTCACGGTGGCCTCGACCAGATCCGCGATTTCTTTATTGGTTGGCCAGATGTCTTTCAGGTAGACTGGGCCATTGGTGCCCTTGCCCAAAGGCTCTGTGGTCAGGTCGACGTTCATATCCCCGGCCAAAGCATAGGCCACAACCAAGGGCGGGCTGGCGAGGTAGTTGGCGCGGACATCCGGGGAGATGCGGCCTTCAAAGTTGCGGTTGCCGGACAGGACGGCGGCGGCGACCAGATCGCCCTCTGCAATTGCGGCAGAAATTGCGGGGTCCAAGGGGCCAGAGTTGCCGATGCAGGTGGTGCAGCCGTAGCCCACAAGGTTGAAACCCACGGCATCAAGGTCATCTTGCAGACCGGCGGCGTTCAGATATTCGCTGAC
>JAYUGA010000275.1:0-3486 GCA_043738565.1 Rhodobacterales bacterium
GTCCTCCACGGGGACGACTTTGGAGATAACACCCTTGTTGCCATGACGACCGGCCATCTTGTCGCCCGGTTGCAGCTTGCGCTTCACCGCGACGAACACCTTGACCATCTTCATCACACCCGGCGGCAGATCGTCGCCGCGCCGGACCTTTTCGACCTTGTCGTCGAACCGGTTGTCCAGCGCCCGTTTCTGCGCCTCGAACTGGTCGTGCAGGGCTTCGACTTCCTTGGCGTCATTCTCTTCCGCCAAAGCCAGTTGCCACCACTGGCCGCGCGACAGCGTGCCCAGCAGATCGTCGTCGATGGTCGAACCGGCCTTGATCCCCTTCGGGCCCTTCACGGCGGTCTTGCCGCTGATCAGGGTTTTCAGGCGCGAATAGATGTTCCGCTCCAGAATCGCCAATTCGTCGTCACGGTCGCGGGCAAGGCGTTCAATTTCTTCCCGCTCGATCTGCAAGGCGCGTTCGTCCTTGTCGACGCCGTGCCGGTTGAACACCCGCACTTCGACGATGGTGCCAAACGCACCGGGCGGCAGGCGCAACGAGGTATCGCGCACGTCCGACGCCTTTTCACCGAAAATGGCGCGCAGCAGCTTTTCTTCCGGGGTCATCGGGCTCTCGCCCTTGGGCGTGATCTTGCCAACCAGAATATCGCCCGGCTGCACTTCGGCCCCGATATAGACGATGCCCGCTTCGTCCAGATTGCGCAGGGCTTCTTCGCCGACGTTCGGGATGTCGCGGGTAATTTCTTCCGGCCCCAGTTTGGTATCGCGGGCTGCGACTTCGTATTCTTCGATGTGGATCGAGGTGAACACGTCGTCTTTCAGGATCCGCTCGGAAATCAGGATGCTGTCTTCGTAGTTGTAGCCATTCCACGGCATGAAAGCGACGACGACGTTGCGGCCCAAAGCCAGTTCGCCCATGTCGGTGCACGGACCGTCGGCCACCACTTCGCCGCGCAGCACGGTGTCGCCGACCTTCACCAGCGGACGCTGGTTGATGCAGGACGACTGGTTGGACCGCTTGAACTTGCGCAGACGGTAGATGTCGACGCCCGGCTCGCCCGGTTCCATCATCTCGGTCGCCCGCACCACGATACGGGTGGCGTCAACCTGGTCAATCACCCCAGCCCGACGCGCCATGATGGCAGCACCTGAGTCGCGGGCAACCACCGCTTCGATGCCAGTGCCGACAAACGGCGCATCGGCTTGCAAGAGCGGCACCGCCTGACGCTGCATGTTCGAACCCATCAACGCGCGGTTGGCGTCGTCGTTCTCCAGGAACGGGATCAGCGATGCCGCGACCGACACCAACTGCTTGGGGCTGACGTCGATCAGATCAATCGCATCCGGCGGGTTCAGCATGAACTCGCCCGCTTTCCGCGAGGAAATCAGGTCATCGGTAAACCGACCCTCGCTGTCCTGCGCCGCGTTGGCTTGGGCGACGGTGTGCCGCATTTCTTCGGTCGCCGACATATAGACGACTTCATCCGTCACCTTGTTGTCGATCACCTTGCGATACGGCGTCTCGATGAAACCATACTTGTTCACGCGTGCAAAGGTAGCCAAGCTGTTGATAAGGCCGATGTTCTGCCCCTCAGGCGTTTCAATCGGGCACATCCGGCCATAATGGGTCGGGTGCACGTCGCGGACTTCGAAACCAGCCCGTTCGCGGGTCAGACCGCCCGGCCCCAGTGCCGACAGACGACGCTTGTGCGTCACTTCCGACAAGGGGTTGGTCTGGTCCATGAACTGCGACAACTGGCTGGAGCCAAAGAATTCACGCACCGCAGCCGCCGCCGGTTTGGCGTTGATCAGGTCTTGCGGCATGATCGTGTCAATCTCGACCGAAGACATCCGTTCCTTGATCGCCCTCTCCATCCGCAGCAGACCGACGCGGTACTGGTTCTCCATCAATTCGCCGACCGAACGCACCCGGCGGTTGCCGAGGTGGTCGATGTCGTCAATCTCGCCCTTGCCGTCGCGCAACTCGGTCAGCGCCTTGATGCAGGCGATGATGTCGGCGCGGTCCAGCGTGCGCTGGGTGTCCGGGCGGCCCAGATCCAGACGCATGTTCATCTTGACCCGGCCCACCGCGGACAGGTCATAGCGTTCGCTGTCAAAGAACAGCGTGTCGAACAGATTCGACGCCGCCTCGACCGTCGGCGGCTCACCCGGGCGCATCACCCGGTAGATGTCCATCAGCGCGGTGTCACGGCCCATGTTCTTGTCAACCGCCATCGTGTTGCGGATGTAAGGCCCGGTGTTGACGCCGTCGATATCCAGAACCGGAATATCGGTAATGCCCTGATCCAGCAGCACTTTCAGCGTGCCACCCTTGACGCCACCATCGCGGTCGTATTCCATCGTCAACTCGTCACCGGCTTCGACCCAGATCGCACCGGTCGTCTCGTTGATGATGTCCTTGGCGACATAGCGGCCGATGATATTGTCGAACGGCACCAGCAGTTCGGTAATTTTGCCCGATTTGATCAGGTCATTCGCCATGCGCGGCGTCATCTTGTCGCCGGCCTTGCAGATCACTTCGCCGGTCGCCGCATCGACCACGTCATAGGTCGGACGGGTGCCGCGCAGACGTTCCGGGAAGAACTTGGTGACCCAGCCCTTGTTCTTGATATGGGTGTAGCTGACGGTCTGGTAATAGGCATCCATGATGCCTTCCTGATCCATGCCCATCGCATACAGCAGCGTTGTCACCGGCAACTTGCGGCGGCGGTCGATGCGGGCGAACACGATATCCTTGGCGTCGAATTCGAAGTCGAGCCAAGAGCCGCGATAGGGAATGATCCGGCAGGCGAACAGCAGTTTGCCCGACGAATGGGTCTTGCCCTTGTCGTGGTCAAAGAACACGCCCGGGCTGCGGTGCATCTGGGAAACGATCACCCGCTCGGTGCCGTTGACGATGAAGGTGCCGTTATGGGTCATCAGGGGCATGTCGCCCATGTAGACGTCTTGTTCCTTGATGTCCTTGACCGACCGTGCCCCGGTGGTTTCATCGACATCAAATACGATCAGCCGCAGCGTCACCTTGAGCGGCGCCGCATAGGTCATATCGCGCGACTGGCATTCATCCACATCGTATTTCGGCTTTTCCAGATCGTATTTCACGAATTCCAGAACCGCCGTTTCATTGAAATCCTTGATCGGAAACACCGACTGGAAGGTGCCCTGAATGCCTTCGCCATCCAATGGCTTGTCGCTGTCGCCAGACCGCAGGAACAGATCGTAGGAGCTTTTCTGAACCTCGATCAGGTTCGGCATCTCCAGAACTTCACGGATTTTGCCGAAATAGCGGCGGATACGTTTTTGACCGACATAAGCTTGCGCCATGCTAATCGTAACCTTTCATCATCTAAGCGCGCGCTTCCGTCGGGCCACGGAAACGCCGCTCGGGCGATAGGCAGTGGGGGTTCTATTCGTGCCGCCCATCCCTTAGGGCCGCTCCCGAACCATCACCGCGCCTGAGAA
>JAYUGA010000276.1:0-3483 GCA_043738565.1 Rhodobacterales bacterium
GACAAACACGATCTGGGTCTGCCCCGCCATCGCTACGCCCCGGATCCGGGTGCGGGTGGTCTGCACCTTGTGGGTGACGATCGACACCTTGGCCCCGACCATCCGATTGAGCAGCGTCGACTTGCCGGCATTCGGCTCGCCGATCAGCGCCACAAACCCCGCGCGGGTATCCTCACCCTGTCCGGGCAATACATCACTCATCTTTCAACTCCATCCGCGCCAACAGCGCCCGTGCCGCCTGCTGTTCGGCAATCCGCTTGGACCCCGCACGCGCCGCCTCATATTCACCGCTCGCCAGTTCAACCCGCACCGTAAACACCGGCTGATGATCCGGCCCGTCGCGCGCCGCCTCGGTATAGGCTGGCGGCAGCATCCCGCGCGCCTGCGCCCATTCTTGCAACGCCGTCTTGGCATCGCGCGCGTCCGCATCCACCGCCGCAATCCGCCCGCCCCACAGCCGCAAGACCACCGCCCGCGCCGCTACGAAACCGCCATCCAGATAAACGGCGGCAATCAGCGCCTCCAGCGCGTCGCCCAGCAGTGCCTCTTTCCTCCGCCCGCCTGACATCATCTCGGACCGACCGAGCTTCATCACCTCGCCCAAGCCCACCTCGCGCGCCACATCGGCGCAGGTTTCCTTGCGCACCAGCGCGTTGAAGCGCGGCGCCAGCAAGCCCTCTGCCGCGACCGCATCCGCGCTCAGCAACGCCTCTGCCATCACCAGCCCCAGCACCCGGTCGCCCAGAAACTCCAACCGCTGATTGTCAGGCCGCGTGGCAGACGACAGGCTGGCATGCGTCACCGCTTGCAGCAACAACTCCGGTCGCGCGAACGAATGCCCGATGCGCGCCGTGAACGCCGCAAGGTCGCCGGACAGTTTCACTCCACCGCCTTGAAGAACCGGTCCATCCGCCAGGTCCAGAAATAGAACAGCGATGCCCCGGCTGATGAGAAGATGATCCGGTCGGCCCGGCCGATCAGGTTTTCGGCCGGCACATAGCCCACCCCGCCGACGCTTTGGCTATAGCGGCTGTCCATCGAATTGTCGCGGTTGTCGCCCATGAAGAAATAATTGCCCTCGGGCACCGTGAAGACATCGGTGTTGTCAGCATAGCCGTTCTTGTCGATGTTCAGAACGTCATGCCTGACGCCATTCGGCAGCGTCTCGATCGCCCGCGACCTTGTACAGACGCCGCCCGCCCCCACCGGCGCATTCTCGCAGCGCGGGCTGTTGCCCATCGAGCCTTGCGGTTCGTAAATCTCCTCGAACTGCCCCGCCGGTTCCTGCGGCGCCACAGTGCCGTTGATGTACAACAGGCCATCCTTGACCTGAATCTTGTCACCCGGCAGGCCGATCAGCCGCTTGATGTAATCCTCGCCATTCACCGGATGGCGGAACACCACGACATCGCCGCGCTGCGGGTCGCCGCTGAGGCCCGGCAGCTTGATCCGGCCGGAAATCGGGCACAGGGCGTAGGGGCAGGAAAATTGGGAATAGCCGTACGCCATCTTGTTGACGAACAGGAAATCCCCGATCAGCAGCGTGTCCTTCATCGATTCCGACGGAATCCAGAACGGCTGGAACAACAGGGTGCGAAAGATGCCGGCGATCAGCAGGGCGTAAACAATGGTCTTGATGGTCTCAAGGATGCCGTTTTCGGGCGCGGTCCGGCTGGCCATATCTGATCTTTCCACTAGGTTTCGCGGCGCTACATGCGCGGGCGGGGGGTGGGAGTCAAGTTTTGCGCGCGGCAGGGTCCACGATCGGCACCGCCTCGATCACCACAATGGCCTGCGCCCAGGGGTGGTCATCGGTCAAGGTCACATGGATCAAGGCTGTGTGACCCGGCGGCGTCATCGCGGCCAGCCGCTCAGCCGCCCAGCCCGTCACCGCCATCACCGGCTGGCCAGAGCGCAGATTGCTGACCGCCATATCCTTCCACGCAATCCCCATCCTGAGGCCGGTGCCCAGCGCCTTGGAACACGCCTCCTTCGCCGCCCAGCGCTTGGCATAGGTCGCCGCCACCGCGCGGGGCCGCGACGCCGCCTTGGCCTGCTCCCGTTCGGTGAACACCCGGTTGCGAAACCTGTCGCCAAACCGCGCCAGTGTCGCCTCGATCCGCTCGATGTTGCACAAATCCGTGCCGATGCCGAGAATCATGCCGCCCGTTCCGCTGAAACCCTGCCCCGGAACCGCCGTTGCAGAGACCAACGCAAGGCTAGCCACCCAGCCGGCGCGTGTCCAGCGGCGGGCTGTCGCGCAAATCGCTAGCTGCCAGCGGAAAGCCGCGTGCAACTTTGGTTGCAGCAGGCCCTGCGGCATAGGCGGTCACCCACTGCGCCTATGGCAAATTGCTGCAATGCGGCACAGATGAAGGTGCGGGCACCAACGCCCATGCCAGAATGGATGAAATGATGACTTTGCTTTCACGCAACGCAACTGCCCTTGCCGCCGGTCTGTATCTGGCGCTGTCGGGGATGTCCTTTGCCGCCCAGGTGTCCACCGTCAATGTCACGCTGTGGGACAAGGGGCCGGATTCGGCGACACCCAATGACGCGATGCCGATGGGCATGGGGTCGCCCGGAGCCAACATGGCGATGGCCCCCTTGGGTTTGAAGCTGAATGCTACCAGCGTTCGGGCTGGCAAGGTCACCTTTGCCGCTACCAACGCCTCCAAGGACATCGTGCATGAGATGATCCTGTCGCCGCTCCCGGCGGATGGCAAGCCGCTGCCCTATCTCGCCGCTGACTACAAGGTGAACGAAGAGGCGGCCGGCTATCTGGGCGAAGTGTCAGAGCTGGATCCGGGCAAGAGCGGCGCCCTGACCGTGGACCTGAAGCCGGGGAAGTACATCGTCTACTGCAACATCCCGGCGCATTTCATGAACGGCATGTGGACGATCGTCACCGTCACCAAGTGACCAAATCAGGCCCCGACATTGACCTGTATCAAGGTGTCGGGGCCGAAAAGTGCGCCTTATGGCGGCGGGCATCAGGCCCAAGTCATCAAGGACGGATCAAATGATCACATTCTCGCGCCGGGGTCTGCTGTCAATCACCGGGCTTCTCGTGGCAGCATCTGCGTTTTCCGCCTATGCTGCCGAAACCACGGTCAAGGTCTCGTTGTGGGACAAGGGGCCGGATTCTGTCGTCATGGACGGTGCCCATATGGCGATGATGGGCAAGATGGACATCGCCAACATGAGCACCGGCCTGATGGGAATCACGCTGGACAAGGTGACGGTTCCGGCTGGCAAGGTCACCTTTGCGGTCACCAACGACAGCAAGGACATCATCCACGAAATGATCTTGTCGGCCGTGGCGGCTGGCGCCACCGAACTGCCCTATCTGGCCGCTGAGAATCGGGTGGACGAGGAAAAGGCCGGCCATCTGGGCGAAGTGGCAGAGCTTGATCCGGGCAAGGGCGGGGCGCTGATCGTCGATCTGACGCCGGGAACCTATATCCTGTACTGCAACATTCC
>JAYUGA010000277.1:0-9565 GCA_043738565.1 Rhodobacterales bacterium
GCCCAGAACCTTGCCGGCCTGATGTTCCGACACCACGCCAGTGATGTGGTCATCCACCACCACCACCTCATCGACCAGCCCCAACCATTGCGCCGCGAACATGCCGATAGTCGCCGAGCCGCAACCGACCCGCATCCGCTTTTCCGTCATGCCATCGACAATCGGGGCGCGTCCGGCCTGAACCGTGACGCTTGCGCCGCCGTCGATGGTCAGATCCACCGCCTCGGCATTGCACAAAGCCAGCATGGCGGCGCAGGTTTCGCGGCCCTCGGCCTTGGAGCCGCCGGTCAGGTGATGGACGCCGCCGAGTGACAGCATCTGGCTGCCGTATTCGGCGGTGGTGACATGGCCGATCACCTCGTCCTTTCGCCGGATCAGGGCACCTTCAGGGCCCAGAAAGCGGTCGGTGTCGATCTTTACCTTGACGCCGCAGTAGGAAAAGATCGCCTCGGTCACGACCGTCACCAGATCGGCGCCGGCGACGATGGAGGAGACGATGAACGGCGCCAGTTTGTAGTCGGGATAGGTGGTGCCCGCGCCGATGCCGGTGACAAAGGTATCAGATGGCAGCGGGTCGCCGTCCCATTCCTGGGAGGCAAACGGCACCAGACGGCCACCGGAGCCGATTGCATGGGACAGCATCACAACGGGATCGGTGCGCACGATGCGGCCATCCGCGTTGGCGTACCGGTCGCAGGCTCCGGTCTGGCCGGGGCCGATATAGCACATCACGGGGCAGGCATCGCAGCGGATTTTCTCATCGCTCATGGTCGGGCCTTTCGCATGGCGTCCAGCACCCGGTGCGGCAGGGCGGGCAGCCGGGTGATGCGGGCGCCCGTGGCGTGGCAGATGGCGTTCAGGATGGCGGGGGCGGTCGGGATCAGGACGTGTTCGCCCAGACCCTTGGCCCCAAACGGGCCTTCGGGGTCGGGCACTTCGATCAGCAGGCTTTCGATCGGCGGCACGTCGCCAAAGGTCGGAATCAGGTAGTCGTGCAGGTTGTCGGTGCGGCCCGGCAGATATTCCTCCAGCAGCGCCATGCCGATGCCTTGCGCGATGCCGCCCTCGATCTGGCCCTCGGCCAGCAGCGGGTTGATGACGCGGCCAAGGTCATAGGCGGCGGTGATTTTGAGAAGCTTGACGGTGCCAAGCGCCGGATCAACGGTCAATTCGACCATCTGCGCCCCATAACCATAAACGGCATAAGGGCTGCCCTGGCCATTGGCGTCCAAGGGTCTGGTCGGCGGATCGTAGGTTTCCTGCGCCGAAATGGCATAGCCGAACCGGTCGGTTGGCAGGTCGGCAAGGCGGACTTTGCGCCGAATAGAGCCATTTGTGATCAGGATTATGTCGCCATCCAGACTGATCCGCGAGTCTGGCCCGGCGTTGGCCAGTCGCAGGATGGCGGCGCGCAACGCGGTGCCAGCGGCTTGGGCGGCGCGGCCGGTCACAAAGGTCTGGCGGCTGGCAGAGGTTTTACCGGCATCGGGCGACAGGGCGGTATCCGGGCCGATCAGGCCGAGCGCCGACAGCGGCAGGCCCAGCGCATCGGCGGCAATCTGGGCGATCACGGTGTTGGAGCCCTGGCCGATGTCGGTGGCCCCCTGATGCAGCATGACCTGACCCGCCCGGGTGATGCCGATGCGGATGGTGGAGGGGTTGGGCAGGCCGGTATTGCCGCAGCCATACCAGCAGGAGGCAATGCCGACGCCGCGATTCGGGCCGTTTTCGGCAATGGCGCGGTGCCAGTGCGGGAGCAGCGCGGTCAGGCATTCGGCGATCCCGGTCGCCCGCATGACCTGGCCGGTGGCAGAGGCGTCGCCGTCGCGCAGGGCGTTCAGCAGGCGAAACGCCAGTCGGTCCAGACCGGCTTTTTCGGCCAGATCGTCATACAAAGTTTCTTGCCAGACTGCGGCCTGCGGCAGGCCAAAGCTGCGGAAGGCACCGGACACCGGGCCATTGGTATGCACGGCGCGGGCTTGGGCTGTGATGTTCGGGGTCAGATAGGGGCCCGAGGCGTGGACCGGCACCCGGTTGGCGACGGTCGGCCCCCAGGAGGCATAGGGGCCGGTGTCGAACCGCCCGGCAAACTCCATGCCGGTGATGCGGCCGCTGGCATCGCAGCCGATCCGGCCGTGAATTTCGGCAGGGTGGCGTTTGGTGGTCGAGGCCATGCTTTCGGCGCGCGAATAGGTCATCCGGCTGGGGCGGCCGGTCTTCAAGGTGACAAGGCCGATCAGTGGTTGCAGGCTGACATCCAGTTTCGAGCCAAAGCCGCCACCGACGGCAGAAGGGATGATGCGGACTTGGGCAGGTGGCAGGCCAAGCACGGCGGCGGTGTCGTCGCGGTCCATGTAGGGGGCTTGGGTGCAAGCCCGGATGGCCAGCGTATCACCCTCCATCCAGGTGGCCCCGGCTTCGGGCTCGATATAGGCGTGTTCGACGAAAGCGGTGGTGATGGCACCTGTGACGACATGGGCGGAATGGGCGAGGGCGGTGGTCGCATCGCCCTTGTGGACGCAGCCTTCGGTCAGGCGGTTTTGCGGACGATTCGGGTGGATCAGAGCCGCATTTGCGGCTTCGGCTTCGGCGGGTGACGTGTGCGGCGTGAGAGGCTCCCAAGTGATCGGGAAGGCCGAGACATCCGGGTCGGTGCCGGGTTCGAAGGCGATCAGCGCCACGCATTCGCCGCGAAACCGGGCGGGGCTGGCGGCGATGGCGGGTTGATCGGCAAAGGCAGGAATGACGCCGAAAGCATTGCGGCCGGGGATGTCGCGGGCGGTGAAGACAGCAGCGATGCCGGGGCGGTTGGTGAAATCTGCAAGGTCGCCGATGACAAAGCTGGCATTGGCGTGAGGCGAGCGGACCGCTTTGACGATCAACGCGCCTGCGGGGGCATAGTCGGCACCAAAACTGTCGCCCGCAACCTTGGCGGCACCGTCCAGGCGCGGGATGGGCTGGCCGACGGTTTTTCCGTTGAAAACAGGCTCTGGATCAACGGAATTGGCCTTAGCCACAGCGGTGATGATCTTGCGATAGCCGGTGCAGCGGCAGAGGACGCCGCCAAGCGCGGTTTCGACCTCGGCGGGGGTGGGGTGGGGATTGCGGGTCAAGAGATCGGCGGCACTCATCAGCATGCCGGGGGTGCAGATGCCGCATTGCGCAGCGCCGTGGCGCAGGAAGCTGGCGCGGAGGCGGGTGAGCAGCGGGGTGTCCGCCTCGACGGTGTCGACGCTTGCGCCGGCAATGCGGGCGACAGGGATCAGGCAGGCGCATTGGGCCAGACCGTCGATCAAGACGGTGCAAGCGCCGCAATCACCGGCGTCGCAACCGACCTTGGTGCCTTTGAGGCCAAGGGTTTCGCGCAGAACTGCGGACAGGCGGGCGGTGGGTTGGGCCTCGCAAGTCTCGGGTTTGCCATTGAGGGTGAAGGCGATCAACGGCACGCCCCCGTTACCGTTCTGCGCAGCAGTTCCAAGGCAGCCTCGCAGCGATAGGTGGCGGTGGCGCGGATGTCGTCGATAGGGGCCAGCGCGGCGAGGTGTTCGGAGCGGATCAGCTTGGCCGCGTCGGTCTGGGTGGCCCCGTGCAGCGCCGCCTCGGCGAGCGGCAAGCGTTGGGCGGTGGCGGAACAGGCCCCGACGGCAACGCGGGCTTGCGTGATGCGGCCCGCAGTTGTCACCAGCCTGACCGCCACCATCGCTATCGAGATCACCAGATGGCTGCGGGCGCCGAGCTTGGTGAAAGCCGACCTGCCGCGCAGTGCCGACGGCGGAATGAGGATGGCGGTCAACAGTTCGGCGGGCTGCAAATCGACCCTGCGCGGCCCCTTCAGGTAGGTTTGCAACGGAATGCGACGGGTGCCGGTGGCCGAAGCAAGTTCCACCGCCGCGTCCAGAACCAGCAGCGGCGGGATACCATCGGCGGCGGGCGAGGCGTTGCACAGGTTGCCGCCAATGGTTCCGGCGTTCTGGATTTGCCTGCCACCGACGACGCGGGCGGCCTGTTGCAGGGCGATCAGCGCGGGCGGCAGGGTGGCCTCGGCAATGGCGGTCCACGGCGTTGCGGCCCCGATGCGCAGGCCATCGGCCAGATCAATGCCGCGCAGATCGGGAAGGGCGGTGATGTCCAGAATATCCCCCGCCAATGTCGCCCCGACGGCGGGATACAGGTCGGTGCCACCCGCCAGAACACGGTAGCCCGCCGCCCGCAACGCAAGGGCAGCACCAAGGTCTGTCGGGCGGGCATAGGCAGGCATGCGGCGGCCTAATTCGTTTGTATGCAAACTATAATGTTCCGGGCCGCGCAGCCTGTCAACTGTCTTGCGTCGTCGGATGGCCGGGTCTATCTCGGTGCGATGGTTGCGAAGATTGTGGATTATGTGCTGGATGACCAGATCGGTTACGTGCTGCGCCGGGCAACGCAGCGCCATCTGGCGCTATTTTCCGAAGCCATCCCGGACGTGACCACGACTCAGTTTGCGGTGCTGGCGCGGCTGGCCGAGACGGGGCCGCAAAGCCAGAACCATCTGGGGCGGGCCACCGCGATGGATGCGGCGACGATCAAGGGCGTGGTGGACCGGCTGGTGCGGCAGGGGCTGGTCGAAACCGCCGCTGACCTTGCTGACCGCCGTCGGTTGACCGTCAAGCTGACCGAGGCGGGGGCGGCGCTGTTCCGGCAATCCGTCGCCACCGCGCTGAAAGTGTCGCGCAAGACACTGGAGCCGCTGTCGCCTGCCGAAGCCATGCAGGTGTTGCAGTTGCTGGCGCGGCTGACCTAGCCGTTTCGGAACATTCCGCGTCGTAATCCGGCACCTGATCCGCTGCAGGCTGGCCTAGGCTTGGCGCAAATGGAGGCCCCGATGTCGACTGATCCGCTGTTGCAACCCTACCAGCTGAAACACCTGACCCTGCGCAACCGGATCATGACCACCAGTCACGAACCGGCCTATCCCGAGGATGGCATGCCGAAGGATCGCTACCGGCTGTACCATCTGGAACGGGCCAAAGCGGGGGTTGCGCTGACCATGACGGCGGGGTCGGCGGCGGTGTCCAGGGACAGCCCGCCGGTGTTCAACAACATCCTGGCCTATAAGGACGAGGTGGTGGGCTGGATGAAACGGCTGAGTGATGACTGTCACGAGGCCGGGGCGGCGGTGATGATTCAGCTGACCCACCTTGGGCGGCGGACGCGGTGGGACAAGGGCGACTGGCTGCCGGTGGTGGCGGCGGGGCCGTCGCGCGAGCCCAGCCACCGCGCGTTTCCGAAGGTCATTGAAGACTGGGATATCACCCGGATCATTCAGGATTACGCCGATGCTGCCGAGCGGATGAAGGAAGCCGGGCTCGATGGGGTGGAGTTCGAATGCTACGGGCACCTCATGGACCAGTTCATGTCGCCCTTCACCAATGCACTGGCGGCTCCCTATGGCGGTTCCTTGGAAAACCGGGCGCGGTTTGCAATGGAGGTGCTGGCGGCCTGTCGCAAACGGGTGGGCGAGAGGTTTCTGCTGGGGGTGCGCTATACGGCGGATGAGGTCGAAGCGGGCGGGATCAGTGCCGAAGAGGGCATCCAGATCGGCAAGATGTTCCGCGACAGCGGGCAGGTGGATTTTCTCAACATCATCAAGGGCCGGATTTTCACCGATGCCGCGATGACCGATGTGATCCCGATCCACGGCATGAAATCGGCGCCGCATCTGGAGTTTGCGGGCCGTGTCCGCGCCGAGGTTGGCCTGCCGACCTTTCACGCCGCCCGCATCCCGGATGTGGCGACGGCGCGTTATGCAATCCAGTCCGGGCAGCTGGACATGGTCGGCATGACCCGCGCCCATATGGCCGACCCGCATATCGTGCGGAAAATCATCGAGGGGCGCGAGGAAGACATTCGGCCCTGTGTGGGCGCAACCTATTGTCTGGACCGGATCTATCAGGGCGGCATGGCCTTGTGCATCCACAACCCGGCGACCGGGCGGGAGGAGGTGCTGTCGCATACGATCCAACCCGCTGCGACAAGGCGGCAGATTGTGGTGGTGGGTGCCGGCCCTGCCGGGCTGGAGGCGGCGCGGGTGGCGGCAGAGCGCGGCCACAAGGTCACGGTGTTCGAAGCGGCACCGCATCCTGGCGGCCAGGTGCGGCTGATCGCGCAGAGCCAGCGGCGGGCGGAGTTCATCGGCATCGTGGACTGGCGCATGGCGCAATGTGCCGCACGGGGGGTGGAATTCCGCTTCAACACCTGGGCCGAGGCGGAGGACGTCCTGGCCGAAAACCCCGATGTGGTGATCATCGCCACCGGCGGCTTGCCGGAAAAGGACATTCTGGCCTCTGGCAATGACCTGACGGTGTCCGCCTGGGACATTCTGTCGGGCGATGTCAAACCCGGCGCCAACGTGCTGCTGTATGACGACGCGGGCGACCACACTGCCTTGCAGGCGGCGCAGCTTCTGGCCGAGGCTGGGGCCCGCGTCGAGGTGATGACGCCCGACCGCAGCTTTGCGCCGGAGGTGATGGCGATGAACCTGGTGCCCTATATGCGCGCCATCCAAGGTAAGGCTGTGACCCTTACCGTGACCTACCGGCTGACATCGGTCGAACGCGATGGCAACCAGATCAAGGCCACGATCGACAGCGACTACATGAAACTGGGCAAGACCGCCCACTACGATCAGATCGTGGTGAACCACGGCACCCAGCCGATCAGCGAGTTGTATTTCGCGCTGAAACACCGGTCGGTGAACCTGGGCGCGGTCGATCAGGATGCGTTCATCGCCTTGCAGCCGCAAACTTTGGGTGGTGGTCCCGCCGGGTTTCAGTTGTTCCGGATCGGTGACGCGGTCGAGGCGCGCAATATCCACGCCGCGATCTATGACGCGCTGCGGCTTGTTTCAACGATCTGACAGGCCCGTGTCATTTCAGTGATCTGACAGGCTTGTGTAATGCGAGGCGGGCGGCTGCATGGCACAAATCGCCAGCCTTCCCCAGCCCGCGAGACCTGTGATGAAAGCCACCTGGATCCTGCCCGACGGCCGCGAGATCGCCGCCGAGGTCAAACCGGGCCATACGCTGATGGCGGCGGCGGTGGCGAACAACGTGCCTTACGTCATCGGCGAATGCGGTGGCGCGATGGCCTGTGCGACCTGTCATGTCAAGGTCGCGCCGGAGTGGTTCGCGGTGACGGGCAAGCCGGACAAGTTCGAGGATGTCATGCTGGACGAAACCGAGGCCGACCGCGGCCCGCATTCGCGGCTGTCCTGCCAGTTGAAGATGAGTGCCGCGCTGGATGGAATCACCCTGCATGTGCCGCAGCCGTGACACCGGCGACGCAACAAAATCGCACTCTTTCCTCGTTTCTGCCCTGCAAATGTCGCAGCACCGCATCAAAATTATTCACATCACGATACTGCAATCGTGATCGACACATCTTACTTCGCGATTTGACGCTTCCTGAACGGGAAGGTCACGCAATGATCACATGCCGCAGTCCAATGTCTGGGGGCAGTTAGTAAGGGAGGCTTCCAGATGAATGTGCCGCAACTTGCCGAAGGGACCGTCCAAGTGACCTTGCTTGCCGTGTCCGGCCCCGCTGCCCTTGCCGCTCAGACCCTTTCGCAACATTTTGGCCTGTCGGTCAAACGCGCCGAAAGCGTGTTGAACCAGGGTCACGGCCTGATCGCCACCCATATGGCAAATGCCGCCGCGCGGGCGGTTTTGCCGCTACTGTCCGCCCTTGGCCTGCAAGTGTCGATCCTGCCTACGGGGGCCGAGCCAGAGGCGGAGCGCCATGACCTGTCGATCCGCCTGACCAACAGCTTTCACGCCGCGCGTCTGATCCGCACGCTGCACCGCATTGTCGAGCCGGGCCATATGACCGCCCATTGGTTCGACGGCCCGTCCGGCATGGTGCTGGAGGGGCTGTCGGCGGCCAAGATCGAGTGGGTCGCCGCCGCGTTGCGCCCAATCTCTGGCGTGCAACTGGCGACCTCGAAGCAGCGGGTGGCGCTGTATGACCTGTTCTGCACCATCGAAACCGACACCACCGACCTGATCCAGTTGCGGCGGCATCTGAGCCTGCTGGGCTGCCCGACCAAGGGGTTCGGCGATACGCTGGCCAGCGGGCTGGACCGCCGGTCGCTGGATCATGTGATGGCCCGGTTTGGCCAGAGCGGCGTGTTCGGCATCAATCAGGATTTTGCCCGCTTTGACCTGCTGGTCAGCGGCAAGGGCAGCCTGTCGGAGCAGGAATTCGCCGATTTTCTGATCACCCGCACCGGTTGTGCGCCCAGTATGGTGCGCAAGATCACGCCGGCCACGCCGATGCGGATTGAAAGCTGCCTGACCCGGACCGCCGCGCAGCAGTTCCTGGGCGATTATGCTGCCATCGGCATTCCCGCCTTTGCCCGGCTGATCCGCCACTAGGCGGCGCGCGGGAAAAACCCCTAAAATCCCGCAGGTTAAGCCCGGATTAATGGCGATGCTGTAGTCTTGCCCTTGGGTGAATATGTGGGTGAGAGTATGGTCGGGCAGTCAAATGCCCCGCCAGTCATCATCAAGCGGAAGAAGATCATACAGGGCGGCGGGCACCACGGTGGGGCGTGGAAAGTGGCCTATGCTGACTTTGTGACGGCCATGATGGCCTTCTTCATGCTGATGTGGCTGCTGGGGGCGACAACGGAAAAGCAGCGCAAGGGCATCGCGGATTATTTCAATCCGACGATCCCGATCAATCGGGTGTCAGGCGGCGGTGACGGTGCCTTTGGCGGCGATTCGATCTTTTCCGATGAAACCCTTGCCCGGAACGGCACCGGCATGTCGGCCAGCACGCCTGGCACCGAACAAAAGTCGGGCGGCAGCGCCGGTTCGACCGAGGGAGCCGACGCCGCCCAGCTCAGGAAGCTGCAAAGTGCTTTGGAAGGCATGGGCGGCGAAAGCATGACGATGAAAAGCCTGCTGGCCCATGTCGTGACCAAGGTAACGGACGAAGGGCTGGTGGTCGAAATCTTCGACACTGACGGCAGTCCTCTGTTCACCGAGGGCAAGGCAGAGCCGACCCAGACGCTGAAACGCATTGCGGCCCTGTTGGCGGAGGTCTTTGCCATCACGGAAAACCAGATCGCGGTCGATGGCTTCGTGCGGTCTTATCCCGTCGTGCTGCTCGACAATCCGTCCTGGGATTTGTCCTCATCACGGGCACAGGTCATGCGCGGCCTGCTCGAATCGTCGGGCACGCCCACCGAGCGAATCGCCCGGATCAGCGGCCATGCTGACCGCAAACCCGTGGCCGCCGACCCCACAGCGGCGCGCAACAACCGGCTGGAGGTCATTCTGTTGCGGAAAGACCGCTAGGAAACGAAAGGCATTTTAGACGTTAGGCCAATCTTAAGGCGCATCACGCAGCTTGTCCGGACATGGGTCGAGTTGCAGAAAGGCGCTTCGATGACAATTTCCTCCTCGATGAATGCGGGGGTGGCAGGGCTGAATGCCAATGCCAACCGCTTGGCGACGATTTCCGACAATATCGCGAACTCGTCGACCTATGGCTACAAACGGGCGCAGGCCGATTTCTATTC
>JAYUGA010000278.1:0-9521 GCA_043738565.1 Rhodobacterales bacterium
AGGTGCCAGCCGTTGCAGGGCCAGGGCCAGCAGGAACAGTATAACGATGCACAGGCCGAAGATCACCCAGCCTTCGAAGATATGCAGAAAGCCTTCGGCGTGAGCGATGCCATAGGAATTGACCAGCACGCCGATCACGCCGATGCGGAACGAGTTCATCACGATGGTCAGCGGGGCGGCGGTCAGGAACAGCACTGCCTTGTGCCAGAACGGCCCGCGATAGAGGATGCCAATCAGATAGGAAAACGACAGGATCGGGAACAGATAGCGCAGGCCGGAACAGGCCTCCGCCACTTGCAGCTTGTAGACGCCAAGGTCGATCACATTGCCTTCCAGAAACACCGGAATGTCCATGAGATCAATGAACCAGACCCCGAGCTGCGACGAGATCAGTTGCAGAAAGATCGTGACTTTCCAGAACACAAACTGCGGCAAGGGCAGCATGAAAATCAAATGCAGCACCGGCAATTGATGGCGTCGGCCCTGATCCCAGCCAAAGCCCACGAGGGTGACACCTGCCACCCACAGGATGAAGGCGTAAGTCACCACATCGGGAATGTGGACCAGGTTGCCCAGTATCCCTCCGACCAGCGCAAACAGGATCAATGCAATGCCGGGGCGGCGATCGGCGGGCGTGCCGGTCGCAGGGGGCGGGCCTCTGCGCAGTTCGCGCAGCAGCAGATAGGTCGAAATCAGCGGGATCAGCGGGCCGTAGCTGTATTCCGCCGTCAGCCACGCTTGCCCGAGTGACACAAAGCCGATCCAGTAGATCGGCAGCGCCGCCATGATCAGCAGGGCGAACCAGCCCGGACCGGCCAGATTGGTCGGAAGGGCGCGGCTGGTATCGGGCAGGTATGTCATGGGGTGTTACACAATCAAGGGGTAGAAATGGTGGTGGTCAGAACCGCAGCGAAAAGGCGCGGCGGAACGTTATGAAAACCTGGTTCGATTGACCGGTGCCGACGCCGTCCTGATCGCGCAGGCGGCGGCTATAGCCAAGGTCAAGCGCCCAGTCCTGGGTGACGTCCTGGGTCCAGGTCGCCGACAGGCTGGTGTTGGCGGTAGACAGATCGGTGGCTGTGTCGCGCTGTTTGGCCCAGTCCAGCGCAAGCGCCAGATTGGCGCGCGGGGTGATGGCTTTGCTGTAGCTGACAGTGGCGCGCGACAGTACGGTTTCGCTGTTCGTCTCGGCACCAGCCGCTACAGCGCGGGACAAGCCAATGTTCATTGCCCCATTCGGCAGATCCTGCACATAGCTGACCGCTCCGGTCAGATAGGTCTTGTCGGTGACGCCTTGGGTAGCACCCAGACTATAGGTCAGCGTGCCGGACGACAGGTCCATGCGGTGTTCAAAGGTCAGTCCAAGGCGCTGGCCATCAGGCGTGTCCTCGGCGGCAAACCGCAACGACAGCGCCCCGTTCGGCCGATCCAGCGTCAGGCCCGCACTCAGACCCAGCGTGTCGCGCGCAGCCTGACCGTCCTGGCGAAAGCGGCTTTCTTGCAGGCCAAGACTGGCCCGCAGCACCGGCGACAGATCGGCCCGCAGGTCGGCACCAAGCCGCACCGTGCGGCTGTCAATCAGGTCGGGGTCGGTGGTGCCGCTGTAACGGATCGCCGTAATCCCGGCGTTCAGGCCAAAGCCCAGCGGTCCGCCGGTGCCAAAGCTCAGTCCGCTGGACAAATCTGCCGTACGGCGCAGGCCAGTCCCGGTCTGAAAATTGGTCACGTCACCGCCTGACACATCGGCCTGACGCAGCGCCCCGTCCACGGTGAACTGGGAATTGGCTCCGGTGCGGGCATAAGCCAGGGTCAGGCTTGGATCCGTCAGGCCCGAGGCAATCGGCCCCGAGCCATTGCCGGTCAGCAGCCCGGCAGCCCCTTGCAGGGTCAGGGTGGACAGTGCGGTTGCACTGGTCAGCCCGAACGACAGGTCAAGCCCAGCGGACGTGCGCTGGCCGGAACTGACCGGGGTCAGATCCGGATTGCTGTCACGGGACAGCCGGACGCCAAGGTTGAACGTCAGCTCGGTGCCGCCTTCGGCCAGGGCTGGTGTGCCAAGGCCGCACAACAGCGGCACCAAGATGGCGCCCGGGGTAATGCCAATACGGATTGCAGCTGTTTTCAAAGACGACATCCCCCCAGCACCGGCCAGTTTACGCTACCCAATCCCTTATTCGAAAAGACGGCGTTGCGGAACCAGGATCACATCGCCCGGCTTCAGGGTGATGCCGCCATCCGCCGTGGTGCCCGCCAGGATCGCATCGAAATTCAAGTTGAAGGTCGTGGATGCCCCGGTTTTCGCATCGGTGCGGCGCAGATGGATGCGTTTGGTCGCGGCGAATTTGGTGAAGCCGCCCATCTGGGCAAAGGTTTGCAGCACCGTCGAGCGGCGGGGCAAGTCCAGTCTGCCGACGTTGTTCGCCTCGCCGATGACATAAACATCTATCGTGGCGGCCGCGCTGGTACCGGTGGCCGTGGGGACAGCCAACTGCTGCAACGCAATCGAGACCGTTGGCGGGCTGGCGAAGTTCGGCGCGATCTTGGCGGCAACGGCGCTGCCTATGGCATCGACCGTCTGACCGGACACTTGCAACGTGCCGGCCTGCGGCAACGAGATGCGGCCATCGGGGGCCACCAGAATCGTGCGATTGAGGCTGGGATCTTCCAGCACTTCCAGCGTCAGAATATCGCCGGGTTTGATTTTGTAGCCTTCGGCCACAGCGGGTGACAGCATCGACATTATCGACAGCAATCCAAGGACCATGACGGCCATCAGGGCAATAGGGCGTTTCATCTCCGCAATCTCCTCTGGGTCCAGGCGCTGTCTTGTCGCCACAGACTGTCGCGTTGTGGCACTAAGGATAAATGGCATTGCAAGCTGGGCAAAGCGGAAATGCCCTGCCCGGGGTCATTTTGGCCGCAGGGTGGCCGCCCGTGCCTGCAAAGACACAGTTGTGGGCCAAAGCGGTGTCGTGGTGCGGGCCTGGTCATGGCGAGGTCGCGCCCGCGGTGGCGGCCTTCAGCTGAACCAGCCTGTCCCGGGCTGCGGCCATCGGCGGCGGAACCTTGTCGCCCGCCAGGGTCAGGGCAAGGTCGAACTGGCGGATCGCATCGGCGCTGCGGCCCAGCTTGTCATAGAGCATGGCCAGGTGAAACTGGGTCAGTGTATCCTTGGGCAGGCCCTTGGCGGCGGGTTCCAGATGCGACAGCGCCTCGTCAAGATTGCCGCGGCGGAAGGCGATCCAGCCATAGGTGTCCTGGAAGGCCGGAACTTCGAGTCCGCGCAGACGCCGGGCAATCGCCTCGGCACGGGTCAGGCTGGCCTCGTCGTCGTGATTGGCGGTGATCAGGCTGGCAAGGTTGTTGGCCACGACGGTATCGCTGCTGTTTTCCGCATAAAGCGCCTCATAAACCGCAATCGCATCGTCGATCTTGCCTTCTGCTTCCAACCGGGCTGCTTTTACCCAGCGCAGATCATGCGATTGCGGCAGGGCGGCAAGACCGGCCGCCAGCACGGCAGCGGCATCGGCGGTGCGGCCTGCGGTTTGCAGCAGGTCGTAGAGCCGCTTGACCGGGTCCTCGTCCTTGGGGTCCTGGCTGATCAACTGACGATAGGCCGCTTCGGCTGCTGCCGTCTTGCCCGACAGTTGATCCAGATTGGCACCCAGCAGGCGCAGCACCCGGTCTTGCGGAGATTTGGCCAGAACCGTGTCAAGATAGGTCCGCGCCTCGGCAGTCTTGCCCGCCCGGACCTGGGTCTGCACGATGGCGATGACGGCGGAATTGGTCTGGCCAGCCTGGGCCGCCGCAGCCTGCAACATGGCCAGACTTTCGTCGATGCGGTTCTGCCCGTTCAGCACTGCCGCCTGCATCTGCTGAATCTCGGCTTCCGTATCCTTCAGGCCAAGCGCCTTGAGCGCCTCGATTGCGGCTTCGGCGGACGCCCACTTGCGCTGCCCGATGTAATACTGCGCTTGGGCGCGCAGGATGTCGGGGTTGGACGGGCTGGCCTGGCGGGCATTGTCCAGCACGGTCTCGACCACCTGAACCTTGCCCAACTGCATCAGGAACTGGGCATAGCGCAGCGATTCCGTTGCGGCAGAGCCTGACATTTCGACGGCCTTGGCCAATTGGTCGCCAGCCAGATCCAGATTGCCATCGCGTTCATAGGCGGCGGCGGTCAGGGTCAACACCTCGATGTCGCGGGGGCTTTGGTCCAGAGCGGTGCGCAGATCGACAATGGCGTCGCCGGGCTTGTCATCGGCAATGAACCAGGTGGCCCTGAGCTTGAGCGCCGCCAGATTGGACGAGTCTTCCGCGAGGACTTCTTCCACCAAGGCCCGCGCTCCCACGCGGTTGGCGGTTGCATCCAGCATACGGGCCAGAATGACCTTGAGGTTGCGGGTCTGATCCGAGGCGGCGGCGGTCTTGACGATTGCTTGCAGGGCGGCAATCGCCGCGTCCTGCTTGCCCGCCTCAAAATCCATCGAGGCGCGCATGCCGCCGTAAAGCTCGCCATTGGCATTGCCCGGATTGGCTGCAAGAAGTGCATCCAGTTCGGCCCGGGCCGCATCCGTGCCCCGGGCGCGTTGCAGGAATTGCAACAGCGCCAGATGGGCATCGGTCGGGCCATCTGCGGGCCCCGCCAGCTTGCGCAGGAAGGCTTCGGCCCCGTCGAAATCTTTTTGCAGCATATACCAGCCGATCAGGGCCGTGGTCACTTCGGGATTGTCGGGGAACAGTTCGAACATGCGTTTCAGCGTATCGCCGGTGCCCTTGATATCCTCGGCCTTGGCCAGGATCCGGAACTTGATCATGTAAAGATCCAGCGATTTGGGCTCGATCCTGAGCCCTTCATCAATGATCGGGATCGCCTGAAGCGGGTCTGGCCCGGCGGTGAGGTTGCCGATCACGATGCGGCGGGTGATTTTGTTTTCGGGCAGGGTGGCCAACAGGGTGCGGGCCTCTGCCGCCACCTTGTTCTGCGCGGCAGTATCATTCGCCAAAACCGCGGTGCGGAAATCGAGAGCCACCTTGATGGCCCGCACATCGGGCGCATCGGGGGCCAATGCGATGGCGGCGCGGCCATGACGCTCTGCTTCTTCCCAAGCGCCACCGTCGATGGCCATCTCGGCCAGGATCACCCGCACATCCACCGTATCGGGATATTGCTCGATCAGGCGCAGATATTGGCTATAGGCCTCTTGCAGCTTGCCCTCTTTGACCAGAGTGTCGGCATAGCTTCTGCGAGCCGCTTTGTGAAAACCGTTATATTTGAATGCGTTGCGAAATTCGATCTTCGCACGGTCGTCATCGCCCTTAGCCAGCAAAGCCAAGCCGGACTGGTAATAATCCTCGGCCTTTTGCTCGGCGGTCTTGCAGGCTGACAGGGCAAGCGACGCGGCGATCAGCAGCGGCAGGATCAGGTGGCGGGGGCGTCGGGTCATGGACTTGGTATCCGAAAATCGAAGGCAGCGTGGCGGGCCCGTCTGCTGTTGGTCGCGTGATCGACGCCGCAAACCGCAAGGCCCCAGCCGCATCACGGCTATGGATCACAATGGGGCTTTCGCCCGTCGGATCAATAACCTGTCGCGCGCAAAACCACTTGTACCGTTTGCACCAGAAGCCAGAGGTCGGTCTTGAGCGACAGCGACCGATCATAGTCATTGTCGAAATGGGCCCGCTCGGCAAACGAGCTTTCATTGCGGCGCGACACCTGCCACATGCCGGTGATGCCGGGCCGCAGCCGATAATAGGCGGTGCCGGGGTAGATGTCTTGCTGGCTGGGCATCATCGGGCGCGGGCCGACCAGGCTCATATCCCCGGTCAGCACGTTCCAAAGCTGCGGCAATTCGTCCAGTGAGTATTTCCGCAAGATCGCGCCAAAGCGCGTGATGCGCGGATCGGCCTTGAGTTTTTGGGTGGTGTCCCATTCCAGCCGCGCGGCGCCATCTGCCGCAAGATGCGCCGCCAGCCTGGCGTCGGCATCCACTACCATCGAGCGCAGCTTCCACATCCGGTAGACGCGCCCGTCAAGCCCGACACGGTCTTGCGAATAGAACGGGTTGGCACCATCTTGTGCCGCGAAAAGGGCCAGCAGGGCCACGGTCAGCACACTGATCGGGGCGGAAAGGCACACGAGAACGATATCCAGCGCGCGCTTGAAAACGGCGCGGTAGATGCCTTGGGACGGTCCGGTCGACTCTTGCGAAAATGTCGGCACAGAACGATCATCAGCCTGAATGTAGGTCGGCTTGGAACCCGGCATGGAGTCGTAATGAATAGTCATGTAAAACACCCTATTATCCTACAGCGTTAGAAACCGAAGTCGCAACAAGGCAGTCGTTCCCCCAAACGGCCACCAGATCGGAAAAGCATCTTGGCAGTGCTTCCTGGGGCTTGCCTTAAGAAAACCAGAATTCCGCCTGCCCTCTGCCTTAGTTACACTTCCTTGGCCATCGCGGCAACGAAATTTGCTGAGAAGTTGTGAGCTTCCGTGGGTTTGGAAAGAATTTAGGCTAAATAATGGGTGCCTCGGGAGGATTGTTTCTGTGGCGTGATCAGAGCCGAAAGCAGGACGCGGTCGTGACGATTGCTCGATACAACCTATGCGGGATAACCGCGATTCCTCAGCTGTTCGCGCCGGATTGTGCGCTTGTTGGCGGGCTGATTCGCGGGTATTGGCTAGTCGGCAAGGTGGTTTTGGCAATGACGAGCCCGAAGGCTGCGCATGGAAGCTGGTTGCGGGCACCGGATGTGCCGGGCCAGAGGCGGTCAGTCGTTTGGGGCAGAACGATCGGGCAGGGTTCTTCGTATGGGCATGATAAGTTTGCTTGATATTTACACGACCTACTTTGGAATGACTGAGCGGCCGTTCTCCTTGGTTCCGGATCCGAGCTTTCTCTATTGGTCGCCGCTGCACAAGCGGGCCTTCACCATTCTGGAATATGGTATCGTGACCCGTGCCCCGATCACGCTGATCACCGGAGAGGTTGGGGCAGGCAAAACCACCTTGCTGCATCACCTTTTGAAATCCGTGGGCGAGGATGTGCGCGTCGGTCTGGTGGCCAATGCCCACGGCGATCGCGGCGAGCTGCTGCGCTGGGTTCTGCTGGCTTTGGCCCAGCCGGCCGGGCCGCAGGAAACCTATGTCGATCTCTTTGGCAAGTTTCAGCAATATCTGATCGCCGAATATGCCGCCGGGCGGCGGGTGATCCTGATTTTCGACGAAGCGCAGAACCTGTCGCGAGAGAGTCTTGAGGAACTCAGGATGTTCACCAACATCAATTCCAACAAGGACGAGTTGTTGCAGCTGGTGCTGGTTGGCCAGCCCGAACTGCGCGACATGATCGGCAGGCCTGATCTGACACAGTTTGCGCAGCGGGTTTCTGCGGCCTTTCATCTGGGGGCGATGGATGCGCCCGCCGTGCGGGCCTATATCCGTCACCGCCTGGCGGTGGCGGGTGCCACGGAGAATATTTTCAGCGCTGCTGCCTGCGATCTCGTCCACATGCAGACGCGTGGCGTGCCACGCCTGATCAATCAGCTATGCGATCTGGCGCTGGTTTATGCTTTCAGCAAGGGTGTCAAGCATGTCAGTAAGTTGACGGTGCAACAGGTGCTGAACGACGGCGTGTTCTTCGCCGCGCGCAAAACAACCGCCTTGCCAATCCTTACTTTGCGCGGCCAAATACAGAAAGCAGACTGATCCGATGGACTTACGTTTTTATCTTTCGCTCTTCTTGCGCCGACTACCCTGGTTCCTAATCGTGGCCGTGGGCGTCTCGGCGGCTGGCATTTCGGTTTCGCGGCTGCTGCCCACCGTCTTTATCGCTCAGGCGATGCTTGTGGTGGAGGCCGAACAGATTCCCCAGGCACTTGCGGCCTCGACCGTGCAGACCCGGGTGACGGAACAGTTGCAGATCATCCAGCAGCGCATCCTCAGCCGCGACACTCTGGTCGACATGGCCAATCGCCTGAATATCTACGCGCCGCCGCCTGGCAAGGTGGCCAAACCAATGGATGCCGATGCGGTGGTCGTAGATCTGCGCAAGCGCATCAAGATCAACATGGACGGCGCCGGCGACTCCGACCGGGCCACATTGGTGGGCGTCAGCTTTGAGGCCCCCACAGCCACCCTGGCCGCGGCGGTAGCCAACGAAGTGGTCACGCTGATTCTGAAAAGTGATGTCGAGATGCGTACCGGCTCTGCCCGTCAGACCTTGGATTTCTTCGCACAGGAAGCGGCCAGGACGGATAAGGAACTGACCGAACGCGGGGCGCAGATTCTGAAATTCAAGCAAGCCAATGGTGACGCCCTGCCGGACGGCCTGACGTTCAACCGCAGTCAGCAGTTGACGTTGCAGGCGCAGCTTGAGCAGCGCGAACGCGACGCGGCTGATCTGCAAACCCGCCGTGACAGGCTGGTGCGCCTGCATAATGCGGCGGTCGCCAGCAACGGCGCTTTGGATGATCCGGCGACCAGCCAGGGTCTGACGCCCGAACAGCAGCAGTTGCGCGGCATGAAGAACGAGTTGACGGCGCAACAAGCCGTCTTGTCACCGGAAAACCCCAAGATCAAGCTGATGCAGACCCAGATTGCCGCGCTGGAAAAAGTGGTTGCCGTGCAACTGGCCTCGGGGTTGACCGATGAAGCGGGCAATCAGTTGTCCGGTTATGACGTGGAACTGGCCGATATGGATGCCCAGCTTGCCGCAATGGCCACGCAGGCGAAAGCCATCAAAGCCCAGATCGACAAGTTGCAGGCAGCCATAGATGCCACGCCCGGCAATGCGACCACATTGGACAACTTGCAGCGTGAATATGACAACGTCAAATCGCAATATGACCTTGCCGTGGCCAACAAGGCGCGCGCCGAGACCGGCGATACGATCGAGACTATGGCCAAGGGTCAGCGTTTCTCGGTGATCGAACCGGCAGTGTCCCCCGCCGGCCCGGCCCGGCCAAACCGCAAGGTGATTGCGGCGGCGGGCGTAGCGGCGGGGCTTGGCCTCGGACTGGCCCTGGTGGTACTGATCGAGTTTTTGCAGAAGGGCGTCCGCCGTCCGGTCGAGTTGACAACCAAGCTGGGCATCTCGGTTTTTGCCACCCTGCCCTATATTACGACCGCGCGCGAAATACGCTGGCGGCGGCTGCGGCTGGCGCTGGTGCTGGTGCTGCTGATCGGAGGAATCGCTTCCACGCTTTGGGCGATCGACACCTATTACATGCCGATTGATCTGCTGCTGAATCAGGTCATCAAGCGGTTCGGCCTGCTGGCCGTGCCGACAGCGTCCTTGGCCTGAGGGAACATCATGGAAAAGATTCAATCCGCCATCGACAAGGCCCGAGCCGCCCGCATCGCTGCGACAACTGCCGCGCCAGGCGGTTCGGCGGCAAGCCCCGCAGTGCAAACCGCTGGCCCGCAGCCCGCCGTCAGCGATGCGGCGGCTGCTTGGGCGGCTTTGCAGCCCTATACGCCCAATCTGCCCCGCCTGTTGGCGCAGCGTGTGGTGGCCCTT
>JAYUGA010000279.1:0-9520 GCA_043738565.1 Rhodobacterales bacterium
CGATCAGAAGATCGCCAGCGTCACCGCCGATGGTGCCTTCGACACCCGCAAGTGCCACGACGCCATCGCCGCCCGCGGCGCTGCTGCGATCCTCCCGCCCCGCAGGAACGCCAAGCCCTGGAAGCCCGATACCGCCGGGGCGATCGCCCGCAACCAGGCCCTGCGCGCCTCACGCCGCTTCGGTCGAACCATCTGGCGACGATGGAGCGGCTATCACCGCCGAAGCCGCGTCGAGATATGAGCCGGGCCAGAAAACGATCCGGGGGATCGTTTTCCCGGCGAATGGATGCACCGTGTCAAACGGCTCGGCCAGCGACTGGCCGCGCGGGACTTTGATCGTCAGGTCGCCGAGTTCCAGATCCGTGTGGCCGTCCTGAACGGCTTCACCGCGCTCGGCATACCCGTCACTGAAGCCGTAGGACGAGTCTGTCCGGGGAAAGGGGAGGCAAGCCTATCACCCGATTTGTGCAACAGAGCCCATGTTGAATCAAATCCCAAACGATTTGGGAATCCCAAAACGAGTCACCATCCGCGCGCTTTGGTATTACCCGTATCTTGCGACAAAGCCGGTATCCACTTTTGTCCGAGACGCTTTAGCAGGTTGCTGAAGAAGTCTGGAAAGACGGCTTTCGCTGTGTTTTGGCGCAATATATAGCGATGCTGCGCCGACAAAGACCACATCTAGGCGTTCGTGACAGGTCGAAAACACCTTTTCAGCAACCTGCTAGCGGTCGCAACCGTATTCGCGGCTGGTCCGGATCAGGCATGCAGCCATGTCGGGAAAGGCCGGATGCGCGCTGCCCAGTTCGTTTTGCTGCCAGAAATCCTGGGTCAAATCGAACAGCTGCGTGCTCGCGTCCTCATAGCGAATCAACCGGAAATCGCCTTTCCGGATGGCCGCACTTCCATGCCAGACCGTCAGAACCGCCCGGTCCGGATCGCCCTGACCGCGCAGATAAGGCAGCAAAGAGCGCCCGACCCAGCCTTGCGGCGCGGGCACGCCGGCCCAATCGAGCATGGTGGGGCCAAGGTCCAACAGCGCCACGGGATCGTCGATCAGCTGCGCTTCTGGCTTGCTTGGGTCGTAGATGAGCACCGGCACCCCGGCGACCTGTTCGAACAGCGTGAATTTCGAGAAACGGCCGCGATCGCCCAAATGAAATCCGTGATCGGCGCAAATGACGACCAACGTATTTTCAGCATGGCGCGACGTCTGCAACGCGTCCCAGACCCGGCCCAGATGGTAATCGCCGTGGCTATATGCCGAGAAATAATTGCGCACACAGGCGCGCCAGTAATCCGGCTTGGTGTCGGCAAACATGTCGCTGTCGGAGCCCAGGCTGGCGATCAGCGCATCACAGCCAAAACCGTTCTGCCATGCCGCAGGCTTTTGAAAAGCCTTCAGGTCATACATTTCCTTGAAGCGGAGGGGTGTGATGTGCGGGCCATGCGGCGAGTAAAACCCGACCTCACGATAAAACGGCGCATCCCCCTGATAAGATTGCAGGAATTCAATCGCCGAATCTGCGGATTGATGATCGTAGTAGGTGGCATCGTCATGGGTGTCAGTGGTTGCCCAACCGCCGCGATGGCCACCGAATTTCTGGCTGGCGGCCCCGGGCGGAAGACTCGTATCCGCGAGGAAGTGCTTCTGGTTGTCCGAATAGATGACCTTGTGGTGATTGCGCCGCAGCGGTTTGTATTTGTGATGGACCTTGCCGCCGGAGGAACAGAAATACCCGGCCTCTTTCAGGCGAACCGACCAGATTTCCGAGGCGGGCAACGCGTCAAACACGTCGATGCTGTTGTCGTATACGCCCAGTTGATGCGGTGTCCTGCCCGACATGAAGCTGGCCCTGGACGGACCGCAGACCGGTGCCTGGCAATAAGCTGACCGGAATGCCGCCGCTTGGGCGCAAATCCGGTCAAGGTTCGGAACACGCAACTCTTCGCCAAAAACCGAACGATAGCGCCAATAGGCGACGGCGTCATCGAGGCTGATGAAAAGGATGTTTTTTTTCGCCGTGGTCAAACCAAAATCCTCATGAACCGGGAATGTCGAAGCGGCGGGTTCGACACTTGCAAATGGTGTTGCATTTCTTCAGGCTGATGGCAAGTTTTGGTCAATCAGTGGTCAATGCGGAACACATGTCTACTACATGCTGCGGGCCTCCGCGATTTCTCGCCGAAACCTCTGGCGGCGCCGACTACCTGACGGCGGCGCTTTCCGTCTCCCGCGCCAGTGACGCCGATTGCGCGGCATTGGCGCTGCCTCTGATCGCGATTGCAGGCGGTTTCTTCGACATGGGAGCTCGCCGCTCGCGTTTTGCCGAGGATTTTGATGCACCGCGCCGAAAGGTAAAGCTGCAGCCCTTCCGCATTTCTGCGACCGCCTGCTGCAATGCCGAATTTGTAAGGTTCGCCACCGCGACCGGCTACCGCACCATTGCAGAGCGCGAAGGTTGGTCCAGCGTGTTCTATCTTGCGCTGCACGAACCCGGCCGCTTCACGCAGTCACCGCCGGGGCTGCCGTGGTGGCGCCGCGTCGAAGGCGCGTGCTGGTCTTCCCCCGAGGGACCCGGCAGCGACATCCTCAGTCGTCAGGATCATCCCGTCGTTCATGTCGGCTGGTTCGACGCCCTGGCCTATTGCACCTGGGCCGGTCTTTGCCTTCCGACCGAGGCGCAGTGGGAATGTGCCGCCCGTGGCGGTCTGGCGCACAAGAAATTTCCTTGGGGAAACGATCTGCAGCCCGGCGGCAGGCATGCGATGAATGTCTGGCAAGGCCGGTTTCCCCAGGAAAACAACGGCGAGGATGGCCATGCGGGCACTGCGCCCGTAACGGCCTTTGCGCCCAACGGTTTCGGTCTGTACAACACCTGCGGCAATGTCTGGGAATGGACTTGCGATCATTATACGCCTGCCCCGCCCGCCGGCCGGCTCCCGCTGCGCGACCCGAAAGGCCCCGATCACGGCACTGCCCGCATCCAGCGCGGCGGGTCCTATCTATGCCATGAGAGCTATTGTGACCGCTATCAGGTTCATTCCCGGACCCGGAACGAACCAGACAGTTCTACCGGACATGCCGGGTTCCGCGTCGCAAAGTGGCTTTAGGTTCACTCGACGTCCGGTGCCCCGGCTGCATCACGGAAGCCGCCCCGCCAGCAGCTTCGGCACATCGCCCGTCAACCCCGCCGCCTGCCGGATGAACCCGCGCCTGAGCCCCGGCATGGCATTGAAAATCCCCAGCCCCAGATCCCGCACCCCGCGCAACACCGGATTGTCATTTGAAAACAGCCGGTTGACCACGTCCATCCCCAAAGCCATCGCCGTCACGTCAAACCGCCGCCAGCTTTGATACCGCTCCAGCACAGCCGCCGCGCCAATATCTTCACCCCGCCGCCGCGCCTCGATCAGCACCTGCGCCAAAGCCCCCACATCGCGCAAGCCAAGGTTCAACCCCTGCCCCGCCAAGGGATGCACCCCATGCGCCGCATCGCCCACCAAAGCCACCCGCGGGGCGACAAACCGCTCCGCCAGTGACAGGCTCAACGGATAGCTGAACCGCACCCCCGCCAGCCCAATCTGCCCGAGAAAATCGCCAAACCGGGGCCGCAAAGCCGCCAGATACTCGCCGTCCGGCAACGCCTGAATCGCCGCCGCATTCTCCTCCGTCTCACTCCACACGATCGACGAATGCTGTCCCCCCGGCAACGGCAAGATCGCCAGCGGCCCGGATGGCATGAAGAACTGCTGCGCCACCCCGTGATGCGGCATCTGGTGCCGCACTGCCGTCACCAGCGCCGTCTGCCCGTATCCCCAGCCCACCCGCCTGATACCCGCACGCGCCGCCGTCCCCGACCCGCGTCCGTCACAACCCACGACCAGCCGCGCCAACAACACCAGCCCCGACGCCAAGGTCACCGACCCAACTCCTTGCGCCACAACGCTTTCCCCCGGAAGCACCGTGATCGCCGGCACCTCCGCCATTGCCGCCTGAAAGCCCGCATAGAGGAAGCGGTCCTCCAGCAGGAAGCCCATCGGCCCCTCTTCAATCTCGGCCTGATCGAACGTCAGGAAAAACGGCGAGGCCCCCGTGCCCGGCCACCCATCCGAGGCGACGATCTTCAGGATCGGCTGGCACAGGTCCGCCACCCGCTCCCACACCCCGATCTCACCCAGCAGCCGCTTCGACGCAATCGCCAGCGCATAGGCCCGCCCGTCAAACCCCGCCTCGGCCCGCACAGGCGCTGGCCGCGCATCGACCACCGTCACCCGCAAGCCACCCTGTGCCAGCGCCAAAGCCAGAGCCGGCCCGTTCAGCCCGCCGCCCACGATGATGACATCCTGTTCCATGCCGCCAACTATGCCCCGCCACGCGGGATTGTCCACAGCACCCCTTGCCGCTAGCCTGCCCGCAAACGGAGCGCCGCATGCAAACCTGGTCCAACCTGACAGCCGCCGACCTTGGCCGCGAAATCGGTAAAGGCCGCATCAACCCGGTCGAACTGACCGAATTCTTCCTGACCGAAATCGCCGCCCACCCGCTCGCCGCCCGCATCTACGCCCGCACCACCGCCCCCCGCGCCCGCGGCGAGGCGATGGCCGCCGCCGCCCGCGCCAAATCCGGCCTGCGCCGTGGCCCGCTGGACGGCGTTCCCCTGTCATGGAAAGACCTGTTCGACACCGCAGGGACGCCAACCGAGGCCGGTTTCGCCCTCCTGAAACACCGCACCCCCACCCAAGACGCCGCGGTCCTCAAAACCGCCACCCTGCAAGGCGCCATCTGCCTCGGAAAAACCCACATGTCGGAACTTGCCTTCTCCGGCCTCGGCCTCAACCCCGTCACCGCCACCCCGCCCTGCATCAACGATGACCAGGCCGTCGCAGGCGGCTCGTCCTCCGGTGCCGCCGCCTCGGTCGCCCACGGCCTTGCTCCCGCCGCCATCGGTTCCGACACCGGCGGCTCGGTCCGCATCCCCGCCGCCTGGAACGACCTCGTCGGCCTCAAGACCACCCACGCCCGCATCGCCACCACCGGCGTCGTGCCGCTGTGTGAGCGCTTTGACACCATCGGTCCCCTCGCCCGCAATGTCGAGGATTGCGCCCTGCTCCTTGCCCTGCTTGAAAGCCGCAAACCCGCCGACCTCACCGGCACCACCCTGCACGGGAGACGCCTTGCCATTCTTGAAACCGGGGCGCTGGACGACCTGCGCAGCCGCCCCGCCCAGGGCTTCGATGACGCCCTCCAACGCCTGACCAAAGCCGGAGCGCACATCACCCGCCTCCAAGCCCCGGAAGTCACCGAGGCCCTCGCCCTCGCCGCTATCCTGTTCACCACCGAAGCCTATGCCATCTGGGCCCCCACCATCGAGGCCGCGCCGGAAAAGATGTTCCCCCGCATTCTTGAATGCTTCCGCTCCGGGGCTGCGGTGAAAGCTACCGACTACATCGCAGGCTGGCGACGCTTGGAGACCCTGCGCCAGATCTGGGCCGACCGCACTGCCGGCTACGACGCCATCCTTCTGCCCACCTCCCCCATCCTGCCGCCCAACGCCCGGCGCCTGATGACCGACCCCGATTACTTCGTCGCCGAGAATCTGCTCGCCCTGCGCAACAGCCGCATCGGCAACCTGCTGAACCAATGTGCCCTGACCCTGCCGACCAGCCAGCCGTCCTGCGGCATCACCCTGATGATGGGGCCGCAGCAGGAAGAACGCCTGCTCCGCCTCGGCCAGGCCGCCGAACGTGCCCTTGCCTGACGCGCCGCTCCTTCCTTGCTGCGCAACGGCCCTCGCTCGCATCAGCGAAGAAGCCCGTCAGGGCGGCCGAGCGCCCGCAAACCCATGCCAAAAAGTCACAACCTTGCCCCGCAAACCTAACGCCCGCATGGGTTTTTCTGGACCGGAACCCTTGCCCCGGCTAGTGTCGCCGCAAACGGGGCGATACGACCTCGGGGGCTGAGGCAGACATGACGTATCCAGAGCGGTTCTCGAACCTGCCGGACTATGCGTTTCCGCGCCTGCGGAAGCTGCTGGACAGCCATGCGCCAGGCGGCCCCGCCATCGCCATGACCATCGGCGAGCCGCGCCACCCGATGCCGGATTTCGTGGCCCCGATCCTCGCCGCCAACCTCGCAGGCTTTGGCACCTATCCCCCCAACGACGGCACTCCCGAACTGCTGACCGCGATTTCGAAATGGATTGCCCGCCGCTACGGCGCGACCGTGCCTGAAAACCGCCTGATGGCGCTGAACGGCACCCGCGAGGGCCTGTTCAACGCCGCCATCGCCATCGCGCCGGAACTTAAGAACGGCCAGCCCCCCGTGGTGCTGATGCCCAACCCGTTCTATCAGGTCTATGCCGTCGCCGCCGTCACCACCGGGGCCGAGCCGCAGTTCATCCCCGCCACCGCCGCCACCGGCTTCCTGCCCGATTACGCCAGCCTGCCTGCCGACATCCTGAACCGCACCACCATTGCCTACCTCTGCTCGCCCGCCAATCCGCAGGGCGCTGTCGCCTCGCGCGACTACTGGAAAACCCTGCTGGCCCTGGCCGAAAAGCACGACTTCACCATCTTCGCCGACGAATGCTATGCCGAAATCTGGCGGCGCGACGCCCCGGTCGGCATCCTGCAAGTCGCCGAGGAAACCCATGCCGACCCCGAGCGGGTCTTTGCCTTCCACTCGCTCTCCAAGCGTTCCAACCTTCCCGGCCTCCGATCCGGCTTTGTTGCGGGCGGCGCACGAGGCATCGCCCAGGTCCGCAAACTGCGCAGCTTCGCCGGTGCCCCGCTGCCCCTGCCGATCCAGAAAGTCTCCGAGGCGGCGTGGAATGATGAACTCCACGTCACCCAGAACCGCCACCTCTATCAGGAAAAATTCCGCGCCGCCGAACAGGTCTTTGCCGGGCTGCAAGGCTTCCAGATTCCCGAAGGCGGCTTCTTCCTCTGGCTTCCGGTCGAGGATGGCGAGGCGGCCGCCGTGAAACTCTGGCGCGAAACCGGGGTGCGGGTTCTGCCCGGCGCTTACCTTTCGCGCGACGTGGCCGGGAACAATCCCGGCAAAAATTACATCCGGGTCGCTCTGGTGGCCCCAAAAGCAGAAATGCAGCACGGGCTCACGCAGCTTCGTAACTGCCTATATCGTTGAGGGTTTAGTCAATGGCATCCTATCAGGTTCGGCAGCGCGACCGCCTTCTGGATCAAAGCGTGCAAGCCATGCTGGAACGGCGCGGCCGCGAACTTCTGGGCATCGTCCTGATCTTTGTCGCGGCGGCTTTCGCGCTGATGCTGCTCAGCTACTCGCCCGATGATCCGGGCTGGATGGTCGCCACCGATGCCCCCGCCCATAACGTCCTTGGTCGCCTCGGGGCCGCCATCGCCTCTACCCTCGTCATCATCGGCGGCATGGGGGCCTGGGGGATTCCCGCCGTGATCTGCGCCTGGGGCGTCCGTTTCGCCGCCCATCGTGGCGCCGACCGAGCCCTTTCCCGCGTGGTCTTTGCCGTGATCGCCATCGCGCTTGGCTCGGTCTACAGCGCCACCCTGGTCCCCGGCCCGGCTTGGTCGCATTCCTTCGGTCTGGGTGGCCTGTTCGGCGACACCATCCTCGGCTCGCTGCTGGGCATCATCCCCGGCGGGGCCGCCATCGGCATCAAGATCCTGTCGCTGCTGGTCGCCGTAGCCTTCCTTACCATGATGCTGTTCGTCACCGGCTTCAACCTCCGGGAACTGATCCAGATCGGCCGCTTCCTGCTGTTGGGCCTCGTCGTCGCCTATACCGGCGTCCTGACCCTGCTGGGCAAAAGCGCCCAAGGTTCCGTGCTGGCCGCCCAGGCCCTCGCCGACCGCGCCCGCACCCGCCGCGCCCTCGCCGCCAACGCTGCCGCCGCCCTGCCCGCCGAACCTCGTCCGATCCGCCGCCGCGACGAAACCCGCCCTGCCCCGATGGCCGAAGTCCGCTCCGAAGGCTACGGCCGCCCGACATCGCTGCGCGCCGACCCGCGCTATTCCGAACCGCTGGCCGAAGCGCCGCACTACGCCGCCCCGAAAGAGAAACTCGGCCTTCTCGCCCGCCTGCCGATCCTGATGCGGCGCGAGGTGGAACCCCAGCCCGAACTGATCGAACCGCACCTGTCGCACTTCGCCGAAACAGCACCGATGCCCTCTGAAGACCGCATCAAGGCCCGCATCTCCACCGCCATCCGCCAGCGCACCGCCGAGCCTCAGGCCTCCCTCGCCGCCGCCACCCTTCGCCGCGAGCCGCCGGTCGTGGCCCGCCCCCTCGCCCCGCAGCCGCTGATCGCCGACACCCGTCCCGCCCCGCGCATCACCCTGACGCCCGCCGAGGATTGGTCCGACGAAGACCAGCCCATCGCCGCCGAATGGCCCGAGGATGACGACTACATCCGCGAAGACGCGATGACCCGCGCCCCGCTCGCCGCCGAAAAGCGCGGCGTTGTGCAAACCCCTGTCAAAAAGCCCGCCCCCTCGCGCCAAGCCATCGCCGAACAGCAACCGACCCTGCGCTTTGACGACAAGACCACCACCTACGAACTTCCTCCGCTGTCGCTGCTCTCCGCCCCGCTCGCCCTGCCGCGCAGCGCCCTCTCCCATGAGGCGCTGGAAGAAAACGCCCGCATGCTGGAATCCGTGCTCGACGACTATGGCGTCAAGGGCGAAATCACCTCGGTCCGCCCCGGCCCGGTCGTCACTATGTACGAACTGGAACCCGCACCCGGCCTCAAAGCCTCCCGCGTCATCGGCCTGTCCGACGACATCGCCCGCTCGATGTCCGCCCTCAGCGCCCGCGTCTCCACCGTCCCCGGCCGCACCGTCATCGGCATCGAACTCCCGAACGCCGTGCGCGAGAAAGTCGTCCTGCGCGAAATCCTCGCCGCCCGCGACTTCGGCGATAGTTCCATGCGCCTGCCGCTGGCATTGGGCAAAGACATCGGCGGCGAGCCGATCATCGCCAACCTCGCCAAGATGCCCCACCTCTTGATCGCCGGCACCACCGGCTCCGGCAAATCCGTCGCCATCAACACCATGATCCTGTCCTTGCTGTATAAACTCTCCCCCGACGAATGCCGCCTGATCATGATCGACCCCAAGATGCTGGAACTATCCGTCTACGACGGCATCCCGCACCTGTTGTCCCCCGTCGTCACCGACCCCAAAAAGGCCGTCGTCGCCCTGAAATGGGTCGTCTCGGAAATGGAGGAACGCTACCGCAAGATGTCCAAAACCGGCGTCCGCAACATCGAAGGCTTCAATGGCCGCGTCCGCGAAGCCCTGGCCAAGGGCGAGATGTTCAAGCGCACCATCCAGACCGGCTTTGACGAAGACACCGGCGAACCCGTGTTCGAGACCGACGAATTCGCCCCCGTCACCCTGCCCTACATCGTTGTTGTGGTTGACGAAATGGCCGACCTGATGATGGTCGCCGGCAAAGAGATCGAGGCCTGCATCCAGCGCCTCGCCCAGATGGCCCGCGCCTCCGGCATCCACCTGATCATGG